>NZ_JBAWFH010000138.1:0-4170 GCF_049591685.1 Rhodococcus sp. (in: high G+C Gram-positive bacteria) | reverse complement strand
GGACAATGCCGACGCAGAGGCGGCGGACGCCGTGCGCGCTGCATCCAGTACGTCGGTGGCCCACTCGACCGGCGGGCGGTCGAGCTGCTCGGCCTCGCCGGACGCCGTGGAGATCTGGCCGAGCAATTTGTCGATCGCGATACGGCTCGACTCCAGCGCCGCAGAGCTGGCTCGCCGGGCTTCGGCGAACCACTCCTCGATGTCGCCGAACCGAGCGGTATCGAACAACCGCTCGAGCAGAGTGCCGCGCTCGTCGCTGTCTGCGCGGAGGAACCTCGCGAACTCGCCCTGAGGTAGAAGCACGACCTGAAAGAACTGATCCGCGCTCATTCCGAGCGCAGCACCCACGGCATCGCCGATCTCGTCGAGCCGCGTGAGGTTCTGTCCCTCACCGTCGAGCCACGTCAGTGACGCCTTGGCGTTCTGCTTCGTGGTGCCGACGCCACGCTTCTTGGGCCGCTGGTATTCCGGACTGCGGACGATGCGTACCCGCCGGCCACCCAGGGTGGCTTCGAGCGCGACAGTGGGAACCGCGCCGGGCTCTGCGTGGTCGGACAGCAGCCGTTTACCTTCCCTGCGTGCACCGGGCACGGTGCCGTACAGAGCGAAGGCGACTGCGTCGAGAACGGTGGTCTTGCCAGCACCCGTTTGCCCGTGAAGAAGAAACAGCCCGTCGGCGCCGAGCGCGTCGAAATCCACCGACTCACTGCGCGCGAACGGTCCGAACGCTGCAATCTCGAGCCTGTGCAGTCTCACGCACACCGCCTCGTCATGCGGACTTTCTGGCGGGCTCGACGTATCCGGCCGCGTGCTCGGTCCCGCTGTCCGCGGCGACCTCGTCGCGCTGCACGTGCGCCAGCGCGCGCTCCAACAGAAGGACCTCGGATGCGGCAGGAGCGCCACGCATGTCGGTGACGAACGACGCCATGATCTCGCTGTCACTGCGGCCACGCACGCGGTCGGAGTAGCGAACTTCGGGATCCCCTGCCGGACGGTTCCATTCGAGATGGATGGCATGCGGGAAGCGCGTACGCAGGGTTCGCATGGCGTCGATGGGCCGCACGGCATCGGTAAGGACAGCCGACACGTAGTGGTCCTCTGCGTCGGTGAACCTGTCGCTTGCAAGGAGCTCGTCGACCGTCCCCTCGATCTGGCTGAGTCCGCGGACGACGGGCAGGTCGATCCGCTCGACCGACGCGAGACCGTCTGCATCGAGGTCTACGATCCACACGGCCTTGCGGTGGCTGCGCTCGCCGAAGGAGTACGGAAGCGGCGAACCCGAGTACCGAACCCGCTCGGTGAGGGTCTGCGGAGAGTGCAAGTGCCCCAACGCCACATAGTCGACGCCGTCGAACGCGGACGCAGGTGCAGTCTCGACTCCGCCTACGGAGATCGATCGCTCGGATCCCGTCGACTCACCACCGACGACGAAGGCATGCGCGAGAACGACAGACCTGGCCGGCCGCGACGCGCGACGTGCTTCGAGGTCGGCGGTGACACGATTCATGGCCGCAGTCAACACTTCTGCGTGTGAACGCGCCGACGGGATGTCGAGTTCGGCGCGGGTGGTGTCGGGTTCGAGATACGGAATGCCGTAGAACGCAACGGGACCGAACTCGTCGTCGATGACGACAGGGGTTCCGACGTCGGCCACGCGCGTCATGAGATGCAGGCCGCCCGCCTTGGCGAAGGCCGCGCCTGCACCGAGCCTCGCGGGCGAGTCGTGATTGCCCGAGGTGGCGACGATGACCGCGCCTGCTGCTCGGATGGCCTCGAGACCACGGTTGCACACGAGCACCGCGTCGGCACTGGGAACCGCACGATCGTAGATGTCTCCCGGCACGACGACGACGTCCACGCTCTGCGCCGCAACCAGATCCGCGATGGCACTCAGCGCAGCTGCCTGATCTGCGAGCAGGTCGACGCCGTGGAACGTGCGGCCGACATGCCAGTCCGAGGTGTGCAGGATCTTCATGAGAAACGACGCTAACGGTCCCCACCGACAAACTCCGTCAGGCGCCACGGCCAGTCGGCCCGGTCCCCGCTGCCAGTCGGCCCGGTCCCTGCTGTGTGTCGGTCCGGTCCCTGCTGTGTGTCGGTACCGTCGTGCATCATTCGGCTCATGAACGCACTGACTGCCCTGGGCATGGTCTTCGCCCTCGTACTCGGCACCGTGATGGGGTGGCTGTTGCATGCTTCGCGCACCGGAGACCGAGCTGTGCGCGCCGAAGCTCAGTTGGCTGCGCTGCGCGACAACGAGGCGTTGCTCCGTCGGTCGCTCGCCGCGGTCAACGAGGACTCCGCGCGTCGGCACTCCGGCGCGATCGGTCAGCAGGTCTCGCATCTGGTCGAGCCTTTGCACGATGCCGTGGACGCACTCACCGAACACGTGCGGCAGGTCGAGCACAATCGGATTCGTGCCTATGCGGGGCTCACCGAGCAGGTGTCGGGGATGCACCGCGCATCACAGCAGTTGTCGGTGCAGACGTCGCAGTTGGTCACCGCGCTGCGTGCTCCACAGATTCGCGGCCGGTGGGGCGAGATACAGCTGGAGCGGGTCGTCGAGTTGGCGGGCATGGTCAAGCACTGCGACTTCGACACCCAGGTTTCCGCCGACGGCATTCGGCCGGACATGATCGTGCACCTCGCCGGCGGCAGGCAGATCGTGGTCGACGCGAAGGTGCCGTTCGCCGCCTACCTCGACGCCGCGCAGGAGGAAGATGTCGACAAGCGCGCCAAGCAGATGACCCGGCATGCCCGACATCTGCGGACCCACGTGGACCAATTGGCAGCCAAGGAGTACTGGCGCTCGTTCGAGCCGACGCCCGAGTTCGTGGTGCTGTTCGTCCCAGGTGATCCGTTCCTCGACGCTGCGCTCACCACCGATTCGACTCTGCTCGAGTACGCGTTCACAAGGAACGTGATCCTTGCCACGCCCACCACCCTCGTCGCTCTTCTCCGAACTGTCGCCTACACGTGGAAGCAGGAGTCTCTGGCCGAGGACGCCGCCCGAATTCAACAGTTGGGCCGCGAGCTGTACACCCGACTCGGGGTAGTGTCCACACACCTCGACAAGCTCGGGAGCCACATCGGCAAGGCCGTCGACTCGTTCAACGCAACGGTGTCCTCGGTCGACGCACGGGTCGGCGTCACGGCCCGCAAGCTTCACGAACTCGAGATGTTCGACACCGACGTGGTGGAAGTCCGGCGCGTGGACACACGCCCGCGCACGTCCGATTCGTCCCACTCCTACGTGCAGTTCGGTCATGTCAGCGACGCAGTGGGGTGAACAGCCGCTAACCTCGGGGGGTGTCTACCTCCCAACGTGCCCGTTCCGGGGTACCGCTGGATCAGCGTTCAGCTCTTGCAACCGTGCCCGGCGTCCCTGCTTGGGGGGCAGTGGCGATTGCCGTCGGCGCGACATTTCTCGGGTTCGTCATCGACGCCGCCCGCGGAACAGAACTGACGTCTGCATTCGCGTGCTTCTACATCATCGGGGTCGTCGCAGCCGTCGTGCTCGTTCGCTATCGCGGATTGTTCACGGCGCTCGTGCAGGCTCCGCTGATCCTGTTCGTAGCCGTACCGCTCTCGTATCAGTACTTCACCGAGAACCCGGGCACCGGGCTGAAAGACATCTTGCTCAACGTTGCCATCCCGCTCGTCAACCGTTTTCCGCTGATGCTGCTCGGTACCGTCCTGGCGCTCGCGGTCGGTGCCGCCAGGGTCTTCGCGAAGCGGCAGGCAAGCCACGCACCCGCAACCACCCGCCGTTCGGTTCGCGACAAGCCCAAACCTGAATCCAATTCAAAGCCTGCGTCGAAATCGAAGCCCGAGTCGAAGGCCAAGCCCACGCGAGAGCGTGAGCAGGCACGCGTCGGCCAGAAAGAACGCCCCACCACTCGCGGCGAGCGCAGGCGGGCCGCAGGGCAAACCCGCGGAGAACGCAGCCGGTCGACCGAGCCCGCTGCACGGTCGAGGCGAGCGGGCCGCGAGCAGCCGCCCGAGGGCAGGCGGGCACGCCGCGAACGTGACGAACTGCGCTACGACCGGCCTGCCGCGAATCCGTATCGTCCGGATCGGGATACCTCTACCCGTGACGGACGTACGCGTGACGGTGCCGTCGAGCAGCCTCGGCGTCCGGCGCCGCGGCCGCAGCCACCGCGCGTTCCC
>NZ_JBAWFH010000137.1:0-3248 GCF_049591685.1 Rhodococcus sp. (in: high G+C Gram-positive bacteria) | reverse complement strand
GCCCGGTTTGCTGCGCGACCGCAAGCTCGACACCCGCGACGCCGCCCTGGCCACCGAGCTCGCCTACGGCGCCTCGCGCGCGCGGGGTTTGCTCGACGCGGTCATCGAGAGCGGTTCGGGTCGCAGTATTGCCGACATCGACGGCGGCTTGCTCGACATCTTGCGGCTCGGGGCGTATCAGCTGTTGCGCACGAGGGTCGCACCGCACGCCGCTGTTGCAACATCGGTGGACCTGACACGCGCAGAATTCGGCAGTGGCAAAGCCGGATTCGTCAACGCGGTACTACGCAGAGTCTCGGAGAAGACAGCCGACCAGTGGGTCGACGAGCTCGCGCCCGATGCCGACAAAGACCCTGTCGGTCGGCTCGCCTTCGCCAACGCGCATCCCCGGTGGATCGCTCAGTCGTTCGCCGACGCGCTGGGCGCGGACGCCGGAGAACTCGCCGCTGTGCTCGAAGCCGATGACGCGAGACCGGCGGTGCATCTCGTCGCCCGGCCCGGAGAGATTTCGGCCGAGGAACTGGCACTGATCACCGGCGGCGAAGAAGGCCGGTACTCGCCCTACGCTGTGTACCTCGACGGCGGTGACCCCGGCAAACTGGACGCAGTACGCGACGGCCTGGCCGGCGTGCAGGACGAAGGTAGCCAGCTGGTCGCCCGCGCTCTGACGATGGCGCCCCTCGACGGTCCGGACGGCGGTCGTTGGCTCGACCTGTGCGCGGGGCCCGGCGGGAAAGCCGCCCTGCTCGGCGCACTCGCCGAGATCGATGGGGCGCACCTCGACGCCGTCGAACCGACACCGCATCGCGCCGAACTCGTACGAAAGACGACCAAGACTCTTCCCGTCACCGTGCACGTGGTCGACGGCCGCGACACGGGTCTAGGCGGTGGCTACGATCGCGTCCTCGTCGACGCGCCGTGTACCGGACTCGGTGCGTTGCGGCGACGTCCCGAAGCGCGCTGGCGGCGGTCGGCCGACGACGTCGCGGGCCTGGTCAAGCTACAGAAGGAACTGCTCGCCTCCGCGCTGCGACTCGTACGGCCAGGGGGAGTGGTCGTGTATTCGACTTGCTCACCCCACCTGTCCGAAACCACCGCCGTCGTCGCGGACGCGGTCCGCCGGCACGGCGTCCGCGAGCTCGACACACGCACGCTCGTACCGGAGGTCGCGGACGTCGGCGACGGGCCGTCGGTTCAGCTCTGGCCGCACCGGCACGGAACGGACGCCATGTTCTTCGCTGCGTTGCAGCGACCCAGCGCGTAGCGGCAGCGACCAGCGCGTAGCGGCAGCGACCCAGCAGCACTGAGTGATAAGGCTGTGTCACTTCAGGTATTCACCGGGAGGCACACCCACCAGTTCGGTGAATTCGCGAGTGAAGTGCGCCTGGTCGAACCAACCGTGTCGCGCCGCGAGGTCGGTGAAGGTTCCCCGGTAGCCGGAGTCGAGGTCGCTGACGGCGTCGTGCATGCGGTACCGGGCCAGAACCCATTTCGGCGTCGCTCCGACGTACCGTTCGAAGAGGCGCTGCACCCGCCGCGTGCCGAGTCCGCATCGTTCCTCCAGCTGCGCCTCCCGGATCAGTGAGCGGTCGTTCAGCATTGTCGCCGTGATAGAAGAGAACGCGCGAGTAGTCGGGTTCGGGCGTCCCGGCGTAGGCGCGCAGGTGTCGTCCATCACGGACCGGCAGTCGTCTGCATCGACGTCCGGGCCCAGTTCCGGCAGTGCGGCAACCGCGTCCGGATGGAACGCGGTCGGTGCGGTCGCCTGCACGTCCCGCAGCTCCCGTGCCACCGTGCCGGTGAAGCTGGGGAAGCCGCCGGGGCGGAATTTGGCGCCGAACACCCACCCGCTCTCCGCCACCCTCACGTCGAAGCGGCGGGTGAGCACTCCGGTCACCCGCCACCGGGCCGCCCAGGTTCGCGACCGCGTCGCGTACGTGCCCGCGCTCGATGCTCAGGGTGCACGACGGATGCGGCAGGGTCGAACTGCAGTACACGGCACCGGCGGGCAAATCCCAGCGGAGAGTCCAGTAGTACTCGATCCACGGGGAGAGAACGTCCGCGCACGGCAACCTGGCGAGCTCGACGTGGCGGGCGAGCTGGTCGGGGCGAAGGATCCCGGCATGAGTCGACGTCGGGCGGGTCGCGTTTTTCCGATCCGCCATTCGGTGGAGTGTAGGAGGCTGACACACGAACCTGGTACACGTACAGACCGCGGAGGAGTGAACATGACCGAGATGCCCATCGCCACACTGAAAATGGTGACAGTGGACTGTGCAGACCCGGAGGTGAGCGCGACATTCTGGTCGGCAATCCTGGGTTGGGACGTCGTGCACGCAGAGAAGGAGTACGCCATGCTCTCGGGCCCGAGCAACGCCCTCGGTTTCGGCAGGGTCGAGGACTTTCAGGCACCCGCGTGGCCGAATCAGTACGGCACCAAGCAGTTTCACTTCGACCTCGCGGTAGCGGACCTCGACGACGCAGCGAACCGTGCGGTGTCTCTGGGCGCGACGATGCCGGCCGAGCAGCCGGGGGAGACCTGGCGGGTTCTTCTCGATCCCTCCGGACATCCGTTCTGCCTCACCAGAGCCGAGAACTGGGGCTGAACCGAGCAGCACCGGGTCCGCAGGGTGGTCGGACGCTGTCGCGGAAGACGACTACGCTGATCGCGTGGCTGCTCCGATGATCGCACCGTCCATCCTGTCCGCGGACTTCGCTCGCCTCGGCGAAGAAGCCGAAGCAGTAGCCGGCTCCGACTGGCTGCACGTCGACGTGATGGACGCGCACTTCGTACCCAATCTGACTCTCGGACTACCGGTGGTGAAGAGCCTGCTCGAGGCCACCGACATTCCTCTCGACTGTCACCTCATGATCGAGGACCCGGCGCGGTGGGCCCCGCCCTACGCCGAAGCGGGCGCCTACAACGTGACGTTCCACGCCGAGGCCGCCGACGATCCGGTCGCGGTCGCGAAAGACATTCGTGCCGCGGGAGCCAAGGCCGGTCTGTCCGTCAAACCGGGCACACCCATCGAGCCGTACCTCGAGATTCTGCGAGAGTTCGACACGTTGCTCGTGATGAGCGTCGAACCGGGCTTCGGGGGACAGTCCTTCATGCCCGAGGTGTTGAACAAGGCGCGGATCGTGCGCAATCTCGTCGACGCGGGCGAACTGAAACTGGTCGTGGAGATCGACGGCGGTATCAACGTCGACACCGTCGAGCAGGCGGCCGAAGCGGGTGTCGACTGCTT
>NZ_JBAWFH010000136.1:0-22202 GCF_049591685.1 Rhodococcus sp. (in: high G+C Gram-positive bacteria) | reverse complement strand
GCCGAAGGTTTTCTCCCTCCCGTCCAGGCCGCTGCCTGGACGGTCGCCGCGGCGCCGTTCGTCGTACACGGTGCGTACTGCGTCGTTCGTCAGACCAGGGAACATCCCGAGGCAAAACTTCTCCTGGGAGCAGCGGGGGCATTCACGTTCGTACTCTCGGCCATCAAACTCCCGTCGGTGACCGGTAGCTCCAGTCACCCCACCGGGACAGGACTGGGCGCGGTGCTGTTCAGACCGCCGGTGATGGCGTTCCTCGGTATCGTGGTGCTGCTCTTTCAGGCGCTACTTCTGGCCCACGGCGGCCTCACAACGCTCGGGGCCAACACCTTCTCGATGGCGATAGTCGGTCCGTGGGTGGGGTACGGCGGGTACGTGCTCGTCAGTCGGATGTCGACGAACACGTCGGCCGCGATCTTCACCGCCATGTTCTTGGCCGACATTTCGACGTACTGCGTCACCTCCGTTCAACTGGGCTTGGCGTTCCCCGATCCTGCGTCCGGCGTCGGAGGTGCAATCGGAAAGTTCCTCGGGGTGTTCGCCCTGACGCAGATTCCCCTCGCCGTGGCCGAAGGACTGCTCGGCGTGCTGGTCTTCCGCGTACTCAAAACGGTTGCTGCTCCCGAACTTCGGCGAATGGGCGTTCTGCGTACCTCGAAAGCCGCCAAGGCCACCGACAAGTCTGTCGTCACTCCCCCATCGACACACGGAACGGTCTGACATGCGCAGATCGATTCTCGTCAACCTTGGTCTCCTGGTTGCGATCGTCCTCATCGCGGCCTCGGCACTAGTGCTCGATGCGCTCAGGCCAGGCGATCATGATCGGTTCGTGGGCTCGGACTCCGCCGCCACCACCTTGATCGAAGAAGAGAACCCGAACTATGTGCCGTGGTTCTCGGCGGTCTTCGCTCCGACGTCCAGCGAAGTCGAATCCGGACTTTTCGCGCTGCAAGCAGCTCTCGGCGGCATCGCTCTCGGCTACTGCATCGGCGCGCTCCGCCATCGTCGACGCGACGAATCCGCCGAACCCGTTGAACCGGAAAGAGTGAAGAGTTGAGTCAGGCGAAAGGCTTGGCCATCGATGACGCTGCGTGGTCGAGCCGCTGGCGTGACACAGGTCTGGGTGGGAAAGCGTTGCTGAGCCTCGGCCTGCTCACACTAACGCTTGTCCTTCCCGTCTGGCCCACGTCGCTGACCGTCGCGGGGCTGGCGACCTATCTGATCCTGGGGCAGGCCGGCACCGATGTTCGCGTGTTCCGTCGTGCTTGTACAGCGCCACTCGGGTTCATCGTGCTCAGCGCGCTCGCCGTCGCCGTCTCGGTTCGGGTCGACCCGTCGCTCACGATCAGAATCACCGACAGCTCCCTCATACACGCGCTGGAGGTCGCGGGGCGCGCCGGTGCGGGAACACTGTCTGTGCTGCTTCTATCGCTCACAACCCCGATGACGGATCTGATGGGAGGGCTTCGGCGTTCGGGGGTGCCTGCGGGTTGTGTCGAGGTGGCGTCTTTGATGTATCGGATGCTGTTCATGCTTCTCGACACCACTCGGACGATCCGGCGCAGCCAGGTTGCGCGGCTGGGAAACACGACGATTACGCAAACACTGAGATCAAGCGGAGACTTGGTGTCGGTCATCCTGATCCGCTCGTGGGATCAGGCCCGCCGCCTGGAGACGGGCCTCGCCGGCCGCGGGTACACGAACGAACTCACCACCCTCGACGATCCCCCTCGAACGAGCAGGACATGGATGGCCGCCGCTGTGGGAATGCTGCTCGCGGTGGCCACGCCGACCATGGTGTGGAGCGCTTCATGAGCCACCGCATTCTTCGAGGCGACGGCGTGGTCGCCGGCTACGACCCCGAGATTCCCGTTCTGCGGGACGCGTCGCTGCAGATCGAACCGGCCCGGCGACTGGCATTGTTGGGCGCCAACGGATCCGGGAAATCGACGTTGCTCTCCTGCTTGGCGGGCAGTACCCGACCCGACTTGGGGCAGGTCTTCGTGGACGGTGAGCCCCTGCGATACTCACGCGGCGGCCTGCGAGCGCACCGGCAAGCGGTTCAGCTCGTTCTCCAAGACCCGAACGATCAGCTGTTCTCAGCCGATGTGGCACAGGATGTGTCGTTCGGACCATCAAATCTCGGCCTCTCACCGACCGAGGTCAAAGAACGTGTCGCGGAAGCGCTCGACCTTCTCGGTCTCGAGCACCTGCGACGTAAACCGACTCATCATCTCTCCTATGGGGAGAAGAAACGGGTAGCAATAGCGGGCGCTATCGCCATGCGCCCCTGTGTTCTGCTCCTCGACGAACCGACCGCCGGTCTGGATCCGCAGGGAGTCGACGAGATGGTCGAGGCCGTGTCGCGACTCGAACAGCACGACACGACAATCGTCCTCGCAACACACGATGTCGCCTTCGCCCTGGAATGGGCCGACGATGCAGCAGTCATGTGCGACGGCGCCGTGGTCAAAGGTGATCCGCGCGATTTACTCGGGAGCAAGGCCTTACTGTCGGCGGCCCGGTTGAAGCTGCCCTGGACGCTGCGATTGGCGGAATCCCTTGCCGCCGAGGGGTTGATGCCGCCCTCGTCACTGCCCCGAACTGTAGAGGAGGTGACCCAGCTTCTGTGCGACATGCGCGCCACAGCCGCTCGGTGAGTTTCCCGGCCTTGGATCGGCCGGGACCCTGAAATGCTGGTTGTTACAGGCAAACGACATACCCCAGAATGTAGGTATACCGTTGACCGGGGATATATCAGAACGGACGAATGTAGACCGGTACGAATACTCGCGGTCGGCAGATTTTTAGAACTAGCATGCGGGGCCCGAAGGCCACCGGCAACAATCAGGCGAAAGGCGTCTGAATTCGAGTTGCGCGATGCGCAACGACGATCCCGCTCACTACGGCTTCCTTATGCCCACATCGCGTCCGAGTTCGAACCGGTCGATTCCGACTCGGGAACACGGTTGACCATTTCGGTCATAGCGGAACGGTAGATGGATTTAACAAAATCCACGACTTGCAACGCCGGCGCTGGATCGACACTGTAATATCGAAAACGGCCTTCTCGCCGCTCTACGACGACACCTGCCAGCCTCAAGACACGCAGGTGACTGGACACTGCAGTGCGGCCTACGTGCTCGATTCGGTCCGCCAGATCGCCGACTGCCATCTCGCCCTCGCCGAGAATCAACAAGATCTCACGCCGAGTCGGATCGCCGAGCGCGTCGAGAACAGCCGAGGCATCGCCACTGGACACTGCATTCACCTCCGAGCTTGGGACCGTCTGAGTGAAGCGTACCCCACACGCCGACATGTCACTGTATGTTGACATTAGCGATCGACTTACCGAGTTGGATCTCGCGCAACTGCCTACAAGCCGGAGGTGCCAGGTGTTCGGCCGGTTCAGCGTCACCGTCATTTCGACCGGGCCGACACTGGGACGCTGCGACACCATCGAAACCCCGATCGAACAACATTTCGGGTCGAATCCGATCCGTCGCCCCACCCACATACAGACTCGAGGAACTCATGACCACAGAACGCCAAACTGATCTCGTCGACGTCACCTGGCTACGCGACCACGAGAACGACCCGAATGTCGTAATCGTGGACGCGACGACCCACCTTCCAATTCCCACGGAAGGCCCGTACACGCCCATATCCGGTTTTATGTCCTACCAAGAGGCGCACATCGAGGGCGCGCTGTTCGCGGACTTGTTGACCGCTTTTGCCGACCCTGACAGCAACGAGCCATGGACAGTTCCGGATTCGGAGCGGTTCGCCGCCGCCGCGGGTGCCCTCGGTATCGGCGATGGCGTGACGGTGGTCATCTACGATCAGCACGACGGGTATTGGAGCACTCGACTGTGGTGGCAGCTTCGACTCGAAGGTTTCGAATCCGCAACAGTTCTCGACGGCGGACTGCGGGCATGGCGTGCCGCCGGGATGCCCGTCACCGACACCGTGTCCACCGCTGCTGCCAGGCTATTCACGGCCTGCAGGAAGCCTGAACTGATACGGACGACGGGTGAGGTTCAAGCCGCACTCGACGACCCGTCGACGATCCTGGTCAATGTGCTGGATCCGGCCACCTACCGCGGCGATAGCAATACTTACGGTCGCCGCGGCCATATCCCTGGCAGCATCAACCTACCTGTCACCAGAATCAAGAACCGCGAGACAGGGGGGCTGCGCCCCGTCGAAGAATTGCGGACGCTGTTCGAGGATGCGGGTTTGCTGGACACAACGAAGACCGTCGTCGTGCACTGCGGCGGTGGCGTCGCGGCCACCGGTGTCGCACACGCCATGTCGGTGGCTGGACGTCACGACGTCGCCGTCTATGACGGATCGATGACGGCATGGGCCGGTGACCCCAACCTTCCCCTGATCACCGGACCATCGCCCCGCTGAACTTCATCAGAGCTCACGACATACCCATGGGGGGGATAGTCGGTTACTTGACAACGAGAGGTGAAATAGTGCATTCCCACAACGATGAAGCGAAGTTCATGAGTGACATCAAGGAGTCCGCGCCGGAGATGGTTTCTGCGTTCTTCGGGTTCGACAAGGCAGTCTTCGCGAAGGACACCGGGAACCTCGATCTGGCCACCCGCGAACTGATCGCAGTTGGCGTCGCTGTCACGACGCAGTGCCCATTCTGCATCGAGGACCACGCCAAGCGGGCGGTCAAGGCCGGAGCATCCAAAGCCGATGTGGCCGAGGCGGTTATGGTGGCTGCCGCTTTGCGGGCCGGGGGCGGAGTCACTCACGGCTGGAAGGCAATGAAGGCCATCGTCGAGGAGTAGTTAACCTTGGAAGGCGATGTGTTCGCGATAGACTCGCCCACAAGTCACTATTCATTGACATGTTGACTGAAAGCAGTGAAACTTACACTTGGGGTATCCGCCCTATCCGCTTGGTCGCGCATCCGAGAGGTCGTATACCAGTGCTCTGGCGTATGAACGCACGGTTCCGCCGCCCGCGGGATTTCAGCAGAGGCAGCCATTAGGAGGTCGGCCGTGACCGCAGACAGCAGGTATCACCCATTCGACGAAGCGACCTTGAAGAATCGGGTAGCCGGTGCAGGTCTGGCTCTCGACGGGGTCGATATTGCGCAGTTGATGCCGCTTGTCGACGACTTGCTTGGAATGTCGTCTCAACTTTCGGCATATATGGGACCGATCACCGACCGAAACCCCATCTACACCGTCGACAAAACCGAGTCGAACGGAATCAGCGGATGATGGCGGAATACCTCGATCTCGATGTAGTCGCCGCAGCGAAATTACTGCGGGAGGGCGAGGTGTCCTCGTCCGAACTCGTGGCTGCCACTCTCGATCAGATTTCCAGGTTCGACCCCGAAATCAATGCTTTCATCACCGTGATGGACGGTCAGGCCCGTGCTCTCGCTGATGTATACGACGCCGAGATCGCTGCCGGTGCTTACCGTGGTCCGCTCCACGGTATTCCGATCGCCATCAAAGACAATGTGCACCTAGCCGGCTTTCCCACCACGGCGGGCGGCAAGCACCTGGCGTCGATACCGTCCGTGGAGTCCGCCACAGTGGTTCGGCGCTTGCGGGACGCTGGTGCCATTGTGGTCGGCAAGCTGAATATGCACGAATACGCCTATGGAGTGACCAGCGCCAACCCACATTACGGACCGGTTCGCAACCCGTGGGATACCGATCGGATCCCGGGTGGGTCCAGTGGTGGGTCCGCTGCCGCTGTCACCGCCCGCATGTGTTTCGCCGCAATCGGGACCGACACCGGCGCCTCGGTGCGTCTACCCGCAGCTCTGAACGGCATCGTCGGCCTGCGGCCAACGATTGGACGAGTAAGCAACCACCTGGTAGTTCCGCTGTGTTGGAGCCTCGACACAGTGGGACCGATGACCCGGTCGGTGCGCGACTGCGCAGTGATGCTCGAGGCCATCGCCGGCCACGATCCGCTCGACACACGTACACGCGCCGTCCCAGTGCCTTCCTACCCTGCACGACTGGATGGAGACCTCGAAGGTGTGCGGCTCGCCCTGCTCCAAGGAGTGAGCTTGGAAAACCTCGACCCCGCTGTGTATCGCAGTGTCACAGCTGGCATCGCAAGAATGGAGTCTGCCGGCGCGAGCATACGGACCGTCGAGGTGGACGGACTCGAACACGCACTCTCCGCACTCATGACGGTCGATGTAGTGGAACCTACTGTCCTCCACCATCAGTGGATTCGAGACTCTCCGGAAAAGTACGGCGACGATGTTCGCAACCTGCTCTACGCCGGCGAGATGTACTCGGCGACCGATTACATGCACGCGCAGCGATACCGGAGGTTGCTGTCGGAACGTCTCGACGAAGTATTTCGACGATCGGATGTCATCGTTGTTCCGACGCTGCCTTTCCCGGCACCGCTCCACGGAACCGATCGGATCGATCTGCCCGACGGCCACAGCGAATCGTTTCTCTCTGCCGCGATGCGCTTTACCGCGCTGGCCAGCCTCGCGGGTCTCCCGGCGATTTCGGTGCCGTGTGGATACTCCGACGAGGGGCTCCCCATCGGTCTTCAGTTCATAGGCCGCGCGTTCGGCGAGGTCGAATTGCTGGCCGTTGCTGCCGCGTTCGAGCGCATCGCGGACGCGCACGGTTCCGACGCACCGCCGATGATTCGCCCGGCGCACGCTGGCAGCTGACAACCGATAAGGGAAACTTCAGCCAGATCGGGTAGTACCGATCTCGTTGGTCACGAGTTTTCCTCCCACGGACTGCGCCAGGTAGAGCGGTTGGCGTAGCCCGCGCGCCGAAAGCTCGATACGCCCACGTGGTCCGTCGATAACGACGCCGGCGCGGAGCTGCTGTCTCAGCATCGACGGCTGCACATCACCGACATTGGTCGCCGCGCGGGCCACTAGATGGACGGCCTCGTACACGCACTCGGTAACGCTCGATACGGGAGGCGCGTCGGCACCGAATCGCGTGTGATAGCGGGCTAGGAACTCACTGTTCTCATTCGAGCCCAATGTCTCGAAGTAGGAGAACACGGTCCACAAGCCGGCGCTCGCAGCCGGACCGATGTACTCGTGGGTCGACTCGTCGAGCGCAAACGAGACGGTTTGAACACGGGCTGCCACTCCCATGGCGTGCATCTGTTGCTCGAAAGCCACTTCGTCGGCACCGATGAAAGTGGACACGACCAGCTCGGACCCATCGCTGTCGATGGACTCGATCAACGGTGCGAAGTCCCTGGTCCCGAGAGGTAGGTAGCACTCGGTGTCCACCGCGCCCCCCGAGCGCTCGATGACGTTGCGCGCTGATCGCATCATCGAGCGAGGCCAGCTGTAGTCACTTCCGGCGAGAAAGAACCGCTCCCCACTCGTAGCCTGCATCAGCGCAGGAATCACTGCCGATGCCTGGGACGTCGGTCTCTCACCGAGTCGAATGCTCTCCTTGTCGCTTCCGCCCTCGTTCATCAAGGTATGTACCAACAGAACGTTTTGTCGTCGGGCAACAGGTAGCAGTTTGCGGAAAGTCGCGGACGTGACGTTTGCCAGGACGACATCACAACCGGATGCCTTCAGCCGGACGAGTTCAGCCGCCCCGAGTCCCGGATGTGTTCCATCGTCTCCATGGACAAGTTCGATTCTCCGTCCGAGGACTCCCCCGTCACGGTTGATCTCCTCGACAGCGAGGAGCGCCATGTTTTTCGTCGCAACCGAATACACGCTCGCCGGTCCGGTCCCGCTCGACAGGAGACCGACCCTCCACGTTCGCGCCGGATCGTCGAGCGGCGGCGCAGGGAGCAAGAATCGGGTCGCCCACGAGACGACGTCTTCGGAAATGCTGCCTATTATCCGCAGGCGGCACCCACCGCTCGCATCGGGTTGAACTGTTACGCTGATGGTTCCGTGCCAAGGCAACTCGTGAGCGATCACCACCTTGTACGGCCGGTCGACACGCACGATTCGCCCGAGCACATCGATACGTTGGCCCCCGAGACTCGGCGGAAGCGTTACCGCGATACTGATGGGTACGCCTACCCGAAATACGCTCCCGAGCGGAAGGCGCAACCGAGGCGAATTTTCCGCCGCGATGGAATCGAAAGCCTGTGTGGGTGCGCACGAAAGCTGCACTACCTCGGAAAAGACAATGTCACCCATGGACCCACCTCATACAGCGACGTAGCCGACGCGTACAGATCGGCAAGAGTGTACTGATGCCCTACATCGTGGGACCACCGACGAAGTGTCGGGCGTCGCGGCCTCGCCAATAGAGCCTACCGCCGTGACCACGTGTCACCAACCCACGGGGGGTTCGAGGTTCGGCCATCGGAGTCGAGGCGGGCTGACGCGACTGTAAGACCGCGACTAGGCAACATGTGCACAGATGTTGACATGTCACCCTGGTTGAGCAATATTTGACCGGACCGGCAGCGGGATCGATAACACGTCACCGAGGTCTACGTCGACGTGAAGCCCCGAGGCGACAACAACCGAGGCCCGCCAGGAGTACTCATGGCTTTTCAGAACAAGTTCACCGACACTTTCGGGATCGAACACCCCATCGTCTGCGGTGGAATGCTGGCCGTCGGTCGCGCCGAGCTGATCGCTGCAGTGGCGAACGCAGGTGCTCTCGGATTCATCAGCGCCCTGACCCAACCGACACCGGAGGCGCTGATGAGAGAAATCAGCCGCTGTAGAGAACTTACCGATCAGCCCTTCGGGGTCAATCTGACCATTCTTCCGACGATCACGCCCGTGCCCTACGACGAGTACCGAGACGTGATCGTCGAATCCGGCATCACCATCGTTGAAACAGCGGGTAGCAGCCCGGCGCCACACCTACCGCACTTCAAAGCTGCCGGGATCAAGACTATTCACAAAGCTGTGTCGGTACGTCACGCCCTCAAGGCCGAATCCCTCGGCGTCGACGCCGTGAGTATCGACGGTTTCGAATGCGCCGGTCATCCCGGACCGGACGACGTGCCGGGCCTCGTACTCATTCCCGCAGCAGTGCGGAAATTGTCCATCCCCATCATCGCCTCCGGTGGATTCGCAACTGGTGCAGGACTGGTGGCGGCCCTGGCCCTCGGGGCGAGTGCGATCAACATGGGGACGCGGTTCGAGGCCACGTTCGAGGCACCGATCCACGACAACGTCAAGAACCAAATCGTCACCAATGACGAGCGCGCCACACAGATTGTGTTCCGTGAATTCGGCAATACCGCACGAGTCGCCCGAAACTCGTTGTCGGAGGACATTGCTCGGCTCGGGTCGCTGCCCGGCGCATCGTTCTCAGATGTCGCCCATCTCGCCTCGGGCGAACGAGGCCGTGATCGCGTACTCACACACGGTGATGTCGAAGACGGTATGTGGTGGGCCGGACAGGCTCAGGGTCTGATCGACGAGGTCCTGTCCTGCGCCGATGTCGTTCGGACCATCATCGAAGAAGCCGAATCGATCATCGATCACACCCTTCCAAGTCAGCGCCGTATCAAGTGAACCGAGGTTCCGCCATATGACCGCGCACTGCCCCGCAGTCCACCCCTGGCAACCGACCCTCAGGAGTCCTCGTGCCTAGTCTCACCTTCCCCGCGTATCGCGTCACCGCGACCAGGCAACCCGCCGAGCTGGTCGAGCTGACGGAGGCGGATCTTCCCGACTCCGAACTACTCGTCGAGGTTCGCCACTCGTCCTTGAACTACAAGGATGGTCTGGCGATGCTCGGACGTCCGGGCGTGGTGCGTCGCTACCCGTTGACCTGCGGCATCGACCTCGCCGGTGTGGTCGTCGAGGCGGCAGGCCACTTCAGTGAAGGACAACTGGTAGTACTCACCGGAGGCGGGTTGTCCGAGACAGCACCGGGGGGCTATTCGGGTTACCAGCGTATCGACCCGACACACGCCGTTGCGATACCCGGGACTTTCGGTACAAGGGGCGCAATGGCGATCGGGACGGCTGGCGTGACGGCCATGTTGTGCGTAATGCGTCTCGAAGGTGCAGGAATACGACCGAAAGATGGACCCGTGCTCGTTACCGGAGCATCGGGCGGCGTCGGAAGTTATGCAGTTCATTTGCTCTCCACCCTCGGATATGAGGTCCACGCATCGACCGGAAAGACACAGGAGACCGACTATCTCGTAGCTCTCGGTGCCACTGACGTGATCGGCCGTGACGAACTCGCCGATGCAGGGCGACCATTGGCAAGCGAAACCTGGGCGGCCGCGGTGGACAGTGTCGCAACTACCACGCTCGCAACCGTGCTCTCGCGAATACGTTACGGCGGAGCCGTGGCAGCGTGCGGACTGGCAAGTGGCATCGACCTGCCGACGACGGTCTTACCGTTCATCTTGCGAGGGGTCTCACTTCTTGGCGTCGACTCGGTCTGGGCGCCTCCACTAATTCGACAGCAGGCTTGGTCGAGGCTCGAAGACCTGGTAACACCGAAGGCATTGGAACAAATTTCGGTAGATTCCGACTTCGAGAACCTGCCGACGCTCAGCCGGGAAATCCTGGCCGGTGAGATACGGGGGCGGGTGGTGGTTGCAATAGGAACCGATGGACAACACGGAAATTGAACGCTGCGCCCCCACGTTCGAGACAACGGAAGAAGGCTCACATGACCACAACGCTTACTCATGCGCAATTGATCGACTCGGTCGGCAGTGATCTCGGAACATCCGAATGGATCGAAATCAATCAAGTTCGTATCGACGGCTTTGCCGAATACACCGAGGATCGCCAATGGATCCATACTGATCGTCACCGAGCCGCCGAGGGCCCCTTCGGAACCACAATCGCGCACGGGTTCCTCACTCTGGCCTTGGTGCCACATCTTCTCGGTAAGATCTTTCACGTCAGCGACGAGACTCGCGGAGTCAACTACGGATTGGACAAGGTGCGCTTCACCAATCCGGTCCCGGTCGATTCACACATCAGGCTGAAGGCTTCGATGGGAAACGTATCTCAGCGTCAGGACGGTGGCGTCACGTGCCACGTGAAGATCGAGATCGAGATCAAAGACGTGGAGCGGCCGGCGATGGTTGGAGAGTTCCTCCTTCTGTCCTACTGCGACCACGCCTGAGGCATAACAGCTCGGGGCGTCAGTTCACCTGGCGTCCCGAGCTGTCCCAGTACTGCGACCGGATTTTGAACTTCTGCAACTTGCCGGTGGCGGTACGTTCGAACGCGGTGCGGAATTCGACCGATGTCGGCGCTTTGTAGCCCGCCAAACGGGCCTTGCACCACCGAATCAATTCTCTTTCTATATCTCCGTCGACATCAACATCGGGCGATAGCACGACGAGCGCTTTGATGGTCTCGCCCCACTTTTCGCTGGGTACGCCGATCACACAAACCTCGGCCACCGCAGGATGAGAGAAGAGAGCGTCTTCCACCTCGATCGAGGAGACGTTTTCACCGCCGGTCACGATGACATCTTTCTTGCGATCGGCGATAGTCAGGTATCCGTCATCGGACAGATGACCACCGTCGCCCGTATGGAACCAACCGTCCGCGAGCGCTAGTTCGGTTTCCTCCGGTTGCTGCCAGTATCCCTGCGTCACAACGTTCGACCGAGCAAGCACTTCACCGGCGCCTGCCGTCGATCGGTCGATGCTCAACGTCACACCGAGGGCCGGAGGTCCAGCCCGACCCAGCCTCTGAGCTCGTTCCTCGACGTCGAGGTCGTCCCATTCCTCTCTTGTTCTGTTGACGGTGAGCACAGGTGATGTCTCGGTCAGTCCGTACAACTGAATGAACTCCCAGCCGAGTTCCTCCTCCACGCGGGCGATAGTTCGGGTGGGGGGCGGAGCACCGGCGACCATGATCCGAACCCGAGCTTTGCCCGGCACTTCGCCGTCCCAAGCCAGCGCCGCATCGAGTATCGACGACACGACCGCCGGCGCGGCGCAGAGCACGGTCACCCTATGGTCTCGGACACGTCGCAGGATTTCGGCTCCGTCGACTTTGCGCAGCACGATGTGTCGGGCTCCCACGCCGCTCATGAGGAATGGCATACCCCACCCGTTTGCGTGGAACATCGGCAAAGTGTGTAGGTACACGTCGCGATCACCGGCCTGGATGTGCAGGCCGAAGGTCATGGAATTTACCCAGATGTTGCGGTGTGTGATCTGCACCCCCTTGGGACGAGCGGTCGTCCCGGAAGTGTAATTGATTGCGGCGAGGGCGGATTCGTCGTGTTCCCAAGCCGACGGTTCGATCTCGGTCGAGGCGTAGAGCGAGGCATCGTCTCCCAGGACGAATTTGTGCTCGCATACGACGCTGGACAGATGCTCCTCGAGTTCTGGATCGATGAAAAGTACCCGGGCCCCCGAATGATCGACGATGTATTGCACCTCGGCGGCGCTCAGCCGGAAGTTGACCGGTACGAGGACCCGGCCCCATCCGCTGACGCCGAAGAAAGAGGCCAGTAGACGACCGCTGTTCTGGCTGACGATTGCCACTCGCTCACCGGCAGCGATCCCGTACTCGTCGAGCCGGGCGGCCTGGCGTCGCGCAAGCATCCCAAGTTGTCGGTACGTGAGGTCGCCGAGACTCGGAGCCGGCTGATCAGGTTCGTCCACGACACCGATTCGGTCTCCGTAAACCGAGACTGCGCGGTTGAGAAAGTCATTGACGTGGAACGGTATCTGCATAGTAACTCCTGGTGACGCGTCATTGTGCGAATGCCTACTGTGCTGATCACAATATAGTCATGTCAATATGAGGTGGCATAACAAGTTTTAGTGAACTGCCCATTCGATTGCGGCTTACATGTCGACCACGCGGGCGATAGGCGTCCTGTGGCGCGCAAGTTCCTGCGATTGCACGAATCAATTCTCTCGGTGATTTCGCACGTCTGGTGACAGACTGGAAGTGCGGCCTTCCGCACTTTTCAGTACAACCGGTGAGGGCAACCGCTGTCGGCACCGATTCCGTCACTTATCAGCGGTCGCGGGCACTTCGCCTACCGTAGGTGGATCGACCGGAGCTACGAAGTAGTACCGTCCCTTCGTCAGATACGTCAACGGGACGTACACCATCGGACCGATCACCATTGCAAGGAAAGAGGCGTAGTAGGTCGGGTACAATCCGAGCACACCTGCACCACCGATCACTATCCCGGTACCCATTGCCAAGATGCCGGGGACATTCCAGCTTCGCACCCTCACGTCGTCGTATTCGATATTTTCGAAGGGTGCCAGGCCTAGCATCTTCCGGCATACAAAATAATCCGCAAGCAGGATAAAAATCCAGGTGTTCGTCATGATTCCGGTGACGGCCAAGAATTTGTCGGTGTATTGCAGGACATTGAGTGGGTATGCGGCAATTCCCACGGCGATCATGGCGACCATCCACCACTGTCGACCAACCTTACGGCGACTGAGCGCATCCGCTGCATTCGATAGGGCCAGGGAACCGGAATACAAATTTATGACGTTGATACGTATCTGGGTCACGACTGCGAAGATCACGCCTAGAAGACCCATCATCACTGCAAATATCAGGCCCGGATCGGTCGCGGCCAATTCGGGATTCGGCCGATTCTCAAAGCTTCCGATCATGGTGAATCCCAGGAATGCACCGAGAACAATCACGACGGAGCACATCAACAGCTCCGTGAACATCAGGCCGGCCGTCCCACGGTATCCCACGGTGGTTTTGACGAATCGGCCGTAGTCGGTGGCGATAAGGCCTTGGAAGACAATCTGACCGTTCAGGAGGCTCATGGCCTGCCACATTGCAACAGCGCCGACGGAGCCGGTGGCCTTCCACTCCCCCGGGCCGACGAGGACATAGCCCTGCGCCAGCATGATGATGCCGACGACGAACAGTACAAGGAAAATCGGGAGTCCGAACTTCTGGAGAATGTTCATCGAGTGCATTCCTCGCCAGCTGCAGTACAGCGCCACGAGCGCAACTCCGGAGAATACGATGGTCGCCCAGAATGAATCGATAGGTATCCCAGCCCACTCACTGAGGGCGTGCGAGACAATGCTGCCTTCGAAGATGAAGTAGAAGACGTAATTCACCGCGTAAACGACAGACGCTACGGCAGAACCTTTGACACCGAACCCCAATCCGCGGCTCAAGAGCGGCAACGACAAGCCTTCTTTGCTTGCGATCCGCATGATTAATCCGCCGACAACGGTGGCACCGATGATCATGTACGCGATAGGTATGAGCATGAGTGGCCACCCGACCAGGAAGCCCAACTGGCCTCCGAGGAGAAACCAGAACATTGCCGTTACGTTTCCGGTCAACACCAAGAGAATCGCGGGCCGAGGCCAGCGCCGATTGGCGGGTACCCGACTGGTCGCGTAACTTTCGATCTGCTCGTCCAAACTCGAATCAGGCCCTGCAAAGTAGCGCTGAAAGTCCATTGATAGTCCCATCGTCCGTAGCGGCGAGTTTTCCGGCATCGATCAGGCGCGCACGTGCCGAAAGGCACTGCCGGCCATCCCCCGTGTGCAGATGACGACCCATTGCGCGGTTTGATGTACTTGCCCACGCTGCACCGTTTGATGTGCTGTGCGTCACGCCAACGTACAGCGTCCGTACTCGGCAGTCAATATGTCACTACTTACTGACCTAATGCCAGGCTCGACGCCATGCCGATGACGCAGGCGGGTGCGGTTCAGTCCGATGCCACGATGGGCACGGTCAGCACCCATCGGTTCATCGCTTCGAGGACGGAACTCAACCCCTGCCCCAACGGGGTGAGTTCGTAAACCACACGGGGTGGAATCTCCGGGTAGGACGTGCGAGTGAGCAAACCGTACGTCTCGAACTTGCGAAGTCGGTTGGTCGAGGTATGCGCACTGATCCCATCCAACGCCGCGAGCAGTTCGCCGAACCTGGCCGGGCCGGTCAGTAGTTCACGGACGATCAACGTCGCCCACGGACCGTCCACAAGCTCAGGAAGCGGGCGATCCCGCAAGTGTCAGTGGTGCATTCGTCGAACTTCATAGGCCTCACACTGCGCCAGACTACCCTTACTGCACTTGATGTAACCACTGCAACCTATGCATTAATTACCTCATGACCTACATCGTGCACGGCGCTTCCGGCGCCCAAGGTTCCCCTGTCCTGTCCGCCATGACCGCCGCCGGCCACCACACCACCGCCGCCGTACGCAACACCTCGACGATCGGGGTCCCAGCAGTCGCCGTCGACTACACCTCCATCGACTCGCTCGCCAATGCCTACACCGGAGCAGATGGCATCTTCGTCCACATTCCTATCGGCCCGTTGGCAGACCAAATGGCCTTCGCCCACGCGATCGGTGACGCCGTGCGACGTGCTCGCCCGGCTCGCGTGGTGTTCTCTACCAGCGGAGCCACCGTCGACGAATCGGCACCACCGTCGTCGGCACCCGAAGTGCTAGCGCACCAGTTGCACGAGAGCGGAGTCTCCTACGCTGTCATCGAGCCCCGACTGTTTCTCGAGAACCTCCTTCTGCCCGTGTCACTGGGGCCCGTCCGCGAGAACGGCACGTTGATGTACCCGATCCGTGACGACTATGCGGTCTCATGGAGCTCTCACCTCGACATCGCCGACGTCGCAGTTCGCCTGCTCACCGACACGTCGGTCACCGGCATCGTCTCCGTCGGTGCACTCCCGGGACTGGTCGGTTCCGATCTGGCGAAAGGGTTCGCAACCTACTTCGACCGGCCCGTCACATTCGACGCCATCTCACCCGAGCACTACGGCGACATGATCACCCCACTGTTCGGCGAGGGCGCTGCAGGCCCCGTCATCGACTCCTACCGTCACCGAGCGACTCAATCCGGCGAGGTCATCTCCTCCGAACGATCCGCACAAAAACTGCTCGGAATGAGCCCCCGCAGCGTGCAGCAATGGCTCACAGACCTCGCAATTTGAGGATTGCCATCGATCAGGGGAAGCCGTCCGACACTGCCTCGATATGGGTAGCGCCGACGCACCCGCGTTCGCGCTACCCCGACCCGAATCCACAAGGCCGAGCGCACAACACCGCGTCGTACGGGCAAAACGGACACGACCCAGCCGGGGTCCTCAGCTACCGAGCCAGCACGGCCGCTCACATAGGGTTCGCGCGGCCGCTGTTGTGCTTCGGCGTCGAGTTATTCGGCGAGCTTGGCGATCGACTGCGCCCACAGGAGGTATTTGTGGCGTCCGAGGTCGCCAATGGTTTTGCGGCGACGGGATCCATCCTGGAGACACCATCGTTGAGTCCGATCCTCACGCGGCCCACGAGTGCCGAGCTGTCAGTGAGTGCCTCTCGATGCAGGTTGGCGATTCTTGGCCCGTTCAGCCCAAGGACAAGATCTGGGAGATCTGCTCAGCCGTGCGCACTACCGCGGCTGCAATCTCCGATGTATCGACGTACTCGACACGGAGCTTCGGGATCGTGACGGTGATCGACCCCGTTATCTGCCCGTCCGTGAAGTACGGCGCCGCGATGCCGAATGCCTCGGGGATGCGTTCGCCGTCGCCGACTGCCCAGCCGCGCCTCTTGATGTCCTCGAGTGCGCGCGCGATCGAGGCCGGGTCGATGTCAGTGTTGGCGGTGTACCTCACCAACGGAAGTTGCGGGAGTACGTCCGGCGGGAGGTGGGCAAGAATCGCTTTTCCCGACGCACCAGCGTGGAGCGGAATATCGGTGTCCGTCGCCATCCAATAGTGCATCTGCTGGCTCCCCTGGACTACCAACGTCTGCCGGGCGATACGAGTGGGTTGATCGAGCTCGATCAGCCCGACGGTCTCGCCTGTCTGCCGAGACAGTTCCGCTACCGCGGGCCGCACGAGTTCGGCGACGGTCTCGGCAACACCGAGCAGTGCCGACCAACGCATCAGCGTGGGGCCGATTTCGAGGGTGTCCATCGACTTGGTCGCCAGACCCGAGTGTAGGGCGACACCCAGTAGCTTCGTCGCAGTGGAGGGATTGGCCCGGATGACGCGGCCAAGCGCTCGACCCCCTGTGGGGAGGCCTTTCGGGTGGCGGGCGAGAGCCGCGATGAGCCGTTCGAGTCGGTCCACTGCGGTGCCGCCGTCGGATGCGTCGGGACCGATTCTGGCGGGGTGATCTGTGTTGGCGTTGTCGCCTGAATCGCTTAGTCTGCCAAGCCTTCTGGCGGCGTCGAGTACGAGGGGGACGAGCTCCCGCAGGTCGTGTTCGGTGGTATCGGTACGAGGGCGAGTGATGGTGACCGCGGCAGGAATGCCGTCGAAGACGAACGGCGCCGACAGCCCCGCCGCCTGCACGAAGTGCTGCCCGATGCTCAGCACGTACCCGTTGCGTCGGTCGCGTTCGATGTGCTCTCGCAACGATGCCAGGCCGGTGATGGTGTCGGTTGTGAAGCGGGTGAGTTCGAGGTTGTCGGGGATGTCGCCGTCCATCGCCGACAACAGGGCCCGCCCGGTTGCTCCCGCGTGTAGCGGCAGGGCGGTGCCCGGGGTCAGATTGTAGCCAATCGGCCCCACCGACGAGCGTCGTACTGCCACGAAGCCACTGATTTTGTTCGCGCTGACAAGGTTGATGGTGGCCGTAGACCCGGCGGCGTCCGCCAGTTCTTGGGCGATGTCCCCACCGTCACGAAAGATGCTGCACGACAGATGCACTCGCGATGTCAACACTCTCAGTCGGGCGCCGACGTGATAACGACCCCGAGCATCTCTATGCGTCAGATTCGAATTCGACATCTCCTGCAGCAGCCGGGCCACGGTGCTCTTGGTCGAACCGAGATCGATGGCCAAGTCACGGACCCCCCGCGAGTCTTCCGCTGGGCGTCGAACCAGTTCGTCGAGAAGAGCGACGACGCGGTCTGTGCCGTCGGGCACCGCTTCGAGGTAGGAGTCCCACGACCCTCGGGCGGATCCGGCGCGCGCGTCGCTATCCGTGACAGTCACACTGCACCCCTTTCCGTGTTGTCCTAGCCCAGCGCCCTCGATGCCAGCAGTTTAGTGTCACTTCACCCTGGCGCGGTTCTGTGCCTCTCGGAACCGACACTTGACAGCGGCGAGTGATCGGCCCCACACTTATGACTATAGGGCAGGACACTGTCCCATCTTTTAACCGGAGGTCATTGTGGAGCCATCTACAGTCGAGGACGTGAACACGTTCAATCCCGAGCAGCGCAAGAAGGCCAAGAAGGCCACGGCTGTTGCGGCGTTCGGCACGTTCATCGAGTACTACGACTTCAGCGTGTACGGATACGTCGCCGCCACCCTGTCGGTCGTGTTCTTCCCCAGCGAAAACCCAACGATCGGCCTGCTGAACACCTTGCTGGTGTTCGGTTCCGCATTCCTCGTGCGCCCGCTGGGTGCGCTGTACTTCGGGCGCCTCGGCGACAGAGTCGGACGACGGACCAGCCTGATCGCCAGCATCGGGTTGATGAGCGCGGCAGCCGCCCTGACCGGCCTCCTGCCGGGATACGCACAGATCGGAGTCGCAGCCCCCATCCTGCTGGTGATCTTCCGGATGCTGCAGGGCTTCTCGACCGGTGGTGAGATCGGCGGAGCGGCAAGCTACATCCGCGAATGGGCCGAGCCGTCCAAGCGCCCCTTCTACATCTCGTTCGTTCCCGGTGTCGCGCAGCTCGGTAAGGGTGCCGCCGCCGGTATGGCCGCACTCGCCGCGAGCATGCTGCCCGCCGAACAGATGGAAGCCTGGGGCTGGCGCATTCCGTTCCTTCTCGCTGTCCCCCTCGGCATTCTGTGCCTCTACCTCCGCCTGAGCGTCGAGGACAGTCCTGAGTTCACAGCCTCGAAGAAGGCCGAAACCAACACCGACAGCCCACTCAAACGGCTCTGGGCCAACCACCGCGCACCGCTGCTCAAGGTCGTCGCCATCTCGACGGTGCAGAACGTCGGCACCTACATCGGTACTGTCTTCATCGCCGTCTACCTGAGCACCTCGCTAGATTTCTCCAAGGGCCAAGCGTCGACGATCGTTCTGTTCGCCGTCCTGAGCGCATCGGTTCTCATTCCGTGCGTCGGTTACTTCGGCTCACGGGTCGGCGGCAAGCGACTGTTGCTCATGGCCTACACCGCGTACATCGTGGTCACCATCCCCTCGTTCTTGCTGATGGGCCTCGGGTCGTTCCCCGTCGCGATCGCCGGCCTGCTGCTCGGCATGATTCCTTACGCGCTCTGCCAGGTCGGTACCTACAGCTCGATGACCGAGTTCTTCCCCGTTCAGGTCAGACACAGCGGCGTTGCCTTCGGCCACAGCATCGGCGCAGTCATCGGCGGCGGCGCAGGCCCCTACGTCTCGACGTGGCTGATCGACGCCACCGGGAACATCCTCATCCCCGCGTTCATCCTCGTCGGATTCGGAGTTTTCGGCCTTGCCATCGTCGCCGGCACCGTCCGTCGAAGCAAGACCGACACCCACCTCTACAGCTGACCGCGACACCGACACAAAGGTTTTCACATGCACACCTTCTATGTCTCCGACCCGATCCACCCCGACGCCCTGGCCGCGTTGAGCGACATGGGCGAGGTCAACCTCGGCTATGGCCCCGACTCCGTGCAATACAGCGACGTACAAGATCGCGTCGATGCCGTTCTCTTGCGGGCAGAGACCTTTTCTGCCGACATGATCACCGGCTCCCCCAAGCTCAAGATCATCGCCCGCCACGGCGTGGGAACCGACAACGTCGACCTCGACGCCGCGACCGCACACGGCGTGTGGGTCACCACCACCCCGGGCAGCAACAGCCGCGCCGTCGCCGAACACGTCTTCGCGCTGCTGTTGTCGCTGGCCCGCAAGACCCCGACCGCCACCAACGGCGTCGCAGCCGGAGGGTGGTCGGACCTCAAGCCACAGCTCAACGGGTTCGAACTCGGCGGTCGCACACTCGGACTCGTCGGGTTCGGCAACATCGCACGCATCGTCGCCGACATCGCCCGCGGGTTCGGCATGACCATCCATGTCTCCGACCCGTTCATCACCGCTGACGCCGTCACAGCCGCCGGCGCCACGCTCGTCTCACTCGACGACCTGATCGACCAGTCCGACGTCATCTCGCTGCACGTCCCGCTCACCGACGTGACCGCATCGTTGATCGACGCCTCCGCGCTGCAACGTATGCGGCCGGGCGCATTCCTGATCAACACCTCACGCGGTGGATTGATCGACGAATCCGCACTCGCTGTAGCCCTCACCGACGGCCACCTCGGCGGAGCCGCTCTGGACGTCCTCAGCGGCGAATCCATCGACATGAAGAACCCGCTGCCGTACACCGCACTCGCCGAACAACTCGACCACCTGAGCAACCTCATCATCACCCCCCACGTCGCAGGCCAGACCGACAAGGCCTTCGAAACAGCAGGCCACGGAGCAGTCACCTGCATCCGACAGGCGCTCGCGAACGAGACACCCGACAACGTCGTCAACGCCGTACTGGCTCCCGCCACCGGCCACTGACACACCCACTTACCTTGTAGGAGAATGATGTTCATCAAAGCCGACGCCTCGAATATCGATATCGCACCGAGCTGGGATCGAGCGGACCTCGACGCCATCGCCGCGCTCGCGCAGTACCCTGTCGCTCTGATCGGTGACGCGCAAAAACGGATGGGACTGCTGTCCGCCCAGATCGAACTCGTCACGCCCGGACTGAAGTTGGCCGGTACCATACTGCCGATTCTGGCCCGCGAAGGTGACAACCTCGCCATTCACCGGGCGCTCGACGACGCCCAGCCCGGCGATGTCCTCGTCATCAACGGATACGGCGAGATCAGCCGAGCGGTGTTCGGCGACATCCTGGGTGAAATCTGCACCTCCAAAGGTATCGCCGGTGTCGTCATCGACGGCTCCACCCGCGACGTCGACGAACTGACGGCTATGAAGCTCCCCGTCTACGCCCGCGGCGTCAGCCCCGCAGGACCTTGGAAGAACGGACCCGGCCAAGTCGGCTTCCCCGTCGCCTGCGGCAATATCGTCTGCAATCCAGGCGACGCCATCATCGGAGACTCCGACGGCCTGGTCGTCATCGCTCGTCAAGACGTCACGGCTGCGCTCGAACGAACAGCCGCACAGGACGGTATCGAACAGGGTATGCGCACCGACATCCGCGCTGCGCTGGCACGTTGACAAGATCGACATCGCAGATACTTCGTAGAGGGAGCCGACAGTGCGTCATCACCTCGCTCCGGTGCGGTTGCCGAAGCCCCGAAATGACGAGTGGGAGTGGCAGATCGAGGCCGCCTGCCGCTCCATGCCCATCGGCATGTTCTTTCCCCCACGAGGCCTTCGCGGGTCGGCTTTGGCCAAAGCAGAACGAGATGCCAAACTGGTGTGCGCGCAGTGCCCGATAGTCGAGCGGTGTCTTCAGCACGCGCTCGACTGCGGGGAGCCATACGGCGTCTGGGGTGGGCTGACCGTGACTGAGCGACTCCGCCGCGCAGCCGGTTCCGACAAGTCCGAGGCAATCGACCAGCCCGCCGCTCCAAGACACCGCATCGGACCACCCCAGAGATTTCGGTCCGCTCGGACCTCGTAGCGAATCGTCCGCTACGGAGTTCGGGATGCGCGTCGGTCTGAGACCTGAGTCGAGCGGTCAGACTCCCCCTTCATGCCTGACGATTTCGAACGCTTCCGCCGGACGACGCGGTCGACTCGCGGAGCGACCGCTAAAAAGGTCGAGGGTGCGCATCAGCAGTGCTTCGGTACGGTTTTCGACACTCAGCGCGCCATGGTTCAAGACCTTCGCGGCATACTCGAGCAGCATCTCGCGAGGGCTGCGATCCCGTGCTGCTGGGCTCAGTAGGGACCACTCTGCGCGAAAGTGGGGCTCATGCGGGTGGGGCGAAAAATTCGAGGGCGACATTGTCCACGTCTCGGAACGAGATACCCGAACCGTAGTGGGCGTGCTTGATGCCGGAATGTTCGATCTTCAGCTCGGTCAACCTATCCCGCCACTGGATCAGTTCTTCCTGGGAGCACCCGAACGCGATGTGGTCCAGGCCTGTGCGGCGTTCGTCGAACGGCCCCTCAGCCGTCGAACCGTGGTGTGTATGCAGCCCGAACAGCATGCCGTCGGCGAGCGCGAAAACCGAATGATGGAAAGTGCCAGACTCCTCGTCTTCGTCCAGCACCGGGCGGGAATCGAACAACCGCGAATACCATTCGACGCTCCGGTCGAGATCCGACACCGTTATCGCAACGTGGGCCAAGCCTGGAAAATTGGGCATCCCGATAAACCTTTCGTATAGGCGTCTGCTCTAC
>NZ_JBAWFH010000135.1:0-1586 GCF_049591685.1 Rhodococcus sp. (in: high G+C Gram-positive bacteria) | reverse complement strand
CCGTGCCTATGAGCTCGCTGTCCTGGTGACGGAAATGTTCTACGGCGAGCAGCAGGTCATGGAGTTGATCGAGGAGTTCTTCGGTAAAGCGGAGTGGTCCATGGTGTCCCGGGTGCAGGTGTGTAGCTTCCTCGCCGACGTCAAATGGGGACTGTGGGGGTGTGTGAACCACAAGCTCAGCGGGGCCTGGGACTTCGACTACCACAAATACGGGTCCTGGAAGCTGGCGCGGGCGAGGATCAAGATGAGCGACCCGAGATGGGCGTACTGGGTAGAGGGGCTGTGAGGCGACGGCGCCAAGGATCAGTTCGGACCCTCGGCGCGTAAGCCAGCGGCGTTGCTATCGTCGACCGCGTTGGTAGCGGCGAAGAACTTGCCGAAGACCACCTTCATCTTCTCGACGACATCGATGTGGCTTTGCAGTACGTCGACCATGTTGTTCTCACCGCCGACTGCTTTATCGGCGAAGATCTGCCTGAGCTGATCACCCATCTGGAAGTCTCCGAACCCGGTGACGTCAGCGAGCGCTCGCGCGGTCTCTTGATGGCTTTTGAGTTTCGATATATACGCGTCACACGCCGAATGGCACGACTGTGCAGCCCCAGGATCGAGATAGAGGTGGCCGCTGTCGGCGGCCACCGCGAGCGCCTGCCAAGTTGTCGCCGGTTCATTTGGATTGCCCATCGAGACCCCTTACTGCTGTGTGGACGGAACCGCGGATTCGAGATCGGTGACGTGTTTCAACACGATCTCGCAGGCATCGGCACCGTCGTCTGTGTTGTAGAGCACCGCGAACACGACGACTCCAGGGGGCGTAGCGAGGGCAATCTGACAGTCCCGGAGCGCGGCGTCGAAATCCGTCTGATACATGTATGCGTCACGGCCGCCGATCGCAAGATCACGACCTTCACGATTGGATACATCTTCCCTTGCGTCGGTGATGGTGTGATCAATCGAAGACATCACGTTCAAACCGTACGGATAATCGACTCCGCCGACTGCGTGGAACACACAGCGTTTCCATTCTGGTACCTCGATACCCTCGCCCCAGCCTTCGAGGCGGTACTCCGGATCCAGGCCCGTCGCCGCAAGTGCATCCGGAGTGATGCTGCAGGGATCCCAACGTTCAGCAGCAAGCGGAGCCCCATCGACTCCTCCGCCACAACCGGCCAGCACAGCCGACATCGCCATCAACGTTGCTACTTTTTTGCGCACCCAGCCCCCTCGATCACGTCGATCAACAGGTTAGACGCACCATCCGCCGAATCGGTTTCATTTCTGTGTTCAACCGACGGGCCGCTAGTCTGCGCGATGCCTCGATCGCCCTGATCCGGTTACCTGAGTCCAAGGCCTGCGGCGGCGAGGTTTGAGCTCCCACGCGAAGAGAATCGATGCCGAATTCCGAAGATGTAAATTGGATTCTCGGTTTTCACACGCTTTGAAAGAACGGCTCCGACGATTCGATGCCGATCCGCGGACGTGGGCGCGCCACCCGCCGCGGATCGGTATATGTGCGAGCTTCTCCACGTCCATGTGCACCAATTTCACCGGGGCGGGCGCGTTCGTCGCGCCGCGGTGGTCTTCGA
>NZ_JBAWFH010000134.1:0-6868 GCF_049591685.1 Rhodococcus sp. (in: high G+C Gram-positive bacteria) | reverse complement strand
AGCGTACTGTTAGACTTCCATCGAGACACTGCCCGAGGGTCCGCAAGCAATCCGCACGCCGGATGCCATGCCGAGACACACGGTCAGCGCCTCGCTTCAACCGTCGACACAGCCCCGTCGGCGGTGTGCCTCATAGACGAGTGGAGCTGAAGTGACCGCCAGTAATGATTCATTCGGTGCAAAGGGCACCCTCGAAGTCGGAAAGAACTCGTACGAGATCTTCCGGTTGTCGGCCTTGCCTGGCGCCGAGAAGTTGCCCTACGCATTGAAGGTCCTCGCGGAGAACCTCCTTCGCACCGAGGACGGTGCCAACATCACCGCCGACCACATTCGCTCGATTGCATCGTGGGATCCCTCCGCGGAGCCGAGCTTCGAAATTCAGTTCACCCCTGCACGCGTCATCATGCAGGACTTCACGGGCGTGCCGTGCATCGTCGACCTCGCCACGATGCGTGAGGCCGTCACCACCCTCGGTGGCGACCCCAACAAGGTCAACCCCCTCTCCCCCGCCGACATGGTCATCGACCACTCGGTCATCCTGGACGTCTTCGGTCGCGCCGACGCCCTCGAACGCAACGTCGACCTCGAGTACGAGCGCAACGGCGAGCGTTACCAGTTCCTCCGCTGGGGACAGGGCGCATTCGACGACTTCAAGGTCGTCCCCCCGGGCATGGGCATCGTGCACCAGGTCAACATCGAGTACTTGGCGCCGACCATCATGACCCGTAAGGGCCAGGCCTACCCCGACACCTGCGTCGGCACCGACTCGCACACGACGATGGTCAACGGACTCGGCGTACTCGGCTGGGGCGTCGGCGGCATCGAGGCCGAGGCAGCGATGCTCGGCCAGCCCGTCTCGATGCTCATCCCCCGCGTCGTCGGATTCAAGCTCTCCGGCGAGATCCAGCCGGGCGTGACCGCAACCGACGTGGTCCTCACCGCCACCGAAATGCTGCGTAAGCACGGTGTCGTCGGCAAGTTCGTCGAGTTCTACGGCGAAGGCGTCGCCGAGGTTCCGCTCGCGAACCGCGCAACCCTGGGCAACATGAGCCCCGAGTTCGGTTCCACCGCAGCGATCTTCCCGATCGACGAGGAAACCATCAACTACCTGCGCCTCACCGGCCGCAGCGACGAGCAGCTGGCGCTCGTCGAGGCGTACGCCAAGGAACAGGGCATGTGGCACGACCCGAAGAACGAGGCCGTGTACTCGGAGTACATCGAGCTCGATCTGAACACCGTCGTGCCGTCCATCGCCGGACCGAAGCGTCCGCAGGACCGAATCATGCTGTCGGATTCCAAGAATGCGTTCCGCAAGGACATCCACAACTACGTCGAGGAGAATCACCCGACCGAGCTGTCCCAGCTCGACGAGGCCGTCGACGAGTCCTTCCCTGCGTCTGATCCGGCCACCCTGTCGTTTGCCGATGACGGTGCCGTCGACGTGCAGTCGGCCGCCTACGGTTGCGAAGGTCGCCCGAGCAAGCCCGTGCGCGTCGTCACCGACGAGGCAGGCGAGTTCGTCCTCGATCACGGCGCAGTGGTCGTCGCAGGCATCACCTCCTGCACCAACACCTCCAACCCGTCCGTGATGCTCGGCGCTGCCCTGCTCGCCCGCAACGCGGTCGACAAGGGCCTCTCGACCAAGCCCTGGGTCAAGACCAACATGGCTCCCGGTTCGCAGGTCGTCACCGACTACTACGAGAAGGCCGGCCTGTGGCCGTACCTCGAGAAGCTGGGTTACTACCTCGGTGGTTACGGATGCACCACGTGCATCGGCAACACCGGCCCGCTGCTCGAGCCGATCTCGAAGGCGATCAACGACAACGATCTGTCGGTCACCGCCGTGCTCTCCGGCAACCGTAACTTCGAGGGTCGCATTTCCCCCGACGTGAAGATGAACTACCTGGCCTCGCCGCCACTGGTCATCGCGTACGGCCTCGCGGGAACCATGGACTTCGACTTCGAAACCGATTCGCTCGGCGAGGACCACGAGGGCAATCCCGTGTTCCTGAAGGACATCTGGCCGTCCTCGCAGGAGATCGAAGAGACGATTCAGTCCTCGATCAGCCGGGACATGTTCAGCAAGTCCTACGAGACCATCTTCGCCGGTGACAGCCGCTGGCAAAATCTCTCCACTCCCGAGGGCGACACCTTCGAGTGGGACCCGAAGTCGACGTACGTGCGCAAGCCTCCGTACTTCGACGGCATGACGATGGATCCGGCACCCGTCGAAGACATCAAGGGTGCTCGCGTCCTGGCCCTGCTCGGCGACTCGGTCACGACCGACCACATCAGCCCGGCAGGTCCGATCAAGGCGGGTACGCCTGCTGCGCAGTACCTGGATTCACACGGCGTCGAACGCAAGGATTACAACTCGCTCGGATCGCGTCGCGGCAACCACGAAGTGATGATTCGCGGAACGTTCGCGAACATCCGTCTGAAGAACCAGCTCCTCGACGACGTCTCGGGCGGATACACCCGCGACTTCACGAAGGAAGACGGTCCGCAGGCCTTCATCTACGACGCAGCGCAGAACTACCAGGAAGCGGGCATCCCACTCGTCGTCCTGGGCGGCAAGGAGTACGGCAGCGGATCGTCGCGTGACTGGGCGGCCAAGGGCACAAGCTTGCTGGGCGTCAAGGCGGTCATCACCGAGTCGTTCGAGCGTATTCACCGCTCCAACCTCATCGGCATGGGCGTTGTCCCGCTTCAGTTCCCGGTCGGCGAGAGCGCTAAGTCGTTGAAGCTCGACGGTACCGAGACCTTCGACATCGTCGGCATCGAGAAGTTGAACGAAGGCACCACGCCGAAGACGATGGCCGTCACGGCGACCAAGACCGACGGCAGCAAGGTCGAGTTCGATGCCGTCGTTCGCATCGACACACCGGGTGAGGCCGACTACTACCGCAACGGTGGAATTCTGCAGTATGTGCTTCGCAACATGATCAGAAACTGATCTCATCCAGAGCACTACGCCGTGAGTGATTTCGGCTGCTGAACACAGAACGCGCACGACCACGTCGGGTTTCACCGAACCCGGGCTGCAAGGGTCGTGCGCGTTCTGCTCTGCCGGCTCGGCCGGCCGAGGACCACCACCCGTTCAGAAGGAGGCAGTCGTGCCGAAGGTCAGCGAAGACCAGTTGGCGGCGAGGCGAAGCGAGATCCTCGACGGCGCGCGTAAGTGCTTCGGCGAGTTCGGGTACGAGGGCGCCACGGTGAGGCGTCTCGAAGAGGCCACCGGACTCTCACGCGGCGCGATCTTCCATCACTTCAAGGACAAGGACGGCCTTTTCCTGGCTTTGGCCCAGGAGGACGCCAGGCGGATGGCCGACGTCGCCGCGAACCAGGGCATCGTCCAGGTCATGCGGGACATGCTGGCTCAACCCGACCGGTTCGAGTGGTTGGGCACTCGGCTCGAGATAGCCCGACGCATCCGCACCGATCCGGAGTTCAGAAAAAGCTGGTCGGAGAAGTCCGCAGAATTGACCGACGCCACGCTGGCCCGCCTGGAACGACAGAAGACCGCCGGTAAACTACGCGACGACGTGGCCCCGGACGTCATGGTGGACTACCTGGATCTGGTCCTCGACGGCCTCGTCGCACGGATCGCGTCGGGGCAGGGAGGAGACAACCTTTCGGCGGTGCTCGACCTTGTCGAGGAATCCGTGCGTAAGCCGGACTCGTCGCTGCGCTGACAGATCAGGCACCAGAAGCCGGCCCCTGGCAGGGTCAGGACACCGGGGTGGTTACCCCCGCATTGGCGATGCGGGTGCGATTAGGGCCGCCACGCGATCGCAGGCGCGCACCCGACTCGGCCAACACCTGATGGACGAAACCGTAGGAACGACCGGTCTGCAGCGCGAGCGAACGGATACTGGCGCCTGCCTCGTACAGGTCCTTGAGCGAAGCGCTCAGCTGACCGCGTGAATCACCGGTGATGCGAGCACCTTTGGCGATCTGCCCGTCCTCGTGGGCAACGACGTCTTCTTCGTGGGCACGGACGTTTTCGGGGGATCGAGCTTTCGTGTGTGGCATAGGGCCTCCAGTCGGCGCCGCCGGCGTGGAGCCGACGGAACAACCGAAGACCCATCGCTCGACGATCTCCCCCGTGCAGACAAGGGTAGACGGCCGCTCTGCCCGCCACGAGAAAACAGCCGATCCGACGAACGCTCAAGCCAACTGAATGAGCTCCAGATACTCCTGGGACCAGTGATCCTCGGTGCCATCGGGGAGAAGAATGACCCGTTCCGGTGAGAGAGCCTCGGCCGCACCTGGATCGTGGGTGACGAGCACGACGGCACCCTTGTAGCTGCGGAGGGCATCGAGAACCTGCTCGCGGGAGATCGGGTCGAGGTTGTTGGTCGGTTCGTCGAGCAACAACACGTTGGCGGCTGACGACACCAGGCCGGCGAGCGCCAGACGCGTTTTCTCACCGCCGGAGAGCGTGCCGGCGGGCTGCTCGAGTTGCGGTCCGGTGAACATGAACGCACCCAGCAGGGATCTGAGCTCCTGTTCGCCCGTGTCCGGAGCTGCGTGCCGAACGTTCTCCCACACCGATGCGCGGTCGTCGAGCGTGTCGTGCTCCTGAGCGAAGTAACCGATTCGCAGTCCGTGACCGGGGTCGATCTGGCCGGAGTCGGACTTCTCAGTACCCGCCAGAATGCGCAGCAGCGTCGTCTTTCCCGCACCATTGAGCCCGAGAACCACCACGCGGCTACCGCGGTCGATGGCCAGGTCGACACCCGCGAAGATCTCCAGCGATCCGTACATCTTGGTCAGATTCTTCGCCATCAGCGGAGTCTTGCCACAGGGAGCGGGCTCGGGGAAGCGAATGTGCGCAACCTTGTCGGACACCCGCTCGGCATCGAGATTGGCGAGGAGTTTGTCGGCGCGCTTCGCCATGTTTTGTGCCGCAACGGCTTTGGTCGCCTTGGCGCCCATCTTGGCCGCCTGCACCCGCAGTGCGCCCGCTTTCTTCTCGGCATTGGCGCGTTCGCGGCGACGGCGCTGCTCGTCGGTCGCACGGGCGTCGATGTACTTCTTCCAGTTCATGTTGTAGATGTCGGCCTCGCCGCGCACTGCGTCGAGGAACCAGACCCGATTGACCACGTCGCCGAGCAACTCGACATCGTGACTGATGACGATCAGTCCACCTTCGTGGTTCTGCAGGAACCCGCGGAGCCAGGTGATCGAATCGGCGTCGAGGTGGTTCGTCGGCTCGTCGAGCAACAGTGTCGTGTTCGACCGACCACCACTGCCGTCCGAGGCGGCGAACAGAATGCGTGCGAGCTCGACTCGGCGCCGCTGTCCACCCGAGAGCGTGCGAAGCGGCTGACCCAGGATTCGGTCGGGCAGACCCAAGCTGTTGGAGATGCGCGCTGCCTCGCTCTCGGCCTCGTACCCGCCCAGCGAAGCGAACCGCTCCTCGAGCTCCCCGTACTTGTGCACCGCCCGATCGAGCCGCGCCTCGTCGGCGACCTCGGCCATCAACGCCTGCTGCTTTTCCATCTGATGCAGCAGGGTGTCGAGCCCGCGAGCAGACAGCACTCGGTCGCGAGCCAGGACGTCGAGGTCTCCCTCCTTCGGGTCCTGCGGGAGGTAACCGAGGTCTCCGGTACGGACGACCTGCCCGGCGTACGGTTCGCCCTCACCCGCGAGGATGCGGAGAGTCGTGGTCTTGCCCGCGCCGTTGCGGCCGACGAGTCCGATACGGTCGCCTGCCTGAACACGCAGGGCTGGTCCTGGAGACGAGAGCAACGTGCGGACACCGGCACGAACTTCCAAGTCGGTGGCGGTGATCACGCGGGTACTCCTAGCGATTGAATGAAGTAAATATCTGGCTCGGCCGAACCATCGGCGGTTCACCCACATCGATGATGACGATCACCGGCCCGAGCAACCACTCATTTTAGCCCCTCGAACGGTGTGCTGCGGACAGCTCCGGCAGTGACACCGGTAACGTCTCGCCCATGACTGCCGCGCACACGTCAACCGTTCGGGATCTGACCGGTCGAGCCGCACTCGTCACCGGCGCCAGCAGGGGCATAGGCAAGGCTGTGGCCGCAGAACTACTCGCCCGCGGCGCCAAGGTGACAATCACCGCACGTAAGCCCGAGCCGCTCGAAGAAGCTGCCCGTGAACTGAGAGAGAGTGCCGACGACGGTGCCGAGGTGCTTGCGATACCGGGCAACGCCGGGGACGCCGATTCGCGCCGCCACGCCGTCGCCGCGACGATCGACACACTCGGATCCCTGGACATCCTCGTCAACAACACTGGAATCAATCCGGTCTACGGCTCGCTGATGGACGCCGACCTCGACGGCGTGAAGAAAATTTTCGACACCAACGTCGTCGCCACGCTGGGCTTCGTGCAGGAAGCGTTCCACGGATGGATGGGCGAGCACGGCGGCGCGGTCGTCAACGTCGCCAGCGTGGCCGGCATCCGATCAACAGGCGTGATCGCTGCCTACGGCGCGTCGAAGGCCGCGTTGATTCGGCTCACCGAGGAATTGGCCTGGCAACTGGGACCGGCCATCCGCGTGAACGCGGTTGCACCCGGCGTCGTCAAGACCCGATTCGCCGAAGCGTTGGTCGCGGCGGGTGAAGAACAGGCCGCTTCGGTGTATCCGATGAAGCGGCTCGGGACACCCGAGGACGTTGCGAGCCTGATCGGCTTCCTCGTCTCCGACAAGTCGTCGTGGATCACCGGCGAGACGATCCGCGTGGACGGCGGCCTGCTCGCAACCGGCGGAATGTGAGCGCGGTGCTGCCTGCCCAAGCGCGGACCGTGACGGCGGACCTGATCGTCGTGGGTCTCGGGCCGGCCGGGCGCGCGGTCACACACCGCGCATCCGCGGCCGGTATGGAC
>NZ_JBAWFH010000133.1:0-4057 GCF_049591685.1 Rhodococcus sp. (in: high G+C Gram-positive bacteria) | reverse complement strand
GTCCGGTGCGACGCTTTTGCTGCTCGACGAACCGACGGACAACCTCGATCTCCTGTCTGCCGATTCGTTGCAGGACGCGATCGCCGCTTTCGAAGGCACGGTGATCACCGTCACCCACGACCGCTGGTTCGCCCGCAGTTTCGACCGTTTCCTCGTCTTCGGAGCAGACGGGCACGTGTACGAGTCGGATGTGCCCGTATGGGACGAAACGCGTGTGAGGCGAGAGCGAAGCCTGCGGAGTGACCGGTAAAAGCTAGTTCGCGGTAGCGTTTCTCCCCGTGCATGCGAACGAATCCGCCGATACTCAGACCGACGCGACCGATTCTCCGTACCTTGTCGGCTTGAATCTGGCGGGCAAGCGCGTCGTGGTGGTGGGGGGCGGAACCGTCGCGCAGCGCCGGCTTCCCCTGCTCATTTCTTCGGGCGCGCTGGTGCACGTCGTCACGCGGGAGGCGACGCCTGCCGTCGAGGCCATGGCGACGAGCGGCCAGGTGGAAATGGAGCTTCGCGACTACCGCGACGGCGACCTCGACGGTGCGTGGTACGCCATCGCGTGCACCGACGAGGCGCGTACCAATGCGGCGATCGTCGAAGAGGCTGCTCGGTCGAGGGTTTTCTGTGTTCGCGCCGACATCGGCAGCGAGGGCACGGCAGTCACTCCGGCGTCCGCGGACTACGACGGGCTCACTCTCGGCGTCCTCGCGAGCGGCCAGCACCGCCGTTCGGCAGCGGTCCGCAACGCCGTACTCGAGGCGTTGCAGTCCGGTGTCATCACCGACTCGGCGCACGCGCCGCACACGGGTGTGGCGCTCGTCGGCGGCGGTCCCGGCGATCCGGACCTCATCACCGTTCGCGGCCGACGACTGTTGGCATACGCGGATGTCGTGGTCACCGATCGCCTCGCACCCCCGGAGCTTCTAGCCGAACTGGGTCCACACGTCGAGGTCATCGACGCGTCGAAGATCCCGTACGGCCGAGCCATGGCACAGGAGGCGATCAACCAGGCGTTGATCGACGGCGCCCGAGCCGGCAAGTTCGTCGTCCGACTGAAGGGCGGTGACCCGTACGTCTTCGGCCGCGGTTACGAAGAGCTCGAGGCTCTCGCCGAAGCAGGCATCCCGGTCACCGTCGTGCCCGGCATCACGAGCGCCATCTCGGTTCCGTCCGCAGCCGGCGTACCAGTCACCCACCGCGGTGTCACACACGAGTTCGTGGTCGTCAGCGGGCACGTCGCACCCGAACATCCCGATTCGCTCGTCGACTGGTCTGCCCTCGCCCGACTCAAGGGCACCATCGTGTTGTTGATGGCAGTCGAGCGAATCGACAAGTTCGCGAAGGTGCTCGTCGAGGGTGGCCGCCCGTCGACGACGCCGGTCCTGGTCGTCCAGGAAGGCACGATGCGTACGCAGCGGGAGGTCCGCGCCGATCTCGCTACAGTGGCTCAGAAGGTCAAAGACGAGGGCATCCGACCGCCCGCGATCGTGGTGATCGGAACCGTTGCTGGTTTTTCCGTGAACTCTCGGTAACGTGAACGCTCGTGTCTGACCACTCGAATCCCGCCGCGTCCTCGACCCGGATCGTCTATCCGGTGACCACCCGAGCATTCGGCCTCGCGATCATCGTGCTCAGCGGGCTACAGCTGATGGTGGTTCTCGACGGCACCGTGGCGAATCTGGCGCTCGCGCCACTACAGGCCGATCTAGGTCTGAGCGACGCCGGTCGCAATTGGGTACTCACGTCGTACGCGCTTGCTTTCGGTGGGTTGATGCTGCTCGGGGGACGTCTGGGAGACGCCTTCGGCCGTAAGAAGATGTTCCTCGCCGGCGTCGTACTGTTCACCATCGCCTCACTGCTGTGCGGCTTGGCGATCAACGAGGCGACGTTGGTGGCGGCGCGAGCGCTGCAGGGCGTCGGCGCCGCGGTGGCGTCGCCCACCGCATTCGCCCTCGTGGCCACTACGTTCGCGCCGGGACCGGTACGCAACCAGGCCATCGCCATCTACGCGGCCATGACGGGTATCGGGTCGATTGCGGGATTGATCATCGGCGGAGCCCTCACCCAGGTGTCCTGGCGATGGATCTTCTTGATCAACGTTCCCATCGGCATCGTCATCGTCGTTCTCGCCGTCATCTCCCTCAAGGAAACGGACGGTGTGCGGCTCGCCCTCGATTTCCCCGGAGCCATTCTTGCGACGCTGGGGTGTACCGGAGTGGTACTCGCGCTCAGCGAAGGAACCGAGCTGGGGTGGACGAGTCCGCTGGTGATGGGATCGTTCGTCGCGGGCGTCCTGCTACTCGGCGCGTTTCTTCTGGTCGAACGCAGAGCCGAAAACCCTCTGCTTCCGTTCTCCCTCTTCTCGAGTCGAGACAGGGTGGCCACGTTCGTCGCCATCTTCTTCGCCGGCGGTATCATGTTCGCGCTGGCCGCATTCGTTGCGCTGTTCGTTCAGGACATCCTGGGATACACCCCGCTCGCTGCCGGTCTGGCCTTCGTTCCCTTCGCCTTCGGCCTGGGCGCCGCAGCGTTCATCACCTCCCAGCTGGTCGTTCGGATTCAACCTCGCTGGCTCGTCATGACCGGCGCGGTCATCATGGTCGGCTGGCTGCTGTTTTCCGTCGCAACGATGGACGCCGATTCGGCTTACTTCCCCGGCATCTTCTTCCCCGTCATCGGTATCGGATTCGGAGTGGGAATGGCGTCGATCCCTCTCCCGCTCTGCGCTATTGCCGGTGTTCCCGCCACCGAGATCGGGCCCCTGACGGCAATTGCCCTGGTTGCGCAGACCCTCGGCGGTCCGGTTGCACTCGCAGTGATCGGCGCGCTCGTCACCTCGCGGACGTTGTCGCTGGGCGGTACGACGGGACCCGCGGTCGACATGAACGCCGTCCAGCTCGACGCACTGAGTTCGGGCTACATGTTCGCGTTGTTCTGCTGCGCGATCTTCGCCGTGGTTGCCGGTGTCGCCGCGTCGCTGATCAGGTTCACCCCGGGGCAAGTCGCCCAGGCGCAGGCTGCCCAGGAGGACGCACAGTCGGCGTGACGCTCAGGTGCGGCGAAGGTCGGCCTCGTCGGCCGCGGCCTGGCCGGACTCCCATCCCTCGGCGTCGAGCCGCGGTCCGCGCATCGCCCTGGTGCTCGGGAAGAGGCGGTCGAACTCGGCTTCGACGGCCACCGTCTGCGCCGCGAGCATTGGTAGTAGATCGCTCGACGTAGACGATGCTTCGTCGACCGTGACCGTATGGACCTCTTCGAGTCGTTCACCGATCCGGACGGCGAAGGCATAGAGAAACGCCTTCCCAAAGGCCGCCGACGCAGAGCCCTTCCGGCGCTTAGCTCGCGGCGAGCGGGACAGAGCACGGGTCGCCTGGATGAGCAGTGAGGTGAAGAGCATTTCGGTCTGCTCGACGTCGATCTCGGAGCCTACGAGCGTCGCGACCGCATACTCCTGATCCCAGATCGACTTGACCCGGTTCGCGGAACCGACCCCGTGCAGCAACTGGGCCTTGGCGGGGGCATGCGGATTGTCGATGTGTAGTCGCCTGGTGACAACTCCGGCGTTGCCGTCGGTCAGCAACAGGGAATCGATCGAATAGCGCGTCATCAATTCCTGGGCCTTCGCCGTGAGCGTCTCGGCTTCTTCCTCGAAGTCGGTCGCGTCGGCCTTGGCGAGGAGTCCTCGTATCCGGCCCATCACCTTGCTGTTCGGCGCTGCGGTATCTCCGGCATCTGCGGTTGCCGGGGCCCGCTCCGGCGGACGAGTGTTCGGCCATTGCGAGGGGAGAGGGCCGATCCGAGGCCACCGAGGCAACGTCTGCCACTGTCCGAAAAGCGCCAGAACATCGATCCACTGATCGTTGACGGCGATGTAGTCGGTCTTGCCCGCTGCTCTCAGTCGGGCGGTGAGGAAATCCGGTGTCGCCTCCACCCGCGCGGCGGCCTTCGGATACGCGGCGCAGATTTCCGACAGTTGGCCGATCCAGTGGTGCGGGGCGCGAGACTCGGCACGCGCCAGATCGGACTGGTGCAGAATCGCCGCCGCGGCCAGTTCGGAAACCGC
>NZ_JBAWFH010000132.1:0-9539 GCF_049591685.1 Rhodococcus sp. (in: high G+C Gram-positive bacteria) | reverse complement strand
CAGTCGATCGTGCACTCGATGGTCACGTTCTTCGACGGTTCCACCATCGCTCAGGCGAGTCCTCCCGATATGCGCCTGCCCATCGCGCTCGCGCTCGGTTGGCCGGACCGCGTGCGGGGAGCAGCCCGCTCGATCGATTTCACGACGTCCTTCACCTGGGATTTCGAACCGCTGGACGACCGGGTGTTCCCGGCTGTGCAGCTCGCCCGCCAGGCGGGCATACTCGGTGGTTGCATGACTGCCGTTTACAACGCGTCCAACGAAGTGGCAGCCGAAGCCTTCCTGGCAGGGGTCATCGACTTCCCGCAGATCGTGCACACCGTCGCCCAGGTCGTCGAGGACGGTAGTACGGAGTGGGCAGCAACCCCGACCGAGGTCGATGACGTGCTGAGTGCCGACGCCTGGGCGCGCAGGCAAGCCCGCACGCTCCTGAACCAGAAGGACCGGTAGAGACGATGGTGTTCGTATTCGGCGTCGTACTCTTCGCGCTCGGCATCACAGTGTCGATCGCTCTGCACGAAGCGGGCCACATGTGGACCGCCCGCGCCACCGGCATGAAAGTGCGCCGGTTCTTCATCGGCTTCGGCCCCAAGGTGTTCTCTTTCCGCCGCGGTGAAACGGAGTACGGCCTCAAGGCAATTCCGGCGGGCGGGTTCTGCGACATCGCCGGTATGACCGCGATCGACGAGCTCGCGCCGGACGAGATCGACCGGGCCATGTACCGGCAGAAGACGTGGAAGCGCCTGTTCGTGATGACGGGTGGGATCGGGATGAACTTCATTCTCGGATTCATCCTCATCTTCACGTTGGCAGTGGGCTGGGGGCTCCCGAACCTCAACCCGCCGACCGGTGCGATGGTCGGCGAAATGCCGTGTGTCACAGCAACTCAGAATCAAAACCTGACTTTCCCGGAGTGCACCGGTCCGAGCCCCGCGTATGTCGCAGGCATTCGCCAGGGCGACGTCATCACGTCGGTGGGCGGCACGGAGACCGACACGTTCGCCGATGTCGTGGCCGCCACACAGCCGACGTCGGGCGTCGTCGATTTCGTCGTCGAGCGCGACGGCCAGGAGTTGACGTTCCCGGTACAGGTTCAGCAGGTGCAGAGGTGGGTGAGCGACGGCACCGAAACGGGTCGCGAGTCGGCCACGGTAGGGGCCGTCGGTGTGCAGATGGAGTTCTTCGAGCCGACGCAGTACAACCCGCTCGCGGCAATCCCCGCGTCCTTCGCGTTCACCGGTGACATGTTCGTCGAAACCGCGCACCGCCTCGTGCAGATGCCCAGCAAGGTGGCCGACCTGTGGACGTCGATCACCGGAGGTGAACGGGACGTCGAGACACCGATCAGCGTCGTCGGCGCGAGTGTCATCGGAGGTCAGCTCGTCGAACGGTCGATGTGGCCCGTCTTCGTTCTGCTACTCGCGAGCCTGAACTTCTTCCTCGGGATCTTCAATCTGCTGCCGCTTCTCCCGCTCGACGGTGGGCACATGGCAGTGACAATCTACGAACGGATCAGGAACTTCTTCCGGAACAGGCGGGGACTTCCCGACGGCGGACCGGTCGACTACATGAAGCTCATGCCCGCCACCTACGTGGTCATCGTCATCGGCGGCGCCTACATGTTGCTCACACTCACGGCGGACATCGTGAACCCGATTCAGCTGTTCTGACGGAGCCGCCTGGGGGAGCAGCAGAATGACCCAGGTCATACAGCACCGAAGCATTCCAGCCGAGTGATTACAGTGGTGAGTACAGCTAGGGAAGAAGGCATACGAAGTGACAACGTCAGTCGGACTGGGAATGCCGGTACCGCCGGTTCCCGTACTCGCCCCGCGCCGTAAGACGCGTCAACTGCAGGTCGGCACCGTAGGAGTCGGCAGCGAACACCCGATCTCCGTGCAGTCGATGTGCACGACCAAGACTCACGACATCAACGCCACATTGCAGCAGATCGCCGAGCTCACGGCATCGGGCTGCGACATAGTCCGCGTGGCATGCCCCACTCAGGACGACGCCGACGCGCTGTCCATCATCGCCAAGAAGAGCCAGATCCCGGTCATCGCCGACATTCATTTCCAGCCCAAGTACATCTTCGCGGCCATCGACGCCGGGTGCGCGGCAGTCCGAGTCAACCCGGGCAACATCAAGGAATTCGACGGTCGCGTCAAAGAGGTCGCCAAGGCCGCGGGCGCAGCGAACATCCCCATCCGGATCGGCGTCAACGCCGGATCGCTCGACAAGCGGATGATGGACAAGTACGGCAAGGCGACGCCCGAGGCGCTCGTCGAATCCGCGCTGTGGGAAGCGAGCCTGTTCGAGGAGCACGGCTTCGGCGACATCAAGATCTCCGTCAAGCACAACGACCCGGTCGTGATGGTCGAGGCGTACGAGCAGCTCGCGGCGCAATGCGACTACCCGTTGCACCTCGGCGTGACCGAGGCCGGGCCCGCGTTCCAGGGCACCATCAAGTCGGCCGTTGCCTTCGGTGCACTGCTCTCCCGCGGTATCGGTGACACCATCCGCGTCTCACTGTCGGCACCTCCGGCCGAAGAGATCAAGGTCGGCAATCAAATCCTGCAGTCGCTGAACCTGCGTCCGCGCAAGCTCGAAATCGTGTCCTGCCCGTCGTGTGGTCGCGCTCAGGTGGACGTCTACACGTTGGCCGATCAGGTCACGGCCGGTCTCGAAGGCATGGACATTCCGCTGCGTGTAGCTGTCATGGGCTGCGTCGTCAATGGTCCGGGTGAGGCGCGCGACGCCGACCTCGGTGTCGCGTCCGGCAACGGCAAGGGCCAAATCTTTGTCAAGGGCAAGGTCATCAAGACCGTCCCCGAGGCTCAGATCGTCGAGACCTTGATCGAGGAAGCGATGCGCATTGCCGAAGAATTCGGCGATGATCAGGGTGCAGATTCCGGAGCTCCGGTCGTCACGGTCAGCTAGTTTTCTCGTGAGTGTCGGAGGCGAAAACGGGCATCCTGCGATCGGGGACGCAGCGGTTCTGCAATGCTGAGTCGGTGCCGCTCGCCACATATCCGATGTGCGTTGGTCAGGAGGTGACCGCAAGTGCTCAAGCTCCTCGGCGCGAAGCCCTTGGGTAGCAAGGACACGGCCGGTGTCCTGCGGGTGTTGGACGCCGATCCGATTGCCACGTGCATGGTCGCCGCACGAGTTCAAGAGCACGGTCTCGACCCGCGTTCGTTCCACGGCGAGATGTGGAGTCGCGGGCGGCCCGACGAGTCACTCTGCTTCTACGGTGCCAACCTGGTGCCCCTACTCGGGTCGATGGACGACTTGCGGTCGTTCGCCGACCGGGCCTGCCGCGGGCCGCGGATGTGCTCGTCACTCGTGGGCCGAGCGGAGCTGACGCTTCCCCTGTGGGAGATGCTCGAACCCGATTGGGGCACGCCTCGAGAAGTTCGTAGCGATCAACCCTTGCTCGCAACGTCGCAGTATTCGGAGTACCCGCCGGATTCCGATGTGAGATTGGTCAATTCGGACGAGCTCGACGTCTACCTCGCGGCCGCTGTGGCCATGTTCATCGAGGAGGTCGGCGTCGATCCCCGGTCCAGCGACGGGGGCCGCGGCTATCGGCGCAGGATCGCGAGCCTCATCGCTGCGCGACGTGCGTGGGCACGGTTCGAGGACGGTCAGGTCATCTACAAAGCCGAGGTCGGCTCCCAGTCGGCCACCGTCGGACAGATACAGGGCGTCTGGGTGCACCCGCTGTACCGCGGCCGGGGGCTCGGGTCGTCGGGGACGGCAACCGTCGTCGACGCCGTAGTGCGCAGCGGGCGGATCGCGAGCCTCTACGTCAACAGCTTCAACTATCCGGCCCGTCGCGCCTACGCGCGAATCGGGCTGAGCCAGGTGGCGACGTTCACGACGGTTCTGCTGGACTGACAGCGATTCGCTGAGCTCGGTTGCGCTGGTGCGCAACTACGATGAGCTCGATGAAGTTTTTCGAAGTCCCGCGTGCGCGCCGATCGGCCGCTGCTGCTGTCGCCGGTGTCGTGTTGATCGGCTCGGCCGTGGCGTGCACCCCGAGTCCCGACGGGCCGGAACCTGCCGCCCAGGCGTTCTTGCAAGCATTCTCCTCGCGCGACATCGATTCGGCGTCGACGGACACCGATCGACCCGAGGCCGCCGCGGCGGCACTGAGCGATGCTTGGGAGGACCTCCAAGCCGAATCGCTGGAAGCACGCACGACGTCGGTCAGGGTGGACGGTGACACGGCTACCGTCGGATACACCTACGAATGGCAGTTGCCGAAGGACCGCACCTGGACCTACGACGGCGAGCTCCAGATGGGCAGAACCGACGGCCGCTGGGGTGTGCGGTGGACGTCGACCGACATCCATCCCGAACTCGGCGACACGCAGACGATGGCGCTTCGGTCGACGGCTCCACCGCGAGCACGGGTGAACGAACGGTCGGGGACGGACGTGCTGGTACCGGGCGTCGTACACCGCATCAAGATCGACGCGGACGAATCGGTCAACGTCGTACGATCCGCAACGGATCTGGCGGCAGTACTGGCGCCATTCGATGCCACCATCTCCGCGCAGAGCATCGTCGAGTCCGCGACGTCCGTCGACGGGGACTATCCCGTGGCACTGCTGCGCGACGAGGACTTCTCGGGCGTCGCCGACCGGCTGGCCGCGATTTCCGGAGTGACGGTGTCGGACGAATCGGATCTCGTAGCGACCGATCGGACGTTTGCCCCGGACCTCGTCTCGCAGGTCAAGAAGACCGTCATCGACGAGGTCGACGGACAAGCCGGGTGGAGTGTGGTGACCGTCAACCGCAACGGCGTCGATGTGGACGTCCTGACCGACACACCGCCGCAGCCTGCGCCGTCGTTCTCCATCAGTCTCGACCGCAACATTCAGGTCGCCGCGCAGAACGCCGTGAACGCGCGCGCAGAGCAGGCAATGATGGTGGTGATCCAACCGTCCACGGGCGCGATTCTGGCCGTCGCTCAAAACGTCGAGGCCGACCGCGACGGCCCCGTTGCGTCGGCCGGCCTGTACCCGCCGGGGTCGACGTTCAAGATGGTCACGGCCGGTGCAGCGATTTCCGCTGGACTCGCCGGACCGGAAACGACGGTGCCGTGTCCCGGGCGCATCGTGATCGGGGAGCGAAGCATCCCCAACTACAACGAATTCGCATTGGGCAACGTGTCGATGGGTACGGCGTTCACCCGATCGTGCAACACCTCGTTCGCGAAACTGGCCAGCGAAATGCGACCCGATGCGCTGACAGTTGCGGCTTCGCAGTTCGGGGTGGGAGTCGATTACGACGTCATCGGTCTTCCGACCGACTCGGGTTCCGTGCCCCCCGCCGAAGACTTGGTGCAGCGCACCGAGGACGGCTTCGGCCAGGGCAAGGTCGTGGTCTCGACATTCGGGATGGCGTTGGCCGCAGCGACCGTCGCCCGGGGTTCGACGCCGGTGCCGAACCTGATCGTCGGGCGGGAGACCGCAATCGACGGCGAACCACCGACGATCGAGCCCGCAATGGTCGACGGTTTGCGCGGAATGATGCGGTCGGTGGTCACGAGCGGTACGGCCGAACGTATCGCCGACCAGGGTGAGGTGTATGGCAAGACGGGCGAAGCAGAAGTCGAGGGAGGCTCCCACGCCTGGTTCGTCGGCTACCGAGGGGACCTTGCGTTCGCAACGCTCGTCGTTCGCGGTGGTAGCTCCGACAACGCGGTGGCGGTGACCCGGGAGATGTTCGAGGTACTGCCGCCGGGGTACTGACCTGGCTCCTTACGGAAGCAATCCGAGTTTGCGCGCCACGACGAGCGCCTCGTGACGAGTACGGGTGCCGGTCTTGCCCATCACGGATCGAAGATACGACTTCACCGTTTCAGGCTTCAGTGACAAACGTTGCGCCGCTTGTGCATTGGTGCAACCCAATGCAATCTGTGCGAGTACGTCTGTTTCGCGAGCGGAGAGCGTCACGTCGGATTCGTTCGGCGACGGGTGAAGAGCTCGCAGTATGCGGTCGGACAACTTCGACAGCTCTGCCTGCAGCGTCGCGTCGCTGGTGGAGCTGCCGATGGTGCGGAGGTCCGCGTGTATCTCGCGCAGGGCTTCGTCGGCTACCGACCATTCGGCGGCATCCGACCAGTCGGCAGTATCCGAGCGTGCATCCAGCAAGCGGACGCGGCGGTCGACCTCGTCACGAATCGCAATTTCCTGGGAAAGCCGCTTGGACGCCTGCACCATCGAGTCGGCGACTCTGTCACCGATGGGTCCACTCTCGCGCACAGCCGCGTACATGACGGCTCGCGAAGCCCCGGCAACCACTACCGGTACAGCCAGGATCGACCGAAGTCCCTCACCGAGCACGGGGCGGTCGTAGTCATGGGTGATGTACTGCGAGCTGCCGTAGTCACTGACTGCGGCGGGGCGCCGCTGCTCCATCACACGTCCGCCGAGCCCGGATCGACTGGGAATGAGCAATCCGTCCAATCCGCGGGTGCGCGTGCCGTGAAACTCGCTCAGGTGCAGGGTGTGCGCAGTGATTTCGCCGCCGAACACGACGGGTACCCCCGAGCGCTTGACCACCTCACGCAGCTCGGCGCGGAGCGCATCGCCGTCGCGAGGTCGCAGTAGATCCGTGCAGGGCACGCAGAGTACTCCCTTCGAGTCATGTGACCTGCATCATAGATCCTCGTCGTGCCGATCACGTACACAGCTCAGTACCGATGAGTCCGGGTGCATGCAGTGAGGTGTGAACCGAGCCACCGACTACCCTTGTGAACATGTCTGTGACCGCCGAGAGCAAGCCCCGTCAGCCGCTCGTGCCGGGCGTCGTATCGCCCATTCTGCCCGTACCGAAGTCGATCGAACGGCCGGAGTATGCGTGGAAGCCGACGGCTGCCGAGGGCAGCGAGCCTTGGGTGCAGACCCCCGAAGTGATCGAGAAGATGCGCGTGGCGTCGACGATCGCCGCCCGGGCTCTGCAGGAAGCGGGCAAGGCCGTGGCCCCTGGCGTCACCACCGACGAGCTCGACCGCATCGCGCACGACTACATGATCGACCACGGTGCCTACCCGTCCACTCTGGGCTACCGCGGTTTTCCGAAGTCGTGCTGCACCTCGCTCAACGAGGTCATCTGCCACGGCATCCCCGACTCCACCGTCATCGAAGACGGTGACATCGTCAACATCGACGTCACCGCCTACATCGACGGCGTGCACGGGGACACCAATGCCACCTTCCTGGCCGGCAATGTCTCGGAAGAAGCTCGCCTGCTCGTCGAGCGGACACACGAGGCCACGATGCGAGCCATCAAAGCCGTCAAGCCAGGCCGTGCGCTCAATGTCATCGGCCGAGTCATCGAGTCGTACGCCCACCGCTTCGGATACGGCGTCGTCGAAGACTTCACCGGCCACGGCATCGGCACGACGTTCCACAACGGGCTCGTCGTGTTGCATTACGACCAGCCGTCGGTGGACACGATCATCGAACCGGGAATGACGTTCACGATCGAGCCCATGATCAACCTCGGCAAGATCGACGGCGAGATGTGGGACGACGGTTGGACCGTGGTGACCCGTGACCGCAAGTGGACTGCGCAGTTCGAGCACACCTTGGTCGTGACCGACACGGGTAGCGAGATTCTCACGCTGCCGTGAGCGGAGCCTGCGGAGTGAAGCGAAACATGCTGCCGTGAGCGGTGCTGTTCTCGGTGGAGGAGCCGTTTCGAGTCAGCTGAGAGGCGCGCTTCTGGTCGCGGGGTGCACCTCGGATGCGGGCAAGAGCGTGATCGTTGCCGGCCTGTGCCGGATGCTGGCTCGTAATGGTGTCTCCGTGGCGCCGTTCAAAGCGCAGAACATGTCCAACAACTCGGTCGTTACCCTCGACGGTGGCGAAATCGGACGCGCCCAGGCCCTGCAGGCTAGGGCGTGCGGGCTCGAGCCGAGCGTTCGTTTCAATCCGGTCCTCCTCAAGCCCGGTAGCGACCGAACCTCGCAACTCGTTGTCCGAGGCCGCGCGGTGGCGCAGGTGTCGGCATCGAACTACATCGAGCACCGGCAGGCGCTGCGTGAGGTGGTCGCAGCGGAGTTGGAATCGCTGCGAGCGGACTACGACGTGGTGATCTGCGAAGGAGCCGGTTCGCCAGCCGAGATCAACCTCAGGACAACAGATCTGGCGAACATGGGTTTGGCGACGGCGGCGTCGCTCCCTGTTGTCGTCGTCGGAGACATCGACCGCGGCGGCGTACTGGCGCATCTCTACGGCACGGTCGCGATCATGAGCCCGGCGGACAGTGCGCTGGTGAAGGGTTTCGTGATCAACAAGTTCCGCGGCGATCCTGCACTGCTGGAGCCAGGATTGGTTCAGCTCGAGGAGTTGACGGGACGGCCCACCTACGGGGTGGTGCCGTATTCGGACGACCTGTGGATGGACGCCGAGGATTCTCTGGGCACGGTCGCCGACGCGCCGGTGGGTCGACCCGGTCCGGCGCTGGGTTCCCAGTGGCTGCGTGTCGCAGCCGTGCGGCTACCCCGCATCTCGAACACCACTGATGTGGAGGCGCTGGCATGCGAGCCGGGCGTGTCCGTTCACTGGGTCACCGAACCGTCACGGCTCACCGACGCCGACCTGGTGGTGGTGCCGGGCAGCAAGGCAACGTTGTCGGACTTGGAGTGGTTGCGACGCACCGGGCTCGCCGACGCCCTCGTCGCGCGGGCGGAGGAGGGGCGCCCGATTCTCGGTGTCTGCGGCGGCTATCAAATGCTCGGCCGATCGATAGCCGACGAGGTCGAATCGTCGGTGGGTGCGGCGGCCGGTCTGGGTGTGCTCGACCTCGACGTCGTGTTCGAGTCGGAGAAGGTGCTGGACAGGGTCGCGGGGTCCTCGCCGCATTTCGGAACGGACGCGGTATCGGGGTACGAAATCCACCACGGCAGGGTTGTGCACAACGGCAACGCACCGCTGCTCCGATACGAGGACGGGCGGCCCGAGGGGAGCGTTCGCGGATCGGTTGTGGGTACGCACTGGCACGGGTTGCTCGAGTCCGACGCCTTCCGCAGGAGAGTTCTTCGGTGGGTCGCGGATCGGGCCGGACGCACCGGATTCGAGGTCTCGCCTGCCACGTCCGTCACGGACATGCGTGAGCAGCAGCTGGAGCTCCTCGCGGACCTGGTCGAGAACAACCTGGACGTCGATGCGGTGCTCGAGGTCATCGCGCACGGGGTGACGCAGTGACGCAAGTGACGCAGTGAGCTTCGAGGGCGAATTCGCACTGTAGGGAAGTACGCGTCGGCCGTGCAGTAGCGTCGACCCCATGGATCACAAGCAAGTGACGGCCCGCGACGGGAGCGCAACGTTGCGCATCTCTGGGCCGGATTCGCGGCACACCGTGCTGCTGTTGCCGGGCTCGGCCGACGAGCCGGGTGTCTACGACGGCGTCTGTGAGCGGTTGCACAACTCGGACCTCAAAACCATTGCTGTACAAGACATTTCAGGACTGGACCACGCCGCGATTCTCGAAGTTCTCGACGAGCTCTCGCTGCCCTGGGT
>NZ_JBAWFH010000131.1:0-7639 GCF_049591685.1 Rhodococcus sp. (in: high G+C Gram-positive bacteria) | reverse complement strand
TCGCCGAACAGACCCACCTGATGGACATACTCGCGGACAAGGTGGTCATCAAGTCCTCGAAGATCACCTCCGGTGCCGCTGACGGCGCTCACTTGATTTCCCTAGTGCGGCGCGCCTGAAGTAGTTGGGCGGTAATGTTTGGTTGAATTACTCATGCGCGCTGCACCGTTGTTGATTGCCGATTCCGACCGTGCCCAGCTCGAGAAATGGGTGCGATCGACGACGACAAAGGCCGGTTTGGTCCAGCGCGCGAGGATCGTTCTGTTGGCGGCCGATGGCGTGGCGCATGCGGAGATCGCGCGGAGGTTCTCGATTTCCCGTCAGACGGTGATCAATTGGCGTGCCCGGTACGAGCAGTTCGGGGTCGACGGGCTCTTAGCCTCGATCCACCGACTGACATTCGCATGCGCGGCATCGGCATTTGAATTGGGCATTTTTCGATTCGAGCGATTATAGGCAGGCGGTAGCCGCTGGTCTGCCCAGATTTTCCACGGTTGTGTCCTTGACGGGCCGGAGATGGCGCGATGATCGTTGTCAGGCGGGCGTCGGCGGTGAGGTTCCGATGATGTTGCGCCACAACTGAAGCCATGTGGTCGTCCAGGGCCAGTGGGTCGGCAGCCGCAACGTCGGTTTGCGTTGTGGACGGGTCAATCGGGCGGGGACGTTGACGATCTTGCGTCGCAGAGTCGCACCGCGGGCCTTCGCGTGGAGACCGCCGGCGAGGACTCCGGTCGCGCGGAGCAAGTTGTGGGCGATCGCCGCGCACAGGGCCCATGCCGAGTTCGCCGCGAACGATCCGGACGGCATGTGGGCGAGCGGTCCGTCGATCAGATCGGAGAAGACGGTCTCGATGATCGCGTGGGCTCGGTGGGTGACATCGGCGGTCGTCGCCGGCCACGTGGTGTTGGTGAAAAACGGGTGATGTCGCCAGACCTGGAAGAGGCTGTCGTGGACGGCGGCGTCTTTGACTCGCCGCACGATCAGCCGAGCGGTGACCGGATGAGCTGTGGAAGCGTAAGCAGTGTAGACAGTTTCGGCGACTTCGGCATCGGATATCCACACACCGGTGTCGGGGTCGCGGACCGCGCCGGGGTATTTCACCGGCACCCAGGCGCTATCGGGTATCGAGTCGATCGCACGCTGCACAGCGCTGTTTCGTGCCATCACCAACGAAAATTCGGCACCTACCCGAATGCATGCCCGGACCACCGAGCTGCCGCTATACGCGGAGTCACCGCGGACGAGAATCTTGCCCGATGCGCCGGCCGACCGGGCGGTCACGATCGCTTGGGTGACCATCCGGGCGGCACCTTTGCCCGAGCCGGCGCGACCGGCACGAAGCCGCATGCCTGCGATGACCGGGGCGGAGTCGGCGGTGCTGATGATCGTGGCCAGGGGCGAGAGTCCTTTGCGGAGGATCTGCTTGCCAGCGATTTTCGCGTGCCCGTAGGAGGCACCCTGTTTGGCGTGGCCGTAGACCGGCCGCAGGAGGGAGTCGATGTCGACGAACACGCGATCGGCGATGCCGGGGAGGATGTCGGTACGTCGGGCAAGGGCGACGAGGTGCTGACGCAGAACCGATTCGAGCTGGCGGTTGTGTCCGAAGGTGAACTCGCGCAGCAACGTTCCGACGGTGGAGGGCGCGTAGACGGTGCCGAAGAGGTGTTTCATGCCGCCGGATCGCAGCAGATCGATGTCGTCGATGCAGTCCGCTCCGGCACACATTCCCGCGATCAGAGTCGTCAGCTTCGGGGCTGGGTTGGCGGCACCGGAGGTGATCTTCGAGGACTTGATGACCACCTTGTCCGCGAGTATGTCCATCAGGTGGGTCTGTTCGGCGAGGGCCATCACTGGCACGAGGCCGGCGCACGACACGAGGTTGGGGTCATCGAACGCTGCCGAATCGCCGCGGAACGTGTGAGAAGATCGCACTGAAAGTGTCCTTGTTCGAGCTGTTGGATTTGTTGTGTGAGAACTCAAATCTTCCCAGCTCAGGGGGCACTTTCTTCAGTTCGACACCCGGTCACGGCCTACTTTCATCGGTGGATCGAGGCTTAGACGAAGAACGATCGGGCCGCCCTCGCACCCTCGATCGCGAGAATCTGATCTCGGTGACGTTGACGCCCCCGCCGGCGAAGTACGGCGTCACGCATTGGAGTTCGAGATTGCTCGCCGATCACTTGAAGATCGGGCACGCCACCGTCGCGCGGGTGTGGCGCGAACACGGCGTTCAGCCCTGGCGCAGTGAGACATTCAAGTTCTCGACCGATCCGGAGTTGGTCGCGAAGGTGACCGACATCGTCGGCCTGTACCTCGAACCGCCGGAGAACGCGATCGTGTTGTGCGTGGATGAAAAGTCGCAGATTCAGGCGTTGGACCGCACCGCACCGACGTTGCCGATGCCGATGCAGATCGGGATACCCGAGCGACAGACCCACGACTACGTCCGCAACGGCACGACGACTGAGGTTCCCCCCGGAAAGTGGACAGTGGTTACGCGGCCAAGACAGGCGCGATCAGTGACTGTTCATAATTGGCGGGGCTGAGCATCCCGATCGTGGAGTGCCTACGGCGAGTGTTGTAGAAGTTCATCCAGTTGTCAACTGCAGCAACCAATTCAGTGGCATACGCGAAGGCGTGGCGGTAGTAGTGCTCGTGTTTGAACGTCGACCACAGACTCTCCGCGCCGGCATTGTCCCAGCATATGCCGGTTTCCCCCATCGAGCGCCGCAGCCCATATCGTTCGCAGACCTGCTTCATGATCTCTGCCGTGTACTGACTTCCCCTATCCGAGTGCATGATTGTGCCAGCGACATCGCCACCACGTTCGGCGACAGCCATGTCCAATGCTTCGAGAACCAACTCGGTGCGCATGTGATCCGCCATCGACCACCCCAGAACCTTCTTCGAGTGCTCGTCCTTGATCGCACACAGATACATATCACCGTCACCGCAGGTCAGATAGGTGATGTCGGATGTCCACACCGCATCGAGGCGGCCCTGGTCGAACTGGCGTCGCACGAGATCATCGGGGAACGAGGCGAAGGGATCGACCACGGTGGTGCGGACCTTGAACGTACGCGGGCTGATCCCTACGATGCCGAGTGAGCGCATGATTTTCGCGACCGTTTTGTCATCGATCACCTCGCCGCGGTCGTGTAGTTCAGCGGTGATCCGAGGCGACCCGTACACCCCTTTCGACTCACGGTGGATGTCGAGGATCTTCACCTCCAGATCTGCACGTCGCTGCTGTCGTTCTCCTAATCGGGTTGTCACACTTTGTCCTTGGTGTTTGTAGAAACCTGAGGTCGACACTTCGAGTAAACGTGCCATCCGGTAAATTGCGGAGTTCGCGCACTCCACGGCCATCAACGCGTAGAGCTCTACTTTTGTTGATTTGCCGCGAAGTACGCGGACGCTTTTTTCAGGAACGCGATGTCTTTCTCTTGCTCGGAAACCTGCTTGCGAAGCCGAGAGAGCTCGGTGCGCTCCGCGGCGGTCAGCGGTTGATCTCCGGATGCGGCGGCGGCTTCGATGCGGCGGCGTTCGTCGGCGACCCAGCGTCCGAGCAGGGCTTCGTTGATGCTTAGTTCACGGGCGACCTCGGCGATGGTCCGGCCGGAATCGATCACGCGGCGTGCGGCCTCGACCTTGTACTCGGTCGTGAACGACCTGCGTTTGCGGGACATGAGGACATCCTTCCAGCGGAACCTGCGGTCCTGCTAGCTCGGTGTCCACCATCCGGGGGGAACCTCAGACGCTGTTCGCGGCACTCGAGGTGGCGACCGGCAAGGTCACCGGAATTTGCAAACCGCGGCACCGTCATCAGGAATTTCTGGTGTTCCTCAAACATGTCGCGCGGGCTTACCCAGATCAGGAACTGCACTTGGTGATGGACAACTACGCCACGCACAAGAAGCAGGAGGTACGAGAGTGGCTCGCCGACAATCCGCGCATCACCGTGCATTTCACGCCCACCTCGGCGTCGTGGATGAACCTGGTGGAGGTCTGGTTCGGGATCATCGAACGCCAAGCGATCCACCGCGGAACCTTCCGCAACGTCCGTGATCTCACGGCCAAGATTCGGGCGTCCATCAACGGCTGGAACCCACGCGCCCAGCCGTTCGTCTGGACCAAGACTGCGGAGCAAATCCTCAAGAAAGCCAACCGCCCAACGACTTCAAACGCGGACCACTAGTTCTGTGCTTACCGATCGAGACTTCCCAATTTTCACGTTCGCCGACATCGGCGCGCCCGGGGTACGTCGTTGGGTCGATGAGAAAGAAGCATGGTCTCGAATTGTCGGCCCGCTGTCATCGTCCAGATTTCAGCGCGGGGCCACTATCGAAGTGTTTCTGCTGCAAGTGGGCGTTGCGATCGAAGCTCTTGGGTACAAGATCGCCGAACGCGACGGGTCGCTCAATCCCCAAGACCAGTTGGCGTTCCCTCAGTACCTGCGCCGCATCCACGACTCACTCGACTGCTCCGTCGCCGGCGTCCTCCGCGGAGACGACCAGAACAACGTGGGCCCATTCGCTGGTTTCGATGAACGGGCCGACGCGTTCAACGCCCTGTACAAAGGCGCAAAGCACGCGAATCAGCCGCCTCCGGACCCGGTTCGGGCTTGGGTCATCGCTTCATCCGGGGCATTGCTCGTCAGGCTCTGGTTGGCCCGCGAGTTCGGAGTGCCTCGCGCAAGGCTCGAGCGCTCCGCGAACTTCGCGCCGTTAGGTGGCAATGACCGAGAACGACACGACCACGATCGACGGGCTGTTCTGGCGGGCGGCCACGCCGATGCGTGGGCTTCGTGGAACCGTCACCATTGACGACAACCAAATTTCTGCAATCGTCAACGGTGAGATGACTGAACGTCGAACAACTGACCATCAAACCGTCGGCGAAGGGCTCCGCGTCATCCGCGCTTCCGATCCCGACGTCGCGGTCGCCGAGTTCGAGCCGTACACGGTCCACGGGACGAGCGACGACGGAACGTTGCTTACCTTGGTGGACGTGCGCGGCAGCTCGCGACCGCTTATCCTGAATACACCGATTGGGTAAGAGCTGTACGCGAGTTCTAGAGCGAAATGCCCTGCCGTGGTGAAAGAATCGAACTTGTCTAAGGAAAGATTCGACCACCACGAAGGGCATCTCGCAGATGCAACTATCTCATACCCGACCTGTCGCTGCGGCACGCTTCGACGACCCGAACCTGATTTCGAATGCCGGGTTGGTCCCGGTCATGGCGTTGGCGCAACGATCGAGGCTGCTCGCCCTCGCCGACGAGCACCTGACGCTACCCACCGACAAAGGCGCAAACGCAGGCCGCAAGATCGGATCCCTCGTCGCCGGCATGATCACCGGAGCCGACTCGCTCGCCGACATGGCTATTCTGCGGCACGGCGCGATGAAAACCGTGTTCGACCGACCCTACGCGCCGTCGACGCTCGGGTCGTTCCTGAGGACGTTCGAATTCGGGCATGTCCGCCAAGTCGACGCCGTCGCCTCCCGGCTGCTGACCGCCCTCGCCGAACAGACCCCCGTCCTCGCCGGGATCGACACCGAACCGGTGATGGTCGACATCGACGACTCGATCATCGAAGTCCACGGCCACAGCAAACAAGGATCGGGCTACGGCTACTCCGGCGTGCGGGGACTCAATTCGTTGATCACCACAGTCACCACCGCCACAGCAGCCCCGATCATCACCGGACAACGACTGCGTAAAGGCGCCTGCGGATCCTCCCGCGGAGCCGCACGGATGATCGCCGACACCCTCGCCACCGTCGAGCGATTACGCACCGCAGCAACGCCCGAGACCACGCGATCGACACCGGCGAAACCGCTGGTACGGGCCGACTCCGCGTTCTTCGGCTACCCCACGATCGGTGCGGCACGCCGCGGCGGCGCTGATGTCTCGATCACCACCGCCCTGAACTCAGTGATCAGAACTGCGATCGCCGCCATCGACGACGACGCCTGGACTCCCATCCGCTACACGAATGCGATCTTCGACGACGACACCCAGCAGTGGGTCTCGGTCGCCGAAGTCGCCGAAACACCGTTCACCGCGTTCACATCACAGAAGAAAGCCCACCGCGTTCCCGGCCGCCTCGTCGTACGCCGCATCCCGGACCTTCGACCGAAGAAAGATCAAGGCCAGGGTGAACTGTTCGACCTCTGGCGTTTCCATGCTTTCTTCACCACCACCGATTCCGCCGACATCGACACCGTCGATGCCGACCGGATCCATCGCCGGCACGCGATCATCGAGCAGGTCCACGCCGACTTGAAGAACTCCGCCCTCGCACACATGCCGTCCGGTCATTTCTGCGCCAATGCAGCCTGGCTGATCTGCGCAGTGATGGCCTTCAACCTCACCCGCGCCGCCGCGTCACTGACAGGAGAGAAGTCGCTGGCGAAAGCAACCACCGCGACCATCCGGCAGGCCTTGATCACCGTCCCCACCCGCATCGCCAGCTCGGCGAGAAAACTGACCCTGCACCTTCCCGAACACTGGCCTTGGGAGAAAGCCTGGACAACGTTGTTCGACAACATGTTCGGCCGCACCGCCCACATCCTGACCTAACGAGACAGCCCCTGCCCGCCCACGATACGAAAAAGCCAGTGGAACAACCCGATATCCGAGATCGGCCACTCGGCCATGCCCGCACCCCGGAACCAACCCGCACAACGCATCCCACGATCAACAACCCAACCCATCGGTGAATTCAGGCTTATATACATGCAGCGGAACGAGAAACTATCGGTCACACGAGTGATCGTGGGCGCGCACGTCACAGGTGCCGATCAGCTGTACCGGCGGTTGCGATTCGCCATGTATGTACCCGAAGAATGGGGCCATCTCGACCAGATAGCATTCGATAATCAGGACCAGCTAGCTCGATTCGAGTTGTCCCACAATGACTACGGCGAGTTGGTCGTCTCTTACGCTACCCAGTCGCCGGTATCGCTACGCACATTGCACATGAGGGTCGTCAACGCGATGACCGGACTCGCGCAGCTGTGTCACGGTGATCCGATCACGGCCGAATCGCTAGAAGTCAGTGTGGAAATGAACGGGTCCTGGTTGCGGGTCCTCGAACGGCCTGGCCCTGAAGCCGAGGTGCGCCGCCGCGGAAGTCGTCTGGTCTCCGGCAATGCTGTGACCCCCCATGTCGTCGAACACTGGATGAACAACTGGGCCAGACTCGGAAACATCGCAGACCCGGCGGTGAACGGCACTGACGACGTACCGATCGAGGTCAGGGCGCTCACTCTGTCCGCCGTCGCCGAGGGCTTTCACAGCCGGTTGTTCGGCGATCGAACCACCCGGTTGGGACTGTCGCCCAACCAGATCAAGACGATCCGTCGGGTCGCGCGACTTGCAGGCATGGCCGCACACGACGACTTACAAGCAGAGGCAACCGACACCGACGCTGCCCGTGGCGAGGTCAAGAAAGCCCTGCAAGACTCGTTCGCCGGTTTCGGAAGCGTCACGTTCGCGGAGCGTATGGAGCAGCTAGCCACCCTCACCTCGACGGCCGTTCACGACGTTCTCGCCGATTTCACCCCAGAACGAATATCCCCCTTCGCGTCATGGGAGGAACTGATAACAAAATGTGCACGCGCGACACCGAAT
>NZ_JBAWFH010000130.1:0-9557 GCF_049591685.1 Rhodococcus sp. (in: high G+C Gram-positive bacteria) | reverse complement strand
GTGCAGGCCCGCGGTTACGGGCTGGGCCTCGGCGCATGGCTGATGACGGTGGCGACCGACAGGAAGTCGGCGACGCTCGCCGCCCGCGTCGCCGTTCGCCGAATCGGCAGTGCCGTCAGGCTGTCGGCGAAGATGAGCAAGGTCGCCTCGCCGCCGGACGATCTCGCCGCCGACCTGCCCGACGGAATCGGCAGGATGGAACTGCTCTCCATCGCCAAGGGCCCGGGTGCTTTGCGACGCAGCCGCCGCGGTGGCCGCCGTCGTAACCCTCTGTCGGAGGTGAGTCGTGAGCCTGTCCTCGACTGACCAGCACAGCACCGTTCTTTCCTCCCCCGAGCGCAGTTACAGGCTTTCAGCACCTCGACCGGCTTTCCGATTTGCAGACGTCGCCGTTATGGCGGCGATCACCGGGTCGGCGGCGATGCTTCCGCTACCGACCGCGCTGCGCGCACTACTTCTCGCGTTCACCGTGTTCGCCGGGCCCGGTTCGGCAATCCTGACGTGGGTGTACCTGCCGCCGCGGGCCAGGATGACCGCCGTCCCGTTGCTCGGTCTGTCCGTGTTCACCCTCGTCACGCTGGCGGCGATGTGGGGGTATCAGTGGTCCCCTCGCTGGATCACCGGCATCGTCGTCATCGCGCTCCTGTCCTCGTCCGCGCTCTGGTACCGCAGGCATGACGAGTGGCCCGACCTGCGCGGGTGGCGTCGGTGGGCCGAGCACACATTTTCTCCGAACACGCTGCGCGAGCGCATACTTCGGGCGCGGACGACGTTGTGGGATCGCGAGTTCCTTCGGCGCAACGTCGCGGGCCTCATGCTTGCGCTCGCGCTGGTGTTGTGGCTCCCCGCTCTGCCCGGCCTGAGAGATGCCGGCTATTCGCAGTTCGGTCTGCTGACCGCGGGTACGGGGCCGATCCTGGTGATCTGCATGCTGCTCGTGGTCGGAGCCTTCCTGATCGCTGTGCGGCGCAATCAACTTCGGCTGACCGTCGCGGCACTGGCTACGGCCATAATCGTGCAGCGGCTCACCGTCACCGTCGTCACGAGCGCGCCGATCTACGAGTGGACGTACAAGCACATCGCGGTCACCGAGTACATCCTCTCGTTCGGATCGCTGCCGCCCAACGGCATCGACATCTACGCGCAGTGGCCCGGTTTCTTCGTCGTGACGGCATGGTTCAGCGACGTCACCGGCTTCGGCATCCTGCCGATGGCGCACATCTTCGCGCCGGTCACCCACGTGCTGACGGCTGTCTTCGTCTACGGCCTCGCGCGTGTGCTGAAGATGCGCCCCAGGGTCGCCGTCACCGCGGCCATGCTGGCAGAACTCGTCAACTGGGTCGGGCAGGACTATTACGCGCCACAGGGGCTCGGATTCGTTCTGGCCGTCGGTTTCATGGTCCTGCTGCTCGCGTCCACGCAGTTGCGCGCGGCCGGCTTCCTGGCGATCATCCCGTTCGCGGCTCTGGTGCCGACGCATCAGCTGACGCCGTTCTGGTTGTTCGCGGTCACCGGTGTGCTGTTGGTCACCGGGCGCGCGAGGCCGTGGTGGCTGATGTTCCCATTTGCCGTGATCCTGCTGGGCTACCTGTACCCGCGCCTGAGCATCGTTGCGCCGTACGGGTTGTTGTCCGGCTTCGATCCGGTCGAGAACGCAGCCAGCAACGTCCAGGCACCGGGCATTCTGGGCAAGCAGGTGACGTCGCTGATCTGTCGGGCTCTGTCGGCCGGTGTGTTCGGGTTGGCGATGGTGTCCGTGGTCTACGCATGGCGCACCAAGAAGACCTTCTGGGCTCCGATGGTCATGGCGTTCGGTTCGGTCGGCCTGCTCGCCGGGCAGAGCTACGGCGGCGAGGCCATCTTCCGGGTCTACCTGTACGCGATCCCGGGATGCGTGTTGCTCATCGCCCCGATGCTTCTGGCAGCGCTCGATGCGAAACCGCAGAACGCACGGTCGGCGGTGCGTCGCGTCGGAGCCCGAGCCGCGGTGGCAATAGCGGGCCTCGGCACGCTCGGTGCGGCAACGTTCGGTCTGCAGGGTTATTACGGCCTGTGGCCGTTGGTCATCGAGCACCGGGAGCAGGTCGATCAGACGCGTGCACTCGTCGCCGAGTCGCCTGCCGGGTCCACGTTCACGATGCTCTACCCCGCGGGCTTCCCGATCAGGTCGACGGCCAAGTACGTCGAGCAGGCCGAGGCCAACGAGATGTTCGACGCGCCGCTGAACTATTACGGCCCCGAGTACATGCTCGAGTTTCCGACCGACGAGCAACTGACAGCATTCGAGTGGGATGCGTCTCAGCGGGACACGCCGTCGTACGTCATTCTGACGCGTCAGTCACTCGAAGCGATGAAGTATTACGGATTCATGCAGGACGGCGCCGCAGAGACCTTCGAGCGCTGGTTACGGGCCAATCCCGCATGGTCGGTGCAGGCTCAGGATGCCGACACCATCGTCTTCGTACGGGCATCGACTTAAACCCTCGTTCGGTATGACATACATCTCCAAACATCCCTCGAGTTTGTTTCCAACCAGCTTGACAAACCTGCAGCTTCTTTTAAGGTTGTACCCAGTCGATGAAAACAGTCTCCCGTCGCCGAAGCCGGTAACAGGAAACTGCCATCTATGGATCCGCCGGGGGTCGCGTCATGGATGTTCTGAGATCAGTCGGACACACACGCACTCATACCGTCTGGAATGGATATGTTGAACTCCCATAACCCGCGTATCAGCATCGTCATCCCGACCCTCAACGAAGCGGCCAACCTGCGCCACGTACTTCCGTTGCTGTCACACGATTACGAACTCATCCTGGTCGACGGCGGCTCCATCGACGGCACCATCGATGCCGCCCGCGAGATCCGCGGCGACATCCGTGTCATTCAGCAGACCCGTAAGGGTAAGGGCAATGCCCTCGCATGCGGCTTCGAAGCCGCCACCGGCGACATCATCGTGATGTTCGACGCCGATGGCTCGGCCGACGCGGACGAAATTCCTCGGTTCGTCGACGCACTCCTCGCCGGCGCGGATTTCGCCAAGGGCAGCCGCTTCACCGACGGCGGCGGAAGCCACGACATCACGCCGCTGCGTCGCGCCGGCAACGGTGGACTGCACCTGGTCGCCAACACTCTCTTCGGAACCAAGTTCTCCGATCTCTGCTACGGCTACAACGCATTCTGGCGCGATCTCGTGCCGGTGCTGGACTTGCCGCCGGTCGATCAGGACGGCGCCGAGGGCGAAATGCTCTGGGGCGACGGTTTCGAAATCGAGACCATTATCAACTGCCGCTTCGCCGAGGCCGACGTGCTCATCCAGGAAGTACCGAGCATCGAACTGGCCCGCATCTACGGCCAGAGCAACCTCCGCACCTTCTCCGACGGCTTCCGCGTGCTTCGCACCCTGTTCACCGAGCGTCTGCGCGCCCGCAAGCTGGCCAAGAACTCGATCCCGCGTCCCGATCGCCGCACCAACGATGCGCGTACCGACATGGACCTTGAGTTCGAGGCCTTCGAGGTATTCGAAGAGGTCCCGCTACAAGAGAAGTCGGCGTGAACAATCCGTCTTCGACGGTTGTCATCTGTGCGTACACGCTCGACCGCTGGGACGATCTGAGCGCTGCTGTCGACGCCGTTCTGGCGCAGTCGGTTGCGGCATCGGAGCTGCTCGTCGTCATCGATCACAACGAGAAACTCCTTGCGCGCGCCGGGTCCGAGTTCGGTCCGCGCGGCGAAACCGTCAGCGTCGTCGCAAATAGTCATCCCCGCGGCTTGTCGGGGGCACGAAACACCTCGCTCGACCTTGCGACCGGCGACATCGTCGTCTTCCTCGACGATGACGCCACCCCTCGGACCACCGAGTGGCTGGCTTCTCTGCTGGCGCATTACGCCGACCCCGCCGTGTATGCGGTGGGCGGGTCCGCGTACCCGAAATGGCCCACCACCCGTCCCGCTTTCCTGCCCACTGCGGTGGCCGGTGAACCGGGCGAACTGGATTGGATCGTGGGCTGTACGTACAGGGGGCAGCCCACGACCACTTCAGCCGTACGCAATCTGATGGGCGCCAACATGTCCTTCCGCCGCGAGCCCGTCGTGGCTCTCGGCGGGTTCGTCTCGGGCATCGGCCGCATCGGCCGAACCCCGTTGGGCTGCGAAGAAACCGAACTGTGCATCAGGCTTCGACAGAACCACCCCGACGCCGAGATCGTGTTCGACCCGTCGATCGTCGTCGATCACACGGTCAGTAGCGACCGCACCAGGCCGCGCTACCTTCTCTCGCGTAGTTACGCGGAGGGTGTGTCGAAGGCAGCGATCTCGCGCCTCATCGGATCCGGGGACGCGTTGTCGTCCGAACGCGCGTACACGGCGAAGATCCTGCCGCGCGCGGTCGGCCGCGAAACGACGGCAGCTGCTCGTGGCAACCCGGCGCGCGCGTGGGGTGCGGTGGCCGTGGTGGCAAGCGTCGGCGCTGCAGGCTTCGGCTACGCCCGCGGTCGGCTGAGCAAGATCTCCAGCTAGGCAGTCTCCGCTCGAACTATCTGCGTGCGCTTGATCGAATTGAGCGCACGCACATGCCCGCTCGGCGCAGTGCCGTCACCTGTGAGCGTCAGCACCCGGCTCGTTCCGGGCGCAAGGTGGAACCACGAATCGCTCGTGTCGACACCGTCGACGTCCACGCACACGTACTGCGCGGGCCACTGCGTCGACACTGTGAGCTCCCATTGCCCGGGGGCCGACGGTGCGGCGTGGGCCTCGAGTCCAACATCGTTCTGCCGGTCTTGGCGATCCCCGACGAGATGGGTCGCTTCGGCGACGCAGCGCCCCCTGTCGTCGACGACGGTTGCGTGCACGGCCGCGTATGTCTGCGCCCCGAACCGGTACGAGTGGTTCACATCCGCAAACGTTCCGATCACTCGGTCAAGCGGAATGCTGGTGGCGCTGCGAGCGTCGAGTGCGACGGACATCTCATGGCGCTCGCTCGATCCACCCGATCGATGTAGCTCGACGTGCAGGGTGCCGATTACCGGCTCCGGTGTGTCGTCGAGGAGCTCGATGGTGAGGCCGTCGAGTCCGTCGTCGACCACGAACACGGCGACCGGGCTGCTGAGTCTCGCGAGGCTGTACCACGGAGCCTTCTTCGCGCCGGTGGAGTCGAGCAGGCCCCACCCCGCCCCGGGCACGAGGTCGCGCAGTGTCAGAACGAGAGCGCCCGTACATTCGGACCCTGTTCTGCGCCAATGCATGTACGACACAGTGACGGCCTCGCACACCGCGGCGCGGCCGTAGTCCAGGTACAGCTCGGCGTCGTCGCGGCGAACGAGGTGTGGATCCACCCCGAAGATCTCGCGCACGTAGTGATCGCGGACGTCCTCGAAATCCCACGACGAACCGCGGTCGCGGGGTACGGCGTCTTTCCACTGCGGGTGGTGTCCGGCGACATTCGCCGAGCCGAACATGGTGTCGACGGCACGGCGCTCGGGCGGGACGGCGAAGGCCAGACATTCGGCGGCGAATCGCACCCGCGCGCTGCGCACGTCCGACAGCGGACGCAGGTACCCGCCGACCCCGAAGTAGTGGGCGATGCCGTCACCCACGTGAGTGTGCAACTCCCCGGTCGTGGACGAGGGTGACGAGGTGACGTACGGCGTTCCGGGCAGCTCGGCGTCGAGGATCGCCGGGATTGCGTTCTGCAGCAACGGTATGCGCTGATCCTCGGTGGGCAACCCGAGCATCGTGGGTTGCTGCTGCGTCTCACTTCCCCCGCTCACGACCGTCAGCGCCGGGTTGCCGCCGACCATCGCTGTGAAGGCCGAGAGTTCACGCTCGACGGTGTCGACGAACTCCGCGCCTTCGGGGGGGTCGGTCGTTGCGAACATGACGTCCTGCCACACCATGATTCCCAATTCGGCACACAGCGACCAGAATTCGGCCTGCTCGTACACCATCGTGCCGACGACCCGAACCATGTTCAGTCCGGCGTCGCGCACCCCCTGCAGCTCGGTTCGCATCGCAGCGGCGTCCACCCACAGCCGTATCGCATCCGGCGGCACCCAGCATCCACCACGCGCGAACGTACGAATACCGTTGACGGTCAACGTGACTGCGCGGTCATCACGGTTCAGCTCGACACTGCGGAACCCGACCCGCCCACCGCAGACCACCGCACCGTCGAGCTCGAGTGACCACGGGTACAGCGTCGGATCTCCGTGCGTGTGCGGCCACCACAGCATCACGTTGGTCACCGTCACCACGGCGTCGACGAAGTTCTCGTCGACGGATACGACCCAGGAGTGGTCACCGATGTGCAGAACGGCGGTCGAGGCTCGGCTCTCGATCCTCGCGCGTAAGTGCAGCCGGCCGTACCCGCCCGCCGCCGTGGCGCCGACGCGCACGTCGGACACGGCAGTGGGTTCGCGCAGAGTTACCGGTCGCCACAGCCCGACGGGCGGCTGAAGCGGGCCGTACACGGGTGCTCGGCCCAGCAGCGTGGTGCGTTCGTGACGCAGGCCCTGCTGGGCGACGAGCGAGGATCTCCATCGACCGCGCGGGCGCCGCGTCTTCAGGTGCGCCGCCATGGATTCGACGCGGACGACGATGCGGACGTCGCCCTCACCCGCCGGCACGTCGACAGTCTCGGGCACGAACATCGAGCGAATCCGTGCCACCTCGTCGAAGGCAGGCCGCCCGATCCACACCGTTGCGCGTGTCGCGACGCCCTCGAAGGTCAGTTCCGTCGCGATGTTCGTCGGCACCGAGGCCGTGGTGGAGTACCACCAGTCCAGCTCGTCGATATCTGCCATCACGACACCTGCTCGGACAGCGGACGATGCCGCGGTGCCCGGCACCTCCGCCTTCATCCACCGGTCATCGCCGACCAGATCGCCGGCCGAGTCGTCGGGTAGTTCGTCCGGATGCACGTACCGCCCGGCCGGCGCCCAAGTCAGACGCCAGTCGGCGTCAGCCAGGAAGTCGGTGGAGTGAAGATCGTTGGAATGAGCGCCGGTCACAGAGCAGCCGACACGATTTCCATCGCAGCAGCCCAGTTGGACGCCATGTCGGCGAGCGGCTCGTCGAGTGTCACCGCTCGTCCGCGAGATGCTCGTGCCATCCGGAACTGCACTGCTTTCGCGCCCTGGGCAACCTGCAGAAAGTGCGGGACCGCTGCGTCGAGGCCCGTGATGCCGCGTTCGGTCAGGTAACCGACTAGGTCTGCGGCGAGTTCGGCGGTGGCGCCGCACTGGCGCAGCAGACCGAACGACCACAGGTGGAAGGCGTCGGGGCCCGAGGACTGCACGAGAGGAATGTCGGCGACGATGCGCTCGGCGAGCCGCTCGACCGGGTTGCCGGACGGGCGCCGTGCGAGATGGGCACGGGCGACGTCCAGGTCGCGGTTCCCGACGCCGTCGGCAACAAGACTGCGTCCGAGCCGGATTTGCTCGACATACGGCAGCAGCACCTCGGCGTGCGGGGCCGGGCTGAGGTTGAAGACGCCGTCGAAGTCGGCGCCGGACAGCTCGAAGTAGCCGCGGTTGTGGAAGTACCCGAGAGTCTGCTCCTGCACGTCGACGGAGTTGGGAACGATGGTGGTCTTGGTGTGCTGGTTGCGGTAGCTGGTGCCCGCGGTGTCGGGTAGCCAGAATCCGTCGACCTCGACGGTGGCCAGCACCCCGTCGGCGATCGCGTCGCGGACGTGGTCGAGCACCGGGCGCCACACGTTCATCTCGCCGACCTCGAGGCCGTAGAGCGTCCGCAGGTCCTCGGACTGCATCTTGACGAAGTCCCACTGCCTGCCGTCGCAGTCAGCGCTCAGCACGAAGGCGAGCGCCGGGACGGGGTCGGCGCCGAGGGAGTGGAGTAGTTCGATCCACAGGTCGACGTAGCAGTTGGTTTCCGTCCACACGCGATCGTGCGCATGGATGGGATGAGGCCGGTAGGTGGTCGGATGGACGTCCAGGACGTGCTCATCGGTCGTCGGTCGCACTTGTGGTGCGAATGCAGTTCTGTCGTCCATGATTGTTGCGCTGGACATGTGTCTCCCGTCGGATCGGGGCCCACGGTCCCCCGGCCGCCGAATTGCCCGTATTGCCTAGATTCAACTGAGGATTCTAACCAATCGGTATGTTTAACGCGCAATAATCGTCTGTAAGGTTGAAAATAGACGATTCGATATTCAGCTCGGCCGTCTGCCGAGAAGTTGAAGCATCGAACGACGGAATCGGTGGCATTCACAAAGAGAACAGTCGCTTCCGGGCCGGTAATGCTGATGCGCGGTTCGCTGATGACCGCACTTGCATACGGCGTCTGAGCTGGGCATCCACCTACTCTAGTCAATGCACTGTCACCCGATGCCGCGTGCAGCGCGACCCACCGAAGGAGCAAAGAAGTGCGACGCGTCCTGCGCCTGTCGGCTGTTGCAACCGGGGGCGTGATCCTGGGTTCCGCGTTCGCCATGGTCGTCGCTCGACAGCTGGGAGTGACGCAAATCACCTTGGTAGCACTCCTCGTCGGCATGCCGTTCGCCGCCATCCCCACGGCCGCCGCAGCAGGACTGTTCGCGGCCGCGAAATCACGGGTCGGCGTCGGGCTCGCCCTCGCGCTCACCGGCGGGCTCGTCGGACTGCAGGTTCCGCAGTTTCTCGCCGACGACAACACCTCGTCAGGCGCGGAGATCACCGTCCTCACCGTCAACGTCGCGCACGGTGATGCCGACGCGGCCGCGATCGTCGACCAGGCTCGATCCAGCAAAGCCGACTTCCTGGCCGTGCAGGAGCTGACGCAAGCAGAGGTCGACGATCTGACCGCCGCGGGCATCGACGAGCTGATGCCGTACAACTTCACCGCGGCGTTGCCGGTGGCCGACGGCACCGGCCTGTGGAGTCGCACGCCACTGACCGACGGCACTCGCCTTGCCGGTTTCGGGTTCGTCCCCGTTCAGGCGAACACGGTGGTCTACGGCGTCCCACTCACCGTCGTGTCGTTCCACGCGATGTCGCCCGCCACGCCCCGCCACACCGTCCAATGGGCGGAAGATCTGGCGCATATGCGTCGGCTGATGGAGTCGTATCCCGGCACGGTCGTCGTGGCCGGCGATTTCAACGCCACCGGTGATCATCGGCAGTTCCGCGACCTCGCGAGAGGCGAATTCCGTGACGCTGCCGAGTCCGCGGGTGCGGGCCTCTTCCGCACCTTCCCGTCGAGCAGGCCGCTCGCTCGCCTCGACCACGTGGTGACGAGCGCGAGTGTCGACGCACTCGAGGTGGGCCCGGTGACGATCCCGGACTCCGACCACCTCGCCGTCGTTGCCAGGTTGCGGCTTCCCGCGTCCGACACCCCGGCGTCGTAGACAGCAGGAGCTCGGGCTAGAAGCGCGGCAGCTGGAAAACCGGCGGCGGCGGGAGCTGAAATTGCGGCAACTGAATCTGCGGTAGTCCCGGGATGAGCGGCGGCGGTGGTGGCGGGGGTGCCGGAACCGGTGCCGGCTCGTCGTACTGCGGTGCCTCGTACGTGTCGACCGGCGCGGGCGCTGCGGGTGCCGGGGCGACCGTCGTGGTGGGTGGAAG
>NZ_JBAWFH010000129.1:0-6458 GCF_049591685.1 Rhodococcus sp. (in: high G+C Gram-positive bacteria) | reverse complement strand
GCCACCGCTGACTCGGATCGCTCCACGAGCGCGGAAGGCCTTACTCGGCCGTCTCAGGAAAAGTACAAATGCACGGCACCACCGTAAAGGAACGTTAATCCGGTTGCAAACAAATTCCGGGATCGGCCCAGTCGGCAACGCGGTACACCACGCCGCCTGACACACGGTCCGACATGGACGAAGCCACCACGATTTCGCGGATCTTGTCCGGCCTCCGGCGACGACCAAGCGCCCACCATCCGTCGTTGGACTGCAGCGGAGCAGTGTCACGCACGGAAAGCTCGATATCGTGATCGGACAAGGAACGATCGTTATGGGCCGCAGCTTCACATTGACCCGGGGCTCGGGTTCGTGGACAACTGGCTGGACGCGACCTCGTACCCGTTGCGTCGGTACAACTCGTAGGCGCTGACGCTGAGTCCCGAGGACCTGGCGACCCTCGACGCGCTACCCGAGCCCGCCGGCGCTCGGTACTGACCCACGTCGCCTGACGAACACGCCCGTCATCTCCCGAACCTGTCGGAGCCCGGTGGTACTAAAGAAGTACACACACGCGAAAGGAGCGCCCGTATGACATGCAAGGACTGCACTGCAGCCATCGATCACTGCCACGGAACGTTGGTGATTCACTCCTCGGGCCTTCCCGAGTGCACCGAACCCCACTGCGTCGATCTCGAGTACGTCCGCCACTATCTTGTACTGGATTGCTCCGAGGTCACCGGCGGTTGCCAGTGCGTCGGGGAAATCGAGTTGGTCCGGGCGTCGTAGCCCTCTACCCAGCCCAGTCCACTCGTTCCGCCAGCGCGAGCAACTTTCGTCGCCTGGTGTCGTTGGTTTCCCCGATGTAGGCGATGCGGCCGTACAGGTGGGCGCGGAAATCGGGTAGCTGTTCACGGTTCTGCGACGCGGGCCCGTGAACGCTGCAGTTGTGCAGGATCGCTCGTAGCTCGTCGTATTCCGGCCGCGGCACCGAAGGCCAATCGTTGACGACGAGGCCGGTCAGCTGCTGTCGCTTGTGTGCGCGTCGTACACGGGTCTTGGTGTGATTGAGGCCGAACCCTTCGTCGCGCACGATCGTGCCCACCGTCCACAGCACCACGTCGGCGTCGCAGGTACCAGAGAAGGCCAGGTCGTCGGCGTACCGCGTGTACCGCAGGCCCATCGACCGGGCAAGCCCGGTGAGTCTGATGTCGAGCTTGCGGGATGCAAGATTCGCCAATGCCGGCGAGGTCGGCGCGCCCTGCGGCAGGTGTCGCGTTCGCAGCAACGACGCTGTCGCCGAGGGCAATCCGCCGAGTTGGGTTGCGGGAGCACTCGTCGTACACAGGTAGGCGAGACTCCAGGCCACGGTGCGCGGATAGCCGAGGGCGTCGAAGATTGCCACGACGCGGTCGATCCCGATGGTAGGGAAAAAATCCTTCAGGTCGGTCGCGATGACAATGTTGTGGCCGGCGTGCGGAATGCCGAAGGTGCGGGGGCTTCGCCCCTTGACGAAGCCGTGCGCCGCGCTGTGCGGCGGAACTCGATCGAGGATGCGCCGCAAAATCTTTCGTTGAATCTCGCGCAGTCGTGGTTTCGGTATCTCGAGCAGGCGTGCGCCGACGCGTTTGGGGATCGGCGTTGTTCGATAGTGACGGAGCGGTTCGGGCGCAGTACGCAACCGCGACTGAGCGTCGGCGAACCATTCGATTTCGGCAATTGTGAGGTCGAGCGATTCGGCAAGGTCACCGGTGGTGACGTACTGCGGGACGTCGAACCGCCACTCCTTCGGCCCGCTTGTTCGACGCAGCGGTTCCAGGGAGATGTTTTCCGGGATCAGCGGCAACTCGGCAATCAACCGAGTCAGCGAATCGCGGTCGAACGGCTCGGACGGATACAGCTCGAGCAACCTGTCGGCGAGCCTGCCTGCCTTGTCGTCGAGCAGCGGCGCGAACGCCTCCGCCAATCCTTCGCGCGTCCACGGCACCCCGTCGGCGAACTCGGAAAGCGCCGACGCCATCAGCGGGTGATACTGACGATCACTCACGACGCCCCCGCATGCAGCGACGCCGGGCGACCTGAATCTTTCGTACTCGGCGCCGCCCGGCACGCGGAGCGTGCGGACCGGCGTCGGACGCAGTGCTCGATTCTTCTGTCCCACCCAGGGGTTACCCCTGAAACTGGCCGCGCGGACCAACTCTCGCCCGAGCGTCGCTGCATCTCCCCACTGTGCCAAAGATCCCGGCGTTTCGCGCGCCCCCGATTCGGGAACAGGTATCGATGCCGCGACTTCCCCATCCGCCGTCGATAGTCGACGGCTTCTCCAGTAACGACGTTGCTCGTTGGGTGGCCACCCATCTCGGCGACCTGACCAGGGAGGGGCCGGACGGAATCGCTCAGGGCGGCATCCGGGGCGGGCAGTCGGCAGCCGATGGCGCTCTGGCGAATCTGGACATCACGGCGTACGCGCGGGCACGCAGCACCGTCTTACCCGTGTCGCGGCGCGGGGCGAGCCGGATGTCGCCCTACATCCGGCACGGACTGCTGTCGCTGCGGCAGGTGTGGGACGCCGTCGCCGACGCTCCCCCGCGGGACCGCACGCGTTACCGCGACGAATTGATGTGGCAGGAGTATGCGCGACACCTGTATGCGCGCGTCGGCCCGGAGCTCGGTCGATCGCTGCGCCGAGAGCAGCCACGACCCCGGAATTGGACGTCGTCGCCGTGGCCGAAAGACATGAACTGCATGGCTACCGTCGTCGCCGAGCTGCACGAAGACGGGTGGCTGGTGAACCAGACACGTATGTGGTTGGCGTCGCAGTGGGCCGTGCGCGCGGGCGAAACTTGGCGCGAAGGCGAGGACGAGATGTTCACGCATCTGCTCGACGGTTCCCGCGCCGCCAACCGGCTCGGCTGGCAGTGGACCGTCGGCACCGGCAGCGGCAAGGTGTACGGGTTCAGTCGGTGGCAAGTCGAGAAGCGCGCACCTGCACTGTGCCGCGGCTGTGCGCTGAAGGATGCGTGCCCGATTCAGGATTGGCCGGAGGCCGATCTCGGGCCTTCGGTCGCCGGTCCCGACCTGAACACGGCGCCCATTCCGGCCGGGCCGTCGGCCGTGGACGGATTCGGCGGCGAACAGGTCTGGTTGACGGCCGAATCGCTGGGGCTGGGCGACCCCGCTCTCGCAGCCGACCCGGGTCGGCCCGCAGTGTTCGTGTTCGACGAGCCCCTGCTCAAACGCCTGGCACTGTCCGGTAAGCGACTGGTCTTCCTGGCCGAGACGCTCGGCGAGATCGCAGCCACGCGCGAACTCGAAGTGCGCCGCGGGCGAGTGGCCGACGAGTTGGCCGGCCGGTCTCTGGCCACCACCTGGGCGCCGGTGCCGGGCTTCGCGCGAATTGCGGACGAGGTCGACCCCGTCGAGGTGCATCCCTGGCCGTGGCTCGCACGTCCGAACGTCGCGTCGGTGCGATCGTTCAGCGCCTGGCGGCGAAGTCATCGACCCGCGGCGTCAGCCTGACTGCAGGCCCACGTCAGGAGTGCTCGGAGATCAGCACCGCAGTCGTATCGGGCTCCAAGGCTTCGAAGGTGTGCGGTAGGTCGCCCGGATAGCTGATGTAGTCGCCCGGATGCAGTTCGACGGGTTCTTCGGTGGGCCCGACAAGTGCGCGACCTGCTCCGAGGACGACGTGTTCGACGACGCCCGGTGAGTGCGGATCGGCATCGCGGGGCTTACCGATCTGCGCGGTGATCAAGTAGATGTCGCGTCGCGCGTTCGGCGGACAGGACGCGAGCAGCGTTGCCACGTAGTCGGCAGTGTCCGAAGCGATGCCCGGTCCCTCCCCGGCACGGATGAGCTGGACCCTGGGCCGGACGGGCTCCACCAATTGAGCGAACGGCACGTCGAGCGTGACGCTGAGCGCCCACAGCGTCTCGACGCTGGGATTGCCGGTACCCGATTCGAGTTGCGAGAGAGTCGATTTGGCAATGCCGGCGCGTCGAGCAACTTCGGCGAGCGACAGGCCGACTCGCTTGCGTTCGCGCTGCAGCGACGCAGCGATTGCGGCGATGGGCGCACTGGGCTGCGTCATGATCGTTCACTCCATCGGCCTATCGTTCGGGTTGACGAACATACTAGCAGCGTTCAGTATTATGGTCATGCGTTCGATATGGCGAACACGCCATCCTGCGACCCGCGACATCGCACTCGTGTGTCTCGCCGACGGTCTCGTGGGCGCGTCCTTCGGAGCCATCTCCGTCTCAGCAGGCCTTCCCATCTGGGTACCCGTCGCCATGTCGCTGTTCGTTTTCGCCGGGGCCGCGCAGTTCATCCTCGTCGGCGTGCTGGCCGCAGGCGGCAATCCCGTCGCGGCCGTTGCGAGCGCACTCTTGGTCAACACCCGTCTCGTTCCGCTGTCGTTCTCGGTCTCCGACGCCTTCGCCGATGTACCGTGGCCACGCAAGCTGCTGGGCCTGCACCTCGTCACCGACGAGAGTGTCGCCTTCGCTGTCGCCGAGAAGGACGCTGCAGGACGACGAACCGCGTTCTGGCTGTGCGGTATCGGCTTGTTCGTCAGCTGGAACATCGGCGTGTTTCTCGGCGCCGCGCTGGGCGGCGCCATCACGGACACCGCTGCGCTCGGACTCGACGCGGCATTCCCGGCGGTGCTCATCGCATTGGTCATGCCGGCACTGCGCGACGGTGCAACGCGCACTGCTGCACTGGTCGGTGCCGTCATCGCCGTAGCAGCAGCAACCGTTCTGCCACCGGGCATTCCGGTACTTCTCGCTTTGGCCGGCGTCGCTGTGAGCCCCCTTCTTCACAGGGCACGCGCATGATCGCGCCCATGATCGTTCTCGCCATCGGGACGCTGGCGTTCAGATTGCTCGGGCCGTGGCTGCGCAGCCGAGTCACCCTCTCACCGCGCGTGGAGACCCTCAGCGCGATGTCGGTGGCCGTCATCTTCGTCGCCCTCGTCGCCACGTCGGCTCTCGTCGTGGACCAACAGTTCGCCGGCTTCGCACTCCCGGCCGGTGTGCTCGTCGCCGCCGTTCTGGCGTGGCGAAGGGCCCCGTTCGTGGTGATCGTCGTGGCCGCCGCAGCAACAACCGCTGTTCTTCGCTTCGTCGGCGTTGCATAATTGTGCAATGAAGCCCACCGGTTCTCTGCGCCGCACCGCCACCGGCGTCGACCTCGAGCTGACCAGGACGTTCGATGCCCCGCGCGACGACGTATGGGCAAGCCTCACCGAGTCCGACCGCACCGCCCGGTGGTACGGGCCGTGGAAGTGGCTGGCAGAGGGCGTCGTTCGAGTACAGCTGGCGTACGAGGAGGGCACTCCGTTGTCGGAGATGCGGATCGACGTCTGTGAACCCCCCGCTCGCCTCGCCGTCGCGATGACTCCGGGCGAAGGAAGTTGGCAGCTCGAAGCCCGGCTCGACGAGGTCGACGGCGTCACCACCTTGACCTTCGTGCACCATCTCAACGACACCGAGGGCGTCGGCGACATCGGGCCCGGCTGGGAGTACTACCTCGACATGCTCGTCGCGTCCCGGGACGGACGGCCCCTGCCGGGCTTCGACGATTACTACCCCGACCAGCAGGCGTACTACGAATCGTTGGTGGCCCGGTAGCGCCTCGAAGCGGCGATGATCTTTCTCATGCCCTCCTGAACGCGACGGATCTCGTCCTCTCCGACCTCTCTGCCGACGGCGTTCGCCCAGGCATGCTGCTCGTCGCGTAGCTCATGCACCGTTTTTCGCCCAGCATCGGTGGGCTGCAATAGTTTCGCGCGACGATGCTTGGGATTTTCGACGTACTCTGCCCAGCCCTTCTCCACGAGTATGTCCGCGGTGCGCTGGACGCTCTGGCGCGCGAGACCCAGACCGACACGTCGTGCGATCTCCGCGACCGGCAGGGCCTCGTTCAACGTGGCACCGAGCACCTGCCACCACGCCGGCGTCAGACCTGCCGGTGCGGTGATGTCCTCTGCCGCAGCGAGGAATTCGCCGTTGAGCTCGAACGCAGGGAGGACGGTCGACGTCAGGGCGTCGCCGGCCGCCGTTCTCACTCTGCGCCCACGAGTTGGTCGTAGTACTTGCGCTCCCCGGTCTTGTACAGGCCGTACCAGGCGTCGATGACGGGCTGCGGGAAGAGCTCGAGGAGCTCGAAGAGTGCCTTCGCGAATTCGAGCGGGGCTGTTCCGGGCGCAGTGACGACCGTCCCGTCGACCACCACACGTTCGTCCGAGTAGTGTTCGGCGCCGGCATATTCCGGTGCAGCTTGCAGGAATTCGAGCGCGTTGCTGGTGTGCCTGCGAGCATCGAGCAGGCCGTGTCGAGCGAGACCGAGTGTCGCACCGCAGATCGCCCCGATCGGCACGTCGCGTTTCACCATCTCGGCGGCCAGTTCGAGAACGTTCGCATGCCCACTCCCCCAGGTGTCACCGCCGGGAAGGATCAACGCCGCCAGCTCGGAGG
>NZ_JBAWFH010000128.1:0-3373 GCF_049591685.1 Rhodococcus sp. (in: high G+C Gram-positive bacteria) | reverse complement strand
TTCCAGAACGGATGTCGCGACGTCGGTGTCGTCGACGCGCACTTCCGTCTGACCGCCCGCAGCTGTGAGCTCACGAACGGTGCCGGAGCTGATGACCGAGCCGCGGTTCATCACCACGACGTGTGTGCACGTCTGCTCGACCTCGGCCAGCAGGTGGCTCGAGACGAGAACCGTGCGTCCTGTCTTCGCGTAGTTGATCAGGACGTCTCGCATGGTGCGAATCTGCGGGGGGTCGAGACCGTTGGTGGGTTCGTCCAGAACCATGAGGTCCGGCAATCCGAGCATTGCCTGCGCGATGGCGAGGCGTTGCCGCATGCCCTGGCTGTACGACTTCACCTTGCGCTCGATGGCGGCGCCGAGGTCTGCTATCTCGAGCGCTTCCTCGAGGTGTGCGTCCTCGATGGGTCGCCCGGTCGCCTGCCAGTAGAGGCGTAGGTTTTCTTCGCCGCTCAGGTGTGGCAGGAACCCAGAGCCCTCGACGAACGATCCGAGCCTGGACAACACGGGGGCGCCCGGGGTCACGGTGTGTCCGAACACCCGGATGTTGCCGCTGGTGGGAGTGATCAACCCCATCAGCATTCTCAGCGTCGTGGTCTTACCGGCCCCGTTCGGACCGAGCAGGCCCAGTACCTGGCCCTGTTTCACCTCTAAGCTGACTCCGTCGACGGCCTTGAACCCGTTGGAGTAGGTCTTGGCAAGGTCGGTGATCACGAGCGGTGTGTCGACGAGATCCTCGTCCACTTCGGCGACGCGACGTCGTCGCGATCGGAGAACGTTGATCGCGATCAAGGTTGCGAGGGCAAGTGCGATGACGCCGATGCCGACGAGCGGTGCCACCGGAACGGTGCTGGTGTTGTTCGATACGCCTTCGACCGAGGGAACCGACAACTCGGTGTCGTCCAGAGCGACGACGAACTGTGCGGGCTCCAACGGCACGGCGTACGCCTGGTCGGTCGTCGACACCGAGATCTCCAGATGGTGGCCCTCGGGCACCGAGTAACTGATTGCGGGGAGCGCCACCGTCACCGAAACCGGTCCCGCGGTGACGGAGTCGGGAAGACGGACGGCTGCTAACGCACCGCCGGGCAGCGTCCGCCGGCCGTCCGGTGCCACGTCGTACAGCTTGACGAACACCACGGCCTGCGACGGTGCGGCGAACGCGCCAACGCGGAGATCGACGCGCGACGATCCGGTGATCGACAGTGGCGCGGGCAACGGGTCGCTGACGAACGTCGCGGACTGGCCGGGTATGTCGGCCGAGAGTTGAGCGCCGGCGGTGGTGGCGGACAGCGTCGACAGCACCGATCCGAGGCCGGGCACCGATGAGATCGCCGACGGTGATGCTCCCGGGGGCCGGATGATCGTCTGTTCGGCCAAACCTGTTGCCGGCTCGGTGCCGTCGGTTGGGCGAAGTTCAGCTGGGCGGAGCTCGACAGGCACTGCCCGGGTTGCATCTGACTCGTCGGAAGCCGTTGTCAGCCCGGGATACTCGGGTGCGGTCATTCGCCGGTTGCGGGTACGTTCCTGCTCGACGGCTGTGCCCTGCATTGCATACGAGAACGGGTTCTGTGCGTCGTTCTCTGCACCCGGTTCGGTGCGCAGGTGCTCGTCGAGAAAGTCAGCGACGGCGTTGTCCGCACTTCCGTTCGTACCGCCTGCATCGTGTCCGCCGCCGAACCAGCGGACCTCGACGTCGCCTCCGGCCTCCGAGATCTGCCGGGCGGTGGCGTCGGCCTGATCCAGGCCGAACAACGTGTCCTGTAGGCCCTGCACCAAGAGTGTCGGGGCGGTGATGTTCGCGGCCACGGCCGATGGTGAGTGCGCGGACAGTAGCGCGAGTAGCTCGGGGGTGGGGACACCGGTGACCGCCGATTGGGCGTAGGCCGAGCAGAACTCCGGCGCGAAACGTCCGCAGCCCGGCTCACCGTTCGCGGATTCGCCGCTCGCGGATTCGCCGCTCGTGCTTCCGTTGCCTGCAGCCCCATCCGCGCCCTCGGCAGGTGCGCTGCCGGCTCCGAAGAACACGCCTGCCCATCCCCGCTTGAGCACTCCCGGTCCGCCGTATACGGAGCCGGCGGGGGTGTCGATGCCGGCCAGACGAGCACGATCGCTGTCGTCGGTGACCCCGTAGTTCGGAAAGAGCGCCTGCCCCAGGTCGTTCCAGGTGATGGCAGCGGCTACCGCGTCGATTCGGGGGTCGGTTCCTCCGACGCTGAGTGCGAGGGCGCCGCCGTACGAGCCCCCGGCCACTCCGACTCGGGGATCGCCGGGTGCATCGAGTTGTACCTCGACGCGTTCGGCGAGCCAGTCGACGAGTGCTCGGCCGTCGGCGACTTCTCCGTCGGGATCGTTGAGCGAGATCGATCCTCCGCTGGCACCGAAACCGCGGGCGCTGTAGGTCAACACGGTGTACCCGTCGGCGGCGAGCGATCGCGCCTGGCCTTCGACCGATGTCTTGTCTCCGCCGAAACCGTGAGCCAGCAGCACCGCGGGTGCGGGCGTCGTTTGCGGGCTGTAGAGGCGCGCATCGAGATCGATCGTCTCTGCGGCGCCGGGACGCTCCGGTACGGTGATCGTGGCATCGAGCGCGGTGACCCCGCTGTCGGCGTCACCGGAGCGTGCAACCAGGAAGCTCGTCACGGCTGCGAGAACCGCAACTACGAGGACCGCGAGCAAGACGGTCCGGGCAGACCGACGCGGCCGGGGGATGTGCATGCGAACCAATGTATGTGAGACCGCAGAATCGTGTTGTGAGCCAAGTCTTGCATCACGAAGGACCGATGCGGATAGGGTCATCGAAACGGCCACGGGCACCGCACAACAGGGCCTGTGACCGACCACAACCGCTCGGACGTCAGCGTCACCGAAAGTGTGACAGAACACTTACAACTGGAGGAATGAATGAGTGCCTACCGCACCGTCGTCGTCGGAACCGATGGCTCCGAATCGTCCTTGCGGGCGGTGGAGAAGGCCGGCGCCCTCGCCGGCGACGCAGACGCCCAGCTGGTGATCGCATGCGCGTACTACCCGGCCGACCCCAAGGACACGAGCAAGGCCGCCGACGCTCTGCGCGAGGATGCCTACCAAATCACCGGTTCGGCACCGACGCATGACATCCTCCGTACCGCCAGGGAGCACGCCACCGCCGTCGGCGCCAAGAAGATCGAGGAGCGCGCGATCGTTGGTGCACCGGTCGAATCTCTGTTGCAACTGGTCGACGACGTCAAGGCCGACCTGCTGGTCGTCGGTAACCGCGGCCTCAATTCCTTGACGGGCAGATTGCTGGGTTCGGTCCCGTCGGACGCTGCGCGCAAGTCGACCTGCGATGTGCTGATCGTTCACACCGTTCGGTGACGAATTCTCTCTCCTGATC
>NZ_JBAWFH010000127.1:0-9102 GCF_049591685.1 Rhodococcus sp. (in: high G+C Gram-positive bacteria) | reverse complement strand
ATGGTTCGAACCCCCGATGGGAACGTATGTTCGATAGTATCGGTAGGCGCAGGCCGAGTCAAGCTATTGCATTGCGCTGCAACGCCTTCCGCGCGCATGTCCGCTACACGATGCCACCGACAAGTTTCGCATTTTAGCTAGGAATGCGGAAGCAAGTAACTCCGAATTTCGGAGCGGCGGCGCGTTGCCGAAATCTGCGTTTTCACCATTCTGGTTACCGAGTGTCCGCTGTTTGAATCACCCTAAGTTTTGTGCCGCCTCCAGTTGGGGCTGGTCCTCGGTGCCGAGGCCAGAGTAGTGGAGCGTTTCGTATTCGATCGGGGCATCTGTCCGATGCTCGAATGCAACCGTCTGTTGTTGTACCACTCGACCCAACCAGCGGTCGCGAATTCGACGTCGGAGAGCGTTTTGTACGGCCCGGCATGGAAGATCGTCGTTCGGATGCACTCGGTCTTGTACAACCCGTTCGCTGATTCGGCGAGGGCATTGTCGTAGGCGTCCCCGACCGATCCGATCGACGCCGCGATCTCCTCGAGCTTGAGCCTTTCAGTCAGCATGGCCGACGTGTACTGACTTCCGGCGTCCGAATGATGTATCAGCTCAGCAGCTTTCACTGAATGACCCTCCCTCTTGCGTTGCCACAGGGCCATCCGAAGTGGGATCGTCACCAGGTCCACAGTCTTCGACGTCATTGCATGCCAGGCGACGATCCTGCGGGAGAACACGTCGATGATGAACACCACGTACACCCACCCGGCCCATGTTCGGCAATATGTGAAGTCGGTGACCCAGGCTCGGTTCGGTTCAGCAGCGCTGAATTGCCGATTGAGGAGATCCGTGGCCCGAACACCGTCGGCTGATGCGATGGTCGTCCGGATCCCTTTCGCTCGACGAACACCGTTGTGGCACAGCAATTTCATTGCTCGGTCTACGGCACCGTAGGACACCCCGGGAAGTAAGGTCCGGTCGAGATGGGCGTGCATCTTGACCCTGCCGTACAGCCCTTCCGGCGTCATTTTCCGGCGGCCGGCCTCGTCAGTGCACCACACCGTCGAGCGCACCGCATCGACGACTCGGGCGTCGGAGACAGTGCGCGCCGCGGGCTTGCGTGAACGCCATGCCCGGTAGCTTCTCGCGGCGATCTTGCAGCCCTGATCACGCAGGACACGACAGATCGACTCGACCGCATAACCATTGGCGCGCAACCTATCTATGAAGTTCATGATCATCGGTTGCGGGAGTCGAGTTCCCCCGCGAAGAAAGTCGTTGCGGCTTTGAGAATCGCGACGTCCTCGCGGAGTTGCTTGTTCTCCGCTTTGAGTTTTTTGATCTCGGCGGATTCCTTCGAGGTAGTCCCGGTTCGAGCGCCAGCATCGACTTGGGCCTGAACTGCCCAGCGTCGTACGGTCTCGTGACCGACCCCGACCTGCTTGGCTATAGCCTCGGCGGCCGCTGTCAACGACGCGTATTCCGCACCGTGGTCCGCGAGCAACCGCAGGGCCCTCGCGCGGACCTCCGGATCGATTTTCTTGGGCATGTGCTCATCCTTCCTGACTCAGAAGGAAGCGGCATCAAACCTGGGGTGATTCAGTTTGCGTGCGAACCGATCAACCTCGAGACAACGATTCTGCGGTCCCTGCGACCGGTGTAAGTCCACCCAGATTGCGGGCGGTCAGGCCGTGCCGGTCGGGTCTGAGTTGTGTGCCGGCGTTGAGGTGCGAGCCGCCGGACCGGTCCCGGTGAGGTCGACTTTCGCCGACTCGGCCACGGTGTCCAGAAGCCCGTATATCTCGTAGCGAAATCACTTCAGCGCAGCGACAAACTCGCCCGGATCCGCGTCTTCGTCGAACGCGTATGAGCTGCTCAGAAGTAGCGTCGATCGATTCGAGGATCCCCACGGGTGCGCAGGTGTAACTGAGGCACGCCCCCAGCGCGACCAGGAGCTCACGCGTCGGACGCCGAAGCGCTGCGAGTTCCAAGACGGTGGCTGCTCTGAAGTCGCGGTGTCATGCGCTCGTTGAACGGGCCGTCGGCGCTGACCCACTCGCGGACGCCGCCGGGGTAGTTGCCGCAGAAGTCGCTCGGCCAGAATGAGCCCTACCCTTCTGTCATAAGCGACCGTAGGGTCAGCTCAACGGGCAGCCGTCGACCACATCATGAGTCGCGCCTCGACACCGTCGCCACGGTGGCCTGCCAGCCCTCGCGTACCGACGGATATTCGGGGTGCCAGCCCGCGGCGGCGGCGAAGCGTGCGTTGCTCGTGCGGTGAGATCGAGTCAGCGAGTGCGTGTATCGGCCGCCCAGTCGGGCTCCCGACCCTGGGGCGCGTATGAGTCGGGTGACACCCACGGCGTCTCCGAGGGCGCGGACGAAGTCGCGTCGGGTGAGGGGCTCGTCGTCGGTCACCAGATACATGCCGGAGGGCACGGACAGTGCGGCGACCGTCGCCCGAGCTGCGTCGTGCAAGTGGATCGCGGGTTGGAAGGCGTGAGGGCTTCCGGCGACGAAGCCCAGGTGGCGTCGCGCACAGTCGATCAGCATCTGCGAGTGCGATGACCCGGGGCCGTAGAAGAGGCCGAAACGCAGGGCCACCCCGCCCACCTCGGTCGCGTGACGCTCGGCGGCGAGAGCGCTGAACCCGTGGCCGAGTGGATCGAGCGCGGACTCCTCGTCGACCCAGTTGTCGCCGCCATCAGCAAGATTGAACGCGATCGATTCCTGCACCAACCGCAGACGCCCGATTCGGCGGACGGCCTCGGCGACGGCGGCCGATCCGGCGTCGCGGATTCGGTCATTGTCGCGCCAGCCCGAGGCCGTCAGAAAATGGCGCGGCGCAGGTATCGACGTCGCCAGATTCAAGACCGCGTCGTGCCCATGGAACGCGCCCTCCAGCGAATCGACGTCGAACAGTGTGCCGCCCGACGGCGTCGCGCCCATCGCCTCGACGGCCGACGCTTTGGCCGGGGTGCGTGCCAGCACCGTGACCTCGTGGCCCGCAGCGTGGAGCTCGCGAACAACGTACGGACCGAGGGCGCCCGTGCCGCCGGTGACGAAAACCTTCACATGCGCTCCTCCGTGTTCGGACCGTGACGACCGGAAACCTCAGACTTCCAGATCCACCCACACCAGGCGGTGGTCCGAGGGGTGTTCGGTGGCGTTGGGCCAGTAGACGCGGGAGTCGGTGACGGTGAGGTCGCTGGAGGGTAGGGCGTAGTCGACGCGCAGGTTGCCGGGGATGGGGTCGGCGAAATCTGCTGTATCGGTGCCATTCTCGGACTCCGATGTCGGTGCTGGGTCTTGCGCGCGCGGGTTGTCGAGCAGTCGTCCGATGGATCCGGGTACGGAGTCGCCGTCGACGGGGTCGCTGTTCTGGTCGCCGAGGACGACGAAGGATGCGCCCTCGTCGAGACCGCCGCGCAGGCCCTTGTCGTCGTAGATGTATTCGGCGCCGTCGATGTAGTCGGCCGTCAACCGGATCTCGTCGTGGTTGCGCTTGCCGTTGCGATCTTCCGGCCCGTCGAAGGACGGCGGGGTCGGGTGTGACGCCAGAATGTGAACGGTCTTGCCGTCGATCTTCACCGGTACGTCCCAGTGCGATTTGCTGGAGAGTCGAAGTGCATCGGAGTTGGCGCCGTAGTAGTCGCGTGGCAGCAGTGAGTCGGGCATGTCCTTCCACAGGAAGTTCGCGAACGTGCGCACTCCGTCGGTGTCGATCGGGTACTTCGAGAGCACCACCATCCCGTATTGCCCGGGGAACTGGCCGAAGCCCCACGCGTCGTTCGGCCCGCCGAGTGCGCCGTCGGAGTCGAGGTCGAGGCCCGAGTCGACGCCCGTGTTCACCGGTGCGGTGTAGGAGTGCGGGTATTCGCCGCCGAGGTAGTTCTCGCGAAAGAGGTCGACTGCGCCGTCCGCGTAGTCGAATTCGTTGATCAGCAGGATGTCGGGCGCGTTCTCGGCGATGACATCGGCAGCCGCGCGAGCCTGCGCGTTCTCGCCGTTCGAATCACCGCCGTTCAGATCCTCGACGAGCTGACCTTCGGCGGCGCGGTTGAGGCTTGCGTTATACGTGGCCACGCGAATTTTCATCGATTCTTCCTGTTCGGCCTCGCCCTCCGACGGCGAGGAACATCCTGTCAGTAGCGAGGCAAGTACGGCTATGGCAACTATCCCGGCGGCTTTCACGTCGGACACGGTAGAGGGCGTGATTGAACGGCACGTGAATTAACAAGCAGGCGTGCTTGCTTTTTCTTCGGCGTGATGTGTAGCTGTCCTCATGGCCGACCTCGACTCCCTCGTCGACGACCTCCGTGCCGAGGGCGACGCCCTCGATGCACTGGTCGCCGACTTGCCTCACGACCAATGGTCGACGCCGACGCCCGCCGCGGGATGGACCGTCGCACACCAGATCGGGCATCTGTCCTGGACGGACGACGTCGCCGAACGCACCACCTCCGGTGCAGCCGGTGACGAAGGTGCGGCTGCCGAATTTCAGAAAGCCGTCGAGAAGGCGTGGTCGGATCCCGTCGGCTTCGTCGACACGGCCGCCGACGACGAGGCGAAGAACCCCGAACTCTTGCAGACGTGGCGTACCCGTCGGCACGCGATGACCGATGCGCTGAAGAAGGTCCCCGCCGGCGTCAAGATCCCCTGGTTCGGCCCTCCGATGAGCGCGGCTTCGATGGCAACCGCCCGGTTGATGGAGACTTGGGCGCACGGCCAGGACGTCGCCGACGCACTAGGCATCACCCGCGAGCCGACCGAGCGGATCAAGGGCGTCGCGCACATCGGTGTTCGCACACGCGATTTCGCGTATGCGATCCATCAACAGACTCCGCCCGCCGAGCCGTTCCGCGTAGAGCTGACCTCCCCCTTGGGCGAGCTCTGGATCTGGGGTCCCGACGATGCACCCCAGCGCGTGACCGGTTCGGCGGCGGATTTCTGTCTCCTCGTCACCCAGCGTGCGCATCGCGACGTCCTCGACGTCTCCGCCGAGGGCTCGGACGCACAGCACTGGCTGACCATCGCCCAAGCCTTCGCAGGCCCTCCTGGAGCAGGACGAAACAAACAGTGAGTGTGAAGATCGGCAATTGTTCCGGTTTCTACGGTGACCGCATCTCCGCCATGCGCGAAATGCTCGAAGGCGGCGAACTCGATTATCTGACAGGCGATTACCTGGCGGAGCTGACGATGCTCATCCTCGGTCGTGACCGCATGAAGGATGCTTCCCGTGGCTATGCGAAAACGTTCCTACGTCAGGCCGAGGACTGCCTCGGCCTTGCGCTCGACAAGGGCGTCAAGATCGTCGCCAATGCGGGCGGACTCAATCCCCGCGGCCTTGCCGAAGCGCTCGAGAAGCTCGGCTCGGGCGCCGAGATCGCCTACGTCGAGGGCGACGATCTGCTCCCGCGTGCGCAGGAACTCGGACTCGGCTCCCCATTGACGGCAAATGCCTACCTCGGCGCCTGGGGCATCGTCGAATGTCTGCAGTCCGGCGCCGACGTGGTTGTCACCGGCCGCGTCACGGACGCATCGGTCATCGTCGGCCCAGCGGCGGCCCATTTCGGCTGGAGTCGAACGGATTACGACGCCCTGGCCGGCGCCGTGGTGGCCGGTCACGTCATCGAATGTGGGACGCAGGCCACGGGGGGTAACTATTCGTTCTTCACCGAGATCGCCGACATGTCGCGTCCGGGTTTCCCGATCGCCGAAATAGAGTCCGACGGTTCCTCGGTCATCACCAAGCACGAGGGCACCGGCGGAGCCGTCAGCGTGGGCACCGTCACCGCTCAGCTGCTCTACGAGATCACCGGCGGCCGCTACGCGAACCCCGACGTGACAGCGCGCATCGACACAGCCGAATTGACGCAGGACGGTAGCGATCGCGTGCGCATCAGCGGTACGCGAGGCGAGTCTCCGCCGCCGACGCTCAAGGTCTCGCTCAACTCTCTCGGCGGCTTCCGCAACGAGTTCACGACGATTGTCACCGGGCTCGATATCGAGGCCAAAGCCGAACTGGCGCAGAAACAGTTCGAAACGTGGTTGCCGACGAGGCCGACCGAGCTCGACTGGACGCTGGTACGCACCGACAAGCCGGACGCCGAGACGGAGGAAACAGCAAGTGCACTGCTGCGCTGCGTCGCGCGCGACAGTGACCCGAATATCGTCGGTAGGCAGTTCTCCTCGGTGGCAGTAGAACTGGCACTCGCCAGCTATCCGGGATTCTCGCTCACCGCGCCGCCCGGAAACGGAGCGCCCTACGGAGTGTTCACGGCCGGGTATGTGCCGATTCACGAGGTGCCGCACACCGCAGTCCTGCCCGACGGCACCAGGCGGGACATCGAGCCGGCCGGCGACACCACGGCCCTCGAACCTCTCGCCGAGCCGACGCTGCCCTCGAAATACGCCGACGAACCCTCCATCCGCGTCCCGCTCGGTACTATCGCGGCGGCACGCAGCGGCGACAAGGGCGGTAGCGCCAACGTCGGCGTGTGGGTACGAACCGACAACGAGTTCGCTTGGCTGGCAAACGCTCTCACGACCGAAGAATTGAAACGGATGCTGCCCGAGGCGCAGAACCTCACCGTCGTCCGCCACGTACTGCCCCATCTCAGAGCAGTCAATTTCGTCGTCGAGGGAATTCTCGGCCAGGGCGTTGCGTCGCAGGCTCGGTTCGACCCGCAGGCCAAGGGTCTCGGCGAATGGCTGCGCTCGCGTCACATCGACATCCCCGAAACGCTCGTCTTTACAGGAGACTTCGTATGAGCATCTGGACCACGCCCGAGCGCGAACAGCTCCGAAAGACGGTGCGCAGCTTCGTCGAACAGGACATCGCGCCGCACCTGAACCAGTGGGAAGCCGACGGTGAGATACCCCGCGAACTGCACAAGCAGGCAGCCGCACTGGGTCTTCTCGGCGCGGGCTTTCCCGAACACGTCGGCGGCGAGGGCGGAGATCTCGCCGACGCCATCGTGATCTGCGAGGAGATGCATCAGGCCGGAGCGTCGGGCGGATTGTTCGCCTCGCTGTTCACCAACGGGATCTCGCTGCCTCACCTCGTCGCCGCCGGTGATCCCGATCAGATCGACAAGTGGGTCAGGCCCACTCTCGCCGGCGACAAGATCGGCTCCCTCGCCATCACCGAGCCGGGCGGCGGATCCGACGTCGGGCACCTGCGCACCAGGGCCGTCAGAGACGGAGACCACTACGTCGTCAACGGCTCGAAGACGTACATCACCTCGGGGTGCCGAGCCGACTTCGTCGTCACCGCGGTACGCACGGGAGGCGACGGCGCTGCCGGTGTGTCGCTTCTCGTCATCGAGAGCGACACGCGCGGGTTCGAGGTCACGACGAAGCTGGACAAGATGGGGTGGCGCGCGTCCGACACCGCGGAGTTGGCGTTCGTCGACGCCAGGGTTCCCGTCGGCAACCTCGTCGGTGCCGAGAATTCCGGCTTCGCGCAGATCGCGCAGGCATTCCTCAGTGAGCGTATTGCGCTTGCCGCGCAGGCGTATTCGAGCGCGCAACGATGCCTCGATCTCACACTGCAGTGGGTGCGCGACCGCGAGACCTTCGGAAGACCTCTGATCAAGAGGCAATCCGTGCAGAACACCGTCACCGAGATGGCCCGAAAGATCGACATCGCCCGCGTCTACACGCGCCACATCGTCGAGCAGAGTTTGCAATCGAACCAGGACTTCATCGCCGAGGTCTGCTTCGCCAAGAACACCGCCGTCGAGTCGGGGGAGTGGGTCGCGAACCAGGCTGTCCAGCTGTTCGGAGGTCTCGGCTACATGCGTGAGAGCGAGGTCGAACGCCAGTACCGCGACATGCGCATCCTGGGTATCGGCGGCGGCACCACCGAGATTCTCACCGGACTTGCAGCAAAACGATTGGGGTACCAGGCATGAGCGTGCTGAAGTCCACCCTCGACACCGCATCGGAGCAGTTCGCCGGTGCCACCGAGGCCATGAACACCAAACTCGCCGAAATCGACGCCGAACACGGCAAGGCGCTCCTCGGCGGCGGCGAGAAGTACATCGAGCGGCACAAGAAGCGCGGGAAACTACTCGCCCGTGAGCGCATCGAGCTGCTCGTCGACGAGGATTCCGCGTTTCTCGAACTGTGTCCCCTCGCGGCATGGGGCAGTGACTTTCCCGTCGGCGCCAGCACGGTGATGGGTATCGGCGTAGTCAGCGGCGTCGAATGTCTGATCGTCGCCAACGATCCGACGGTCCGCGGCGGCGCCAGCAATCCATGGACCCTGAAAAAGGGGTTCCGCGCCAACGACATCGCGACGCAGAACCGTCTACCGGTGATCTCGCTCGTCGAGTCCGGCGGCGCCGACCTACCGACGCAGAAGGAAGTGTTCATTCCCGGCGGCAGGATGTTCCGGGACCTCACCCAGCTCTCCGCCAAGGGCATTCCGACGATCGCCCTGGTGTTCGGCAACTCGACCGCGGGCGGCGCCTACATCCCCGGAATGTCCGATCACGTCGTCATGATCAAGGAGCGCTCGAAGGTGTTCCTGGCCGGTCCTCCTCTGGTCAAGATGGCCACCGGTGAAGACTCCGACGACGAATCCCTCGGCGGCGCAGAGATGCACGCCCGCAAATCCGGTCTCGCGGACTACTTCGCCGTCGACGAACAAGATGCCATTCGCATCGGCCGCAGCATCGTCAAGAGGCTGAACTGGAAGAAGAAGGGCCCGGAGCCTCGCGCGGAGGTCATCGAACCCCTTGCCGACCCCGAGGACCTGCTCGGTATCGTGCCCACCGACCTCAAGATTCCCTTCGATCCGCGCGAGGTTATCGCCCGCATTGTCGACGGCTCCGACTTCGACGAGTTCAAGCCGATGTACGGCGGGTCGCTGGTCACCGGCTGGGCCGAACTGCACGGCTATCCGATCGGCATCCTTGCCAACGCCCGCGGCGTGCTGTTCAGCGAAGAGTCGCAGAAGGCAACCCAGTTCATCCAACTGGCCAATCGCTCCGACACCCCGTTGTTGTTCCTGCACAACACCACCGGCTACATGGTCGGCAAGGAGTACGAGGAGGGCGGCATGATCAAACACGGATCGATGATGATCAACGCCGTCTCCAACTC
>NZ_JBAWFH010000126.1:0-1830 GCF_049591685.1 Rhodococcus sp. (in: high G+C Gram-positive bacteria) | reverse complement strand
CGCGAAGGCCGGTCGATGATGGTATGCGTATCACGCAGTCGCGACGGGAGCCCTATCACCTTGGAAATGTGAAAATCCCGTACCGCAGCCGAAAGACTGCGATACCGGATCCTAGACCTCTGATGATCTTGGAATTCCTTCTGTCGTGCAGGCGCTTTCGTCAGTGCCCAGCCGATGCCAAGTGCGGCATTTCCGGTTCGACCGAGGCGACATGCGCCGCTCGAGGTGTGTTTCTACTGGCGAGATTTCGAATGACTCCCGCTGTGATCACCATCGATATGCCTGGGATATCGCCGATGCCGAGTGCGCCGACTGCGCTGTCGCGAGTCGAACCCCATGGCGCGTCCATAATCACCAAATCTGCTGCTGCGCCTACGCGAACGAACCCTGCTGGCAAGTCCCACGTGGTGGCATTGTTGCCTGTCGCTCCCGCCCACAACAGCGCCGGATCCAGCCCGGAGAACGAGGACAGTTCTGCCACTGTCTTGATGACACCGAGCGGCATTACGCCCGTGCCTGTCGGTGTATCCGATCCGATCACGATTCGATCGAACTTGCCGTCCCCATGGACCTTATGCAGGATCCGCAACGACGATTGTAGATTTCCGGCTTGGACCAGCTGAAGTGCCATCTCAGTGTTGTCGATGATCATGTCGACTCCGGCCGCATCCAGCGACGTCGGTCCACCGTTGATATGTCCACACACATCGGGTGCGAGATAAAGAAGATGCTCCGGCGTGATCGGCTTGCTGCCGGGGATGCTGGCTCCACCGGAGTGACACATCACCTTGATGCCGTGCTCCTGCGCCCACCTCACTTGGTCGTATCCATCGGCTGGATCTTGGTAGAGTCCGAACCCGAATTTCGCCAGACGCACACCGGCCGACTGTAATTCGGCGAAATCTTTCTTCGTGAGCGTTGGTTCGAGGACAACAGCCCCTGCATGGACCGTCATCCCACCGGGGTGAAAGTTACGAAAGCACGACATGGCCGCAATGGCGAGAGCTTTGACACCGATCGCGTCGTGGGGCCGCCCCTGGGCGTGTATCTCCCCGGGAGACACCACGCTGGTGATTCCGCCGTGAACGTAGCTGGCCAAAAAGTCCACGGTTTTCTGCCGCGGTGTGTAGTCGCCAAGAACAACGTGGCAGTGCGAATCGATCAACCCCGGAGCGACGGTCGTCCCGTTCGCGTCGACTCTCGTCGTCGCAGAGCTGATCCGATCGGCCAACTCTGCACCGGTGCCGATTGCTTCGATCACACCGTCGGAGACGATGATCGCGTCAGCCCCGGTCAGTGTGGGATTTTCGAAGTCCCCCGAGAGGATTGTGCCCACGTTGACGATAGCGATGTCGGAGATCATTTTTGCCCTTCCACGTAGTCGGCGCGAGTCATACCGCCCACGCGGGCGTTGATGCGACCACGGTTCGACACTGCCGCGATCACGACCAACTCGTCGGGGTGCGGGGCATCAGGAATGCGGACGGTGACGGCGTCGTAGTGACTGCGAACCCAGACGTCGTCCTTGAAGGCAAGGGGCACATCGATGACCGCGTCCACCCCCGCGGGTTTGGTGACCGACGTGATCCACGCCTCGCCGCCACCGATCGCCTCGCGCAGTGCGTTGCCGAAGATCGACGTGACGGCAGCGTTGATGTGCTCCTGCTCGCCCGCCGAGCCCACCAATCCGGCCTTGCCATAACTTTCGGGGCTCTCCCCGAGCAGATGTATTGCTCGCTCACCGAGCTCGGTTCCGATCTGCGCGGACGCATCGATAATCTCGGACAGATCCTCGACGTATCCGAGTCCGGCGAACGGATTTGTCACCAC
>NZ_JBAWFH010000125.1:0-3686 GCF_049591685.1 Rhodococcus sp. (in: high G+C Gram-positive bacteria) | reverse complement strand
CGTACTCACCAGTGCTCGATGCCGCGAACTCACGGACGATGCGGGACGCGGCGCCGTCGCAGTCATCACCGCGCGATGCGTGGCCTTCGCCGCGGACGTGCTCGACAGCGGCAGGCAACCGTCCGCCGATGCCTTGGCCGGGTTGCGTGGCGACGCGGCCGAGTGGGCCCGAGTCGGAGTGCCGCTCGGGCCTGTTCAACACGCATTCCACGAAGGTTTTTCCGTCGGGCTGCGAATGATCGCCGCCCGCGCCGACGGCGGTGAGCAAGGTGCCGTGGTCGACGGGGCTGTCCTGATGTTCGGTCTGTTGGATGTGGTCTCGAAGGCGGTGTCCTCCGCCTACCTCGAGACCTACCGAGCTGTCGCCACGCAGGCCACCGAGCATGGGAACGCGCTGGCAACCGCGCTGCTCTCCGGTGGTGCGAACGCAGCGAGTATGGCCGAACGGGTTGGGGCCGAACTGGCGGCGGGCTACGAAGTTGTCGCCCTTCACTTCCCGAGTCCTGACGACGAGATCGGCGCGCCGGGCGGACGTGACGCGGCAGCGGCCCGCACCTTGCACCGACTGCAGACGGCTCTGATCGAGCACACAGCGCCGGCGGCACCGCTGGCGATACTGAGCATCGCCGGTGGAACGGTCCTGATTCCGAATCCGACGCCGACATCCGCGCAGGAACTCGTCGCGCAGCTCACCGAAGCGGGAGTGGTTGGGGTGTCGGCGACGGCCGTGTTGACCAGTGCCGCAAAGATTCCGGATGCTGCCGACAACGCTTACGAACTGCTGCGGCTCGTGCAGCGGCTGCACTATCGGCCGGGGATCTATCGCATTGCCGATCTTGCACTCGAATACCAGATCGCGCGCCCCGGCGGCGGCCGTCGGCATCTCGAACGCATGCTGGATCCACTTCGCCGCGTCCCCGACCTGTTGTCCACGCTCGAAGCGTTCGTCGGAGCCGAGGCCAACCGTAAGAAGGCGGCGAAGCAACTCGTGGTGCATCCCAACACTGTGGATTACCGACTCAAGCGCATCGGACAGATCACTGGCATCGATCCCATGAAGTCGTCGGGGCTGCGCTCGCTCCACGCGGCGTTGATCGCCGACTCCCTCGACCCGAACAAAACGGCATGACAAGTCCTCCCCTGACGCCTGTCGTCTCCATCGCCGCACGCGCTGCCCTGATTGCCATCGACTCGATGGTGCCGTGCTTTCAGCCGGTGGTGGCCTTGCATTCGGGCGTGGTCGTCGGAATCGAGGCGCTCGCGCGCTGGCCGACGGTGCACGGTGTGGACCCCGCCGAGGTGTTCGCGTTGGCACGGGCCCGCGGTATGGTCTCCGACGTCGATTTCGCCTGTCGCACTGCGGCTCTGAAGGAGGCGCGCTCGTCGCGCCTGACCGATGGGTTGACGCTGTACCTCAATTACGAACCGTCGGGCACAGCAGACGCTGCGCGTATCGAAGCGCACCTCGATGCAATCGGCCGGGACACCGACGTCGTCCTCGAGATGACCGAGCGTGGTCTCGACGCCGATCCGTCGCGGCTGCGTTCGGTCGTCCGGTCGGCGCGGCGGCGCGGGTTCGCGATCGCGCTGGACGACGTGGGATCCAATCCCGACACAGTCAAGGCGCTGACCGTCGTCGAGCCGGACATCATCAAGTTGGATGCGTCGATCCTCCGCCGTCCACGGTCACTGCGCACCGCCCGAGTCATGTGGGCCGTGCGACGGTATGTCGCCGCCACCGGTGCGGTGATGCTCGCCGAGGGCATCGAATCCAATCGCGACCGTGCCCGTGCTGTCGCGCTCGGTGCCACGCTGGGACAGGGATGGCTGTTCGGCGCCGCCGCGGCCGGTGCCGATGTACGAACGCGACTGGGTTGAACGAACTCGGGGGCAGTAGCCGAACGGTACGACATGGAACCGGTCAGATGGGCCGTGCCGCGGATTCCGTCGCGTCCACAGCAGTGCTCGTCGGCTGAGGTTCGTCGAGCTTGGCGGTTCGCCCGAACACGGCCCGGGTGTAGTGCATCGGTGCAAGCATCCATCCGAAATCGAACCGGCTCAGAACGGTTCGCCGAGCCAGCGCAAGGAGAACCGCCGCGCCCGTGACCGCCATCCAGGCCGGCATGGGATAGAGCGCGAGTCGCTCGCCCAACCCGAAGTGAAGCGTCTGGGCGAGCATGAGGACGGCGCCGACCACTCCGACCACCGCGCACAGAGCCGACCAGAGCGCCACCAACCGTCGTTCGTTCCACAGGTGCCAGGCGATCAGTGCAAGTACGACGTGCCGAGCGAGGAAGCCGGGCAACACCGCCACCCAGTGGATGATGGTGCCGTCGTTGGCCGGGAACAGCCCTGTCGCGGCAGTGCTGACGGCGATGACGACGGCCAGCGACAAAATGACCTTCTTGGACCGCCCACTGCGGATGTGTCGATGTAGAAAGACAGCCCCGACCAGGGTCAACGCACCGAGCACCACGAACGTGGTGTTCATGACGTCGTGCATCGGAGAACACGATGCGGCGTCGCAGGACGTCACGCCGAGCGAGCTGATGGAATCCCGAGCAAAGCTGTACGGGGTGTTCCAGGCGGCCGCGGTGAACAACTCGGCCAGCAAATAGGCGAAGCTGAGAACCCAGGCTGTTCCGGCGGCGGCATGGCGCAGATTGTGCGGTGACGTGATGGTGTGGTCTTCCTGTCGAGTCGACATGCGTCGATGCAGGGGACTGTACCCATCGATTCTGAGAACTGGGCTGTTCTTGGGGGTTTACTGGAACGCCCGCCGAGCTCAGGCTGGCCGACGCGTCGAGTCGATCAGCACTTCCACCTCGACCGGTGTCCCGTCCAGCGCAGCCAGGCACCGCGTGCGGAACCGTGAGCCGGCGCCGCGCCGATGCCTTCCGCCGATGCGAAGTTGGCCGCGAAGCTGGCCCGTCGATCGAGGTGGAGTGCGGCTGCGCCGCCCGTGTGTCAAAAGTGCTGTTCCCACAACGTTTTGTGCACACGGGCGGCGAAGCCGCACCCTCCGCATAACTCTCCCGTCAGTTCGGCGGGCTCCCGCGTAAGGACTCCGTAAGGAAGCCCGCGGGCGTCTTTCTATCGGCCGATGCTTGTAGCTCGGGTCGCCCCACCGGGCGGTCCGCTTCGCACCGACTTCGGTGCACGAAGCTGCTCATCGAGAGAGGGACCGCGTTCATGGCCGATCTGGCCTTCCTCACCGTCACGATCGTCGGGTTCGGACTGTGCCTGCTGGTGGTTCGAGCGCTGGCTCACCGAAATTCGGGGCCGCGCCGATGAACTACGTTCTGGTTGCGCTCGCCGCCGCCGTCGTGATCTACCTCTTCGTCGCCCTGCTCGACCCCGAGAGGTTCTGACGCACATGAATCCCGCCCTTCTTGCGGGGCTGCAGATCGCCGTCGTGATCGCAGTGCTCGCTGTCATCTATGTGCCCCTCGGCGACTACATGGCCAGGGTGTACGACAATCCGCGCCACAGCCGATTCGAATCGGTGCTGTATCGCCTCTGTCGTATCGACGCGAGAGCCGAGCAGACGTGGGTCGGGTATGCGTCCAGCGTGCTCGCCTTCTCGTTTGCGAGTGTCCTGTTTCTGTATGCGCTGCAACGTCTGCAGGGGGTATTGCCGCGCAGCGGTGGGTTGGACGGCGTCAGCCCGTCCGTTGCGTTCAACA
>NZ_JBAWFH010000124.1:0-4646 GCF_049591685.1 Rhodococcus sp. (in: high G+C Gram-positive bacteria) | reverse complement strand
GAATGCCCGCTCCGACGGCCGCACCGTCGCGCAGGCCATCGTCGACGGCGCGACCGCGGCGAACTCCGAACGACCGGGCACCGTCGGACTCGTCGTCGGCGCGACCCGTGATCACGGTCTGGACCTGTCCGAATTCACCGGACCGATCCTGGCGCCCGGCCTCGGTGCGCAGGGCGCGAGCGCGGCAGACCTCGCGCAGATCTTCGACGGATCTCGAGAGTTGTTGCTACCCAACTCTTCCCGAGGTGTCTTGTCCGCGGGGCCGTCGGTGGATGGACTGCGCGATGCCGCACGGGCACTGCGCGACGAGATCGAAGCGAGTCTGTCCTAGGCGCACCGTGCGAGCCGGCGGCATAGCCCATCGATGGTCGACACACAGTTGCGGGGGCGGGTGAGCGAAGGCTGCGTCGTCTCGGTAGCGTCGCTGTCGTTGCTGGTGACCGCTGGTCCGTCAGCAGCGAAGTGCACGGAGATCGAACGTGTGCACTGTTCACCGACGAACGATACGGAGGAAACGTGGCGCTTCCCCAGTTGACCGCAGAGCAGCGCACAGCTGCTCTGGAGAAAGCGGCTGCCGCCCGCAAGGTGAGGGCCGAGCTCAAGGAGCGCCTCAAACGAGGCGGCACCGATCTCGAGCAGGTACTCGCAGACGCGCAGTCGGACGAGATTCTCGGCAAGATGAAGGTGTCGGCTCTGCTCGAAGCACTTCCGAAGGTTGGCAAGGTCAAGGCTCAGGAGCTGATGACCGAGCTCGAGATCGCACCGTCGCGGCGTCTGCGCGGCCTCGGCGACCGTCAACGCAAGGCGCTGTTGACCAAATTCGACTTCGAGGCTTGAGCGCACTGTGATCGCAGAGGTGAAGCACGTGTCGGACAGTGACACGTCCCCGCGCGAGAGGGGCCGGCTGATCGTTTTGGCCGGCCCCTCCGGCGTCGGCAAGTCCAGCGTTGTTCGACTCGTCCGGCGGGTTCTGCCGGAGCTATGGTTCAGTGTGTCCGTCACCACACGTGACCCGCGGCCCGGCGAGGTGGACGGCGAGGACTACCACTTCGTGACCTCCGGCGAGTTCGATCGGATGATCGAAGCCGGTGAACTGTTGGAGTGGGCCAGTGTGCACAGCGGTCTGCACCGGTCGGGTACGCCCTCCGCGCCGGTCGAACAGGCCCTCGAACAGGGCAAACCTGTGTTGCTCGAGCTCGACCTCGCAGGGGCGCGCGCTGTTCGGGTGGCCAAGCCGGAAGCGCAACTCGTGTTCATGGCTCCGCCGACCTGGGAAGATTTGGTGCAGCGACTGACGTCCCGGGCGACCGAGGAAACAGCCGCAACCGAGCGTCGATTGGAGACCGCGAAGGTCGAGTTGGCGGCCCAGGACGAGTTCGACACGGTCATTGTCAATACCGATGTCGACCATTCGTGCGAAGAGTTGGTATCCTTGTTGGTCGGTGGGTCGTCAGTCGGTTGACGACGACCCTTCAAGTATGCAAAGCGTTTGTATAGCCAGCACGAGCCTCGTTCGTACACCGAGCAGCGGTGTAAAAAGCACCAACGATGCAATTTCAGGAGATCCATAGTGAGCAGCACTTCAGTGGCCGGTTCCGATTTCGACGCGCGTAACGCAGTATCACCGGCCTACGACACGCCGCTCGGAATCACCAATCCTCCGATCGACGAGCTTCTGGCTCGGACGTCGTCGAAGTACGCACTGGTGATCTACGCAGCCAAGCGCGCGCGACAGATCAACGATTACTACAACCAGCTCGGTGACGGCATCCTCGAGTACGTGGGACCGCTCGTCGAGCCCGATCTGCAGGAGAAGCCGCTCTCCATCGCGCTTCGCGAAATCCATGCAGATCTCCTCGAGCACACCGAAGGCGAATAAGAACCGGTTAGGACTCAGCCGTTGCGCGTAGTCGTCGGGGTAGGCGGCGGTATCGCCGCCTACAAGAGCTGTTCCCTCATTCGTAGCTTCACCGAGAGCGGTCATCACGTCCGCGTCGTTCCCACCGAATCCGCCCTGGAGTTCGTGGGCCGCGCAACGTTCGAGGCGCTGTCCGGTAGCCCCGTGAACACCGGCGTCTTCGCTGACGTTCCCGAGGTGCCGCACGTGCGCCTTGGCCAAGAGGCCGACCTCGTCGTGGTCGCCCCCGCGACGGCGGACCTCATGGCTCGTATCGCAGGGGGACGAGCCGACGATCTGCTTACTGCCACGCTGCTCACTGCGCGGTGCCCCGTCCTGCTCGCTCCCGCCATGCACACCGAGATGTGGGAGCACCCCGCCACGGTTGCCAATGTCGATACCCTGCGCAGCCGCGGACTCACGGTGCTCGAACCGGCGTCTGGACGGCTCACCGGGCGAGACACCGGAGCCGGTCGGCTCCCGGAACCCGACGAGATCTACGGGTTGGCCATGTTGCTTGCCGAGCGCTCGGACGCACTCCCGCGTGACCTCGTCGGTCGCAAGGTGGTCGTCACCGCAGGCGGCACGCGAGAGCCACTCGATCCCGTCCGTTTCCTGGGCAATCGCAGCTCGGGCAAGCAGGGCTACGCGATGGCCCGGGTCGCTGCGCAGCGCGGTGCTTCGGTCACGTTGATTGCCGGGTTCACCACCGAATTGGCCGATCCCGCCGCCGTCGACGTCGTACACGTCAAGACTGCTCAGCAGATGCAGGGCGCAGTCCGTAAGTTCGCTCCCGACGCCGACGCCATCGTCATGGCCGCGGCTGTCGCAGACTTCCGGCCGGCAACCGTCGCGGGCAGCAAGATCAAGAAGGGCGCCAGCGAGCCCGACTCCATTCCGCTCGTTCGCAACGACGACATCCTGGCGGGGCTCGTCGACGCCCGTCGGGCGGGCGAAATCGAATCGTCAACCGTCATAGTCGGTTTCGCGGCAGAGACCGGCGACGAGCACGGTGACGTTCTCACGTATGCGCGAGCGAAGCTGGCTCGCAAGGGATGTGACCTTCTGGTGGTCAACGCGGTCGGCGAAGGCAAGGCCTTCGAAGTCGACCACAACGACGGCTGGCTGCTCGGATCCGACGGCTCCGAATCCGCGCTCGGCGAGGGCTCGAAGGCATTGTTGGCGGGCCGCGTGCTCGACGCCGTGGTGGCCACCCTGGCGGCACCTTCGACATCGGCAACTGCATCGACGGGCGGAGAACTGTGACAGGTGGAACTGCCGTCGAGCCCGATGCCCGGCTAATGTCGACGTGCGGTGCGCGCGTGTACGAGTGTCCGCGTCGACACCCGTAAGGAAGCAGCACCAGCAGTACTGCGTTGCCGAAGTGTGAAGGTTTCGGGCCGGTGAGAATGGACATTCTCGGTCGGCTATGACCCAAGTCGAGAGGAAATTCGTGAGCAAGTCCGGAAGTCGGCTTTTCACCAGTGAGTCGGTAACAGAGGGCCATCCCGACAAGATCTGCGACGCGATAAGCGATTCGATTCTCGACGCTTTGCTCGCCGAGGATCCGCGTTCGCGCGTGGCGGTCGAGACACTCGTCACCACCGGTCAGGTTCACGTCGCAGGCGAGGTCAGCACCAGGGCCTACGCCGACATCCCACAGATCGTGCGCGACAAGGTTCTCGACATCGGCTACGACTCGTCCGCCAAAGGCTTCGACGGCAACTCCTGTGGTGTCAACGTGGCCATCGGCGCACAGTCACCGGAGATCGCCCAGGGTGTCGACAACTCGCACGAGTCGCGCGTCGAAGGTCTCTCGGACGACGAGATCGACCGCCAGGGTGCGGGAGATCAAGGCCTGATGTTCGGTTACGCCAACACCGACACTCCGGAACTGATGCCGCTGCCGATTGCGCTCGCACACCGGCTGTCCCGTCGCCTCACCGAGGTACGCAAGAGCGGTGTGCTGCCGTACCTGCGTCCGGACGGCAAGACTCAGGTCACCATCGAGTACGACGGTGACAACGCCGTGCGACTCGACACCGTGGTCATCTCGACGCAGCATGCGGCCGACATCGATCTCGACAACCTACTGACACCGGACATTCGCGAGAAGGTCCTCGGTTCGGTGTTGGCCGAGCTGAACATCGCGACCCTCGACACCTCCGATGTTCGCCTGCTCGTCAACCCGACGGGCAAGTTCGTCCTGGGTGGTCCGATGGGTGACGCCGGCCTCACCGGCCGCAAGATCATCGTCGACACCTACGGCGGCATGGCTCGTCATGGCGGCGGCGCATTCTCCGGCAAGGACCCGTCCAAGGTCGACCGCAGCGCGGCGTACGCGATGCGGTGGGTCGCCAAGAACGCAGTTGCCGCAGGTCTGGCCGACCGCATCGAGGTGCAGGTCGCGTACGCCATCGGCAAGGCAGCCCCGGTTGGCCTCTTCGTCGAGACGTTCGGAACCGAGAAGACAGACCCCGTGCGAATCCAGGAAGCTATCTCCGAGGTGTTCGACCTGCGTCCCGGTGCGATCATTCGGGACCTCGATCTTCTGCGGCCGATCTACGCGCAGACAGCCGCGTACGGCCACTTCGGCCGCACCGACATCGACCTGCCGTGGGAGTCGACCGACCGAGCCGACAAATTGCGTGCGGCCGCCGGTCTCTGATCAGGCAAACCCGGCGGGGGCGCACACCCGGGCTGGGTCTGTAAGCCGAATCCGACCGAGTAACGAGGGCAGAACGGCAGC
>NZ_JBAWFH010000123.1:0-6609 GCF_049591685.1 Rhodococcus sp. (in: high G+C Gram-positive bacteria) | reverse complement strand
AATGACGATAGTCAACCCCGAGGACTTCGCAGAATGGCCGTGGCTGTACGAAGCCGGCTATCAAGCTGGCGAGGCGACGACAAAAGCACTGACTCGATGACGCGTCGCGTTCCGCGGAACCATTCGGACGTCGTCGGCGTCTAACCTGTTGGTCGACGTGATCGAGGGGGTTCGGTGCGAAAACGAGTGGTGACGCTTGTCGGCGTGGCAGCGCTGGTTGCGGGATGCGGGGGCGATGTGGGAGGAAAACCCGTTGCCACTCAGCGGTGGGACCCGTGCAGTGTCACGCCCGAGGCTGTGAAGGCCACGGGATTGGATCCGGTCTACCGGAGTGAGGGCTGGGGCGAAGGTATCGAGGTTCCCGATTGGTCGCTGTGTACATTGCGGGGGCCTGCCCAGGAACCTTCATACTTCCTGAACGTCAAGTCATCGGACACACACACCATCGGCGAAGCCCGCCAAAACGAGTCATACTTGAATGGCACCGACCTGCGGATTGCAGACCGGGACGCGTACCGATTCAGAACGCAGATGTCACGGTCGATTACTGACTGCAACATCGCAGTCGCCGTTCCACCCGGCGTGGTTGTCTTCAGCGTCCATTCCATGGGAACGATGGAGATTGGCGCGGATCCATGCGTACTTGTTCTTCAGCACGCGACCGAACTCGAAAATGGTCTACCACCGCTTTGATCAGGAGCAACGATGACCGAACCTACGACCCCGTCAACCCTATGGCAGTCTCTTGCAGTAGCAGCTGACCAAGGTCAACTCGTTCTCGAACCTGGTGTTGCTGAGGCATGTCGCACTGCGTGTGACGACTACATTGCACAGCTGCGAGAGCACCAGTCGAAAGCAGTTCAGCTCGGTGACATCAGCGGATGGGGTGATTTCGAGTCTGGCAAGCAACTGCAGACAATTTTCTCCAAAAAGGCGATCGGCGGCCCGAACAACATGGTCGACGTCTTGGAGAGTCACATTCACGTGGTCTTGGAGATGAGGGCGGTGTTTGCCAAGTTCTTCGTCGCTACCGAGGGCGTTGACGACGCCAACGTTGCGGACATCCAGGCTGAAGGCCCCCGGTAGATATCCGGCCAACAGACATCCGAGCGTCGCACGAAATAATTTCGAGGAGCCGCCGACCGCATCGGTGTCCAACTCCGAAATGCCGCCGAACGACTCGGCCGATCGGCCTGACCAACTAACCCGAGGTAGCTGCAACTCCCCGCGCCAGCACGCGGTTCTCTGCGTCGAGCACAAACACTTCGCTACCCGCATCAGTCACACGGCCCACGAGCTGAACCTCGGTGTCCACGAAGACCGGGGCTTGCATCTGCAGAGAGAAACTCCGGACGCGGACACCTGGCTGCGATCGAACCGCTAAGTCGAGCAACAGTATTCGTACCAGTGGCCCGTGCACCAGCAAGTCCTGCAGACCCTCGACGTTCCGAGCCCAGTCTCGGTCGTAATGCACCAGATGCGTGTTGAACGTCAACGCCGAAAACCGAAAGAGCTGTCGTGCATCCAATGTCGAAGATTCGGACCAGTCCCACTCGACATCCGGCGCCGGCGCCGGCGGCTTGGTAACTGCCCCGGGCTTCGCCGCCTCCAGGAACACGTCATGCCACACGGTCGAGATGGCCAGCTCACCGTCCACGTAGTACTTACGCTCCACGTCGGCGAACACCAGTCGCCCACCGCGCCCCTCTTTCTCGACGATGGCGCCGACCTGCACTCGCTGCTCGACCACATCGTCGTACGCCAGCGGTCGATGGAAGACAGTGTCCTCCCCGGCATACATCCGTCGCGGCAGATCAATGACCGGTAGGACACCGTCGTCGGTAGGGGAGCCGTCGGGCCGAAGATCGGCTAGCGCCGCGTCGAACGGGAAGTAGAGACCCTCCCACCCAGGCTGAAGTTCACCCGTCGACTTCGGTTCTTCTACCGTGGGCGCGAACGTGCCCCGATAGGCGGCGGCAGGGGCAACCCGCAGCGCTTCGGTTCTGACCACCACCATCAAACAACCCCGCCCGCACGCAGGTCCGAGATTCTCTCCTCTGAATACCCGGCCAGTCCGGCCAGCACCGAATCGGTATGTTCGCCCAGCGAATTGGCCTTCCTCGCGGGATTGGCCGGCGTGACACCCATCTTGATCGGCTGCCCGAACATCTTCAGCGTCCCGAACTTGCCGTAGTCGGCTTCGACGATCATCTCGCGCTCGGCCGTGCCCGGATCTTCGACGACCTCGCCGATGTTCTTGATGGCCGTCAACGGGATGACCGCACCGGCCAGGTCTTCGAGCTCGGACCGCTTACGACCGTCGAACCACCCGACGATCAGCGGCTTGACCCGGCGCTCGTACACCTCCGGATCGAACCGCTTGCGCATCGTGTCGATCTCGGGATCCGTCGCTGCCTCGGGGGTGCCGAACAAGGTGCACGATGCATTCCACAGCTTGTCGGTGTAGCCACCGAAGAACACCTGGCCATCGGCGCAGGGGAACAGCTCGTAGGGCCGAACCCACGCGTGCTTGTTGCCCGACGGCACAGCGGTTTTGCCGTCGACGGTGTAGTCCACGACGGCTGTTTCGGTCATGGCGAAGATGCTGTCTACCTGTGCGACGTCGACGAGCTGGCCGACACCCGTCTTCTCGGCGTGACGCAGCGCCGTCAGTGCACCGATGACGCCGAACATGGTGGCCGACAAATCGCCGATCGTGACTCCGACCCGTACCGGTTCCTCGCCGGCCTGGCCGTTCATCGACCACAGTCCGCCCGCAGCCTGCGCGGTGTTGTCGAACGCAGGACGTGTACTGCGTGAACCTGTTTGGCCGTATCCCGAGATTGCAAGATAGACCAGTCTCGGATTGACCTCGGCGAGAACGTCGTAGTCGATTCCGAGTTTCTTGGTGGTACCCGGCCTGAAGTTCTCGATCAGAACGTCGGCCTTGGCAACCAGGTCTTTGAGCACCGACGTGCCCTCGGGTGTCCCGAGATTCAGTGTCAGTCCGAGCTTGCCGCGGTTGTACTGGGCGTAGTAGGCGCTGAACTCGTCGTCGTCCGCCTTCAGATAGGGCGGAAACCCGCGGGCCACGTCGGGACCTTTCGGATTCTCGATCTTGATCACCGTTGCCCCGAAGTCGGCGAACATCTGCGCAGCATAGGCACCGGCAAGGACATGGGAGAGATCGAGCACCACCACTCCCGCGAGAGAGCCGGTGTTGCCTACCAAGGGGAAAGTCATGAGATCGCTTTCTATCAGAGGTTGTGTCGAGTCAGCCGACAGGTTCGACGTCGGCAACCATGATCGGGTCCAGTGTGGCGTCGTCGACCTTGGAGGGCAAAGTCTCGGGGAGGAAGGCGATGCCGATGAGCCCGATGATGCTGAGTCCCATCAGGTACGCAGCTACGAGCCACGGGCTGCCATCCGATGCCGCGACCAGGGCCGTGGCGACGAGTGGTGCCGTGCCGCCGACTGCTGCGGCGGGGATCTCGCGTGAGATCGCGATGCCGCTCCACCGCGCATTGGTCGGGAAGATCTCGGCGAGCATCGCTGCGGACACTCCGATGGTTGCACCCTGAATGATGGCCAGCCCGAGAACGAGGCCGAGGGCAACGAGGATGATCTGCTCCGTTCCATACAGCCAGAACAGCGGGAAGGCGAGGACGATACCGAACACGGCCGCTCCGAGCAGCACGGGCTTGCGTCCGATGCGGTCGGCCAGCTTTCCGAAGTACAGCGTTGCCGGAATCGTCAGCAACTCCGCGATGATCAGTGCAACGAGGGCGGCCGTCGGATTCACCGTGAGGGTTCCGGTGACGTACGAGACCGAGAAGGTCTGCACGATGTACACCCAGGGGAGTGTGAACGTGAACAGGGCCATGCCGCAGATCAGGATGCGCCAGTGGTTCTTCACCGCGCCTGCGAGCGGCGAACTCATGACAGCGCCGTCTTTGGCGGCTTCCTCGAATGCGGCGGTCTCGTTGACGCGGAGCCGGAAGTACAAGGCGAACGCGACGATCACCGCGCTGGCGATGAACGGGATGCGCCAGCCCCACGCGAGGAACTGCTCGTCCGGCAGCAGGGTCAGGAGCGCGAACGTCGTTGTCGCCAAAGCCATGCCGACGTACACCGACGCGCCGGGAAAGCCTGCCGTGTAGGCGCGGCGCTGCGGATCTGACGACTCGCTGGCCATTGTCATCGCCCCTGCGAACTCCGCGCCTGCGCCGGCACCCTGGAAGATGCGGAGCACGATCAACAGGATGGGCGCCCAAATGCCGATCGAGTCTGCAGTGGGGAGCAGTCCGATCAAGGTCGTCGCAGTGCCCATCATCATCAGCGTCACCAAAAGCGTCATCTTGCGTCCGACGCGATCGCCGTAATGCGCGAAGATCAGGCCGCCGATCGGCCGGGCGCCGAACCCGACTGCGAAGGCCGCGAATGCACCGAGCATTCCCGCGAGGTTGCCGGCGCCGGGGAAGAACAGAGGCGCGAACACCAGCGCCGACGCGAGGCCGTAAAGGGTGAAGTCGTACCACTCGATGATCGTGCCGACCGAGCTGCCGATGACGGCATGGCGCCGCTGCTCTTTGGTGTTCGCGTCGACCTCGGGGAGGGGCGGGGTGTTGGGCATGTCGTTTCCTTGGGATTCTGCGATCAGCGGGTGGGGGAGGGTGTGCGTGCTGCGGACAGCGCCCGTACGACGGGGGAGGTGCTGGGGCGGCCGAGTTTCTCGGCCATCCATTCGGAGACTTCCGACAGGGCGCGCAGGTCGACGCCTGTGTCGATACCGAGGCCGTCCAGCATCCAGACGAGGTCCTCGGTGGCGAGATTTCCGGTCGCGCCCTGTGCGTAGGGGCAGCGGCCGAGTCCGCCTGCTGCAGAGTCGAATTCGGTGACTCCATCCCGCAGAGACGCATGGACGTTGGCAAGAGCCTGGCCGTAGGTGTCGTGCAGGTGCAGAGCAATGCTGTCGACGCTGATACCTCGGGCGCGGACGGCATCCAACACAGCGTGGATATGGCCGGGGGTGGCAACGCCGATGGTGTCACCCAACGACAGTGTCCCGACGCCCATGTCGATCAAGCGTTCGGCGACGTCGGCAACGCGCTCGACAGTCACTGCGCCCTCCCACGGATCGCCGAAGCACATCGAGATGTATCCGCGAGTCCGAACCCCGGCCGCCGACGCCCCCGCGATCACGGACTCAGCAGAAGTCAACGCGTCGGCAACCGTCGAACCGAGGTTCCGGCGCGCGAATGTCTCTGTTGCGCTGACGAAGACGGCAACCTCGGTGGCCCCGGAGTTCAACGCACGATCGAGACCTCGCACGTTCGGTGTCAACACGATCTGCCTGATCGTCGGCGGTATGTGCAACTCCGCCATCAGCTCCTCAGCGTCGGCGAGTTGGGGCACCCACTTCGGTGACACGAAGCTCGTCAGTTCCAGGTTGGTGACGCCTGCTGCGACGAGGCGGCGGCAGAACTCTGCTTTGGTCGCCGTCGGAACCATCGTTGTCTCGGCCTGAAGTCCGTCGCGTGGGCCGACTTCGTAGACGCGGACCGACGTCGGTAGCGCCGGATTGCGGTGTACGTCAGGACGGGGGAGAGTCATACCAGGCTGCCACTTCGGAGTTCGCCGAGAACCTTCTCGGCATGCTCGACGCCGATCGAGCGATCGCCGATCAGGCGCTGCACAACATTGTCCAGCTCGTCGGCCGTCGCGCCCGCGGTCACCGCGATCGTCCTGGCGTGCAGGCGCATATGCCCCTGTTGGATTCCCTCCGCAGACAGAGCGCGGCATGCGCCGAGGTTTTGGGCCAGTCCGACAGCGACGATCACCTCGGCCAGTTCGGTGGCGGACGTGACGCCCAGGATCTCGATCGCGGTACGAGCAACCGGATGCGCCTTGGTGGCACCGCCGACGAGTCCGACCGCCATGGGAACCTCGAGCGTGCCGGAAAGGTGACCGTCGTTGGTCTTCTCGAAGTGGGATAGCGCGGTATACCGTCCGTCGGCGCCCACGGCGTGCGAGTGGCAACCCGCTTCGACGGCGCGGGTGTCGTTGCCCGTAGCCAGCACGACCGCACTGATGCCGTTCATGATGCCCTTGTTGTGCGTTGCTGCGCGGTACGGATCGGCTTCGGCGAAAGCCGACGCGTGGACGATGTTGTCCACCACCTCCGATCCGCCGAGAAGGTCGCGATCGAACACTGCGCGTGCGCGCACGATGCGTTGGTCGGCTTTGTTCGTCAGAATTCGCAGCAGTGGACGACCACCGGCGATGACGGCGACACGCGGTGCGACGGCCTCGGCCATGGTGTTGACCGCATTGGCGCCCATGGCATCTCGCACGTCGACGACGATATGGGTGATGACGTGGACTCCGGTGCGTGTCGGGAGCACGCGGACGGTGAGTTCGCGTGCACCGCCACCGAACCGGACGAGCGTCGGATCCTGTGCATTCGACAGAGCCAAGATTTCGTCACGCGCCTCGAGAATCCGCAGACGGGCGGCCTCGGGGTCCTGCACGTCGAGCAGTTGAATCTGCGCCTGCATGACGGGCCCGGTGTGTGAAACGAAGAACCCACCGTGGGGACGTGTCATCCTC
>NZ_JBAWFH010000122.1:0-2174 GCF_049591685.1 Rhodococcus sp. (in: high G+C Gram-positive bacteria) | reverse complement strand
CAGCCACTGTCTGCGGTGCATCCAAGCCCGCAGCAGTGTCTGTCGACGAGTACAGAGCAATGTCGACACAAGACAAGCGCGCACGGCAGGCGGCAGCCGCCGAGTACGTCCGCAAAGCACAGACCATGCGCAGCCTCACCGAAACGCTCGTCGAACGATTGGCAGGTCCCCGATAGTCGGACCACCGCGTTCTAGAGCCACGGTGTGATTGATGTCAGTCGATCTCGCAGCCCACGGGTTGGTGCGTGTGGGTGCATTGGGCAGCATACTCAGCGGGCGTCAGGTAGCCCAGAGACGAGTGGCGATGTCGATTGTTGTGGTCGTCTTTGAAGTCGCCGATCACGACCCTCGCTTCGAGCAGGCTCGTCCAGTGGTTCCGATTCAGGCACTCTTTCCGTAGGCGGTTGTTGAAGGATTCGATGTGTCCGTTGTTCCACGGTGTCCCCGGCGGGATGTAGGAGATACCGACACGGTCTCGGCAAAACTGTTGCAGCACAGCAGAAATGAACTCCGGTCCGTTGTCCATCCGCAACACTCGAGGCGGTCCGCCCCACAACGCGAACGCCTTGTCCAACTCCTCGGTCAACCGCTGCGCGGTGATCGACCGCTCCACGATGTTGAGCACCGACAGTCTGGTGTGTTCGTCGATCATCGACGCGACCTTGATCGCCTTCCCATCGACCGTCGAGTCGAACTGAAAATCCATAGCCCACACCACTTTCGGTGCGTCGGCTTCGACCTGCGGGCACGAGCTGATACCGGCGCGTTTGCGGGGGTGGTAGATCCGAACCTGCAGGCCCTCCTCCTTCCAGAGTCGGTGGACCTTCTTCTTGTTCACCGTCATGCCCTGATCGTGCTTCAGGTGCGCCCAGGCGCGTCGGAAGCCGTGCAGGGGGTGCGAGCCTGCGTATTTCCGCAACGATGCTCTCAGGGCCGCGTCGGGATCCGCGGGCGTCTCGGCGATCGGTGTTCGTGCGTAGGTGGAACGGGCAAGCCCAACTGCTCTGCACGCCAACCGCTTCGACATCTTCATCGTTTTGACGAGCATGTCGACGGCGCGGCGCTTGTCAGCTGGGCTCAGAATTTTCCCTTGGCCACCTCCCGCAGGGCATCCTTCTCGAGCTCGGCATCTGCGAGCAGGCGTTTGAGCCGGCTGTTCTGCTCGCGTAGCTCCTTGAGTTCTTTCGCGGCGTCGGTGTCCATCCCGCCGTACTGGCGACGCCAGTTGTACAACGTCGCTGCCGACACCTCGAGCTCTGCCGCGATCTCTTCCTGTGTCTTGCCGGCCGCAGTGAGCTCATCAGCGCGACGAAGCTTGCGCACGATGTCCTCAGCAGAGTTCCGTTTCCGTCCAGCCATGTTCTCCATCGTCCTATCCGCCCACGTCAGGGGCAACAAGACTCTAAAACAAGATGGCCCCGTTCACCGGGGACACGCCACGGGCTCGTGGGTATTTCCCGACCGAGCAGGCAGCCCTCAAATGTCTGTACCTCGCGACGCGAGCGCTGGACCCGACCGGGAAAGGTAAGCCCGCGATGGGCGATCAGGTGGAAGCCAGCGCTCAACGCGTTCGCGATCACCTTCGAAGGACGCATCACCCCGAACGGTAATTAACCGACACCGAGGTCGGATCCACCGTTAATCGGACACTCCCTATCGCCGGTGAAGCGGTTTTAACGTCAGTGCGGCAGGATGTGGGCTCGCGATCTGGGATTGACTTCTTCGTGGAGGTGTCGAGCAAGGCGGCCAGATTGGTGCCGTACTCCAAGCGTTGTACTATCTCCCAGACCGCGACTATCGCGGGTCTGTATGCACTGGGGGGTCGCATGCGTTCTTGTTTGATACTTACCGTGTTGTTTACGGTTGTAGTGGTAGCGGGCTGTGCGGGTGAGGGTTCCGGCGCCACAGAAAGTGCTGTCACAGCCACTGCTTCGGTCTCTGCCCACAATGCGGCTCCGACGACGTCGCCCACGACATCATTGGTTCCTCGGTCGGTAGGGACTACGACCACCGGCGTGCCTGTCATTCGCGCCGGTAAGCAATCGCTCGGCTTGGCAGACGCGCAAGACACCGATAGTTGGGAGGAGGGCAGCTTCGACGTACCGAAAGTTGCGGACCCTGTCCAGGCAATCGCGACCGGTGTCTCCTGTTCGTCGAAGAGAGAACTCGAGTTC
>NZ_JBAWFH010000121.1:0-2501 GCF_049591685.1 Rhodococcus sp. (in: high G+C Gram-positive bacteria) | reverse complement strand
GTGACAGGCAATTACTTCGGCGGCTGGCTGGCCGACAAGCTGATGCTGCGCGGGACGTTCATCGGCCTCGCCGCCATGGCGGTGTTCCTCGCGACGTTCGTCTTCGCGTCACACAACGCGATCAGCGCTCTCCTTCTCGTCTTCCTGATCGGGGCCTCCGGATCGTCGGTGATCCCCGGGCTGCAGACGCGGTTGATGGACGTCGCCGAGGATGCGCAGACCCTCGCTGCGTCGCTGAACCATGCTGCCTTCAACCTCGCCAACGCCATCGGTGCCGCCCTGGGCGGGGCAGTCATCTCCGCAGGCTTCGGCTACACGGCTCCAGCGGCCGCAGGCGCTGTCCTCGCGGTCGCAGGTGTGGGCGTTCTCGCCACGGCCATGTGGATGCAGCGTCGGACAGACGCCCGTTCTGCTATCGCTTCCGAAGTCGTCTCGTAACAGTCACCTCGGCCCGTCAGCCGCCGGCCGGATCCGCCGGCTTCGATCTTCACCGAACCTCCACATTTCCCGCCCGGCTCCTCCACGAGCGCCCTCTAGGGTCGGATGCATGAACCGCACCGTCTTGGTCGTCGACGACGAACCGACCATCTCTGACGCAGTGGCAGCGCGCCTGAGGGGGGAGGGCTACACGGTCGCCACCGCAGCGGACGGCCCATCCGCGGTGGACGTGTGCGCTCGTGTCCGGGCCGACGTCGTGGTGCTCGACGTCATGCTTCCCGGCTACGACGGTCTCGAGGTGTGTCGACGGATCCAGGCTGCGCGCCCGGTGCCGGTGTTGATGCTGACGGCGAAGTCCGACGAGACGGACATGCTCGTCGGACTCGGCGTGGGAGCCGACGACTACCTGTCCAAGCCGTTCAGTATGCGAGAGTTGGTCGCTCGCGTGCATGCCCTCGTACGGCGGGTCGATCGTTCACAGGTGCCAGAGCCGACTTCGACGAGTATCGGAGCGATCCGGATCGATCACGACGAGCGTCGGGTGCACGGCCAGGACGGGGAAATCCACCTCACGCGAACCGAATTCGACATCCTCACCTATCTGGCCGAGCGGCCGCGCACGGCCGTCGCGCGGGAAACCCTCCTGGCGCAGCTCTGGGGCTGGGGAGACTCGGCGGGTAGTCGCACGGTGGACAGTCATGTGAAGGCGCTGCGACGCAAACTCGGGAACGAGCTCATCCGCACCGTGCACGGCGTCGGGTACGCGTTGGAGGTGCCGCGTTGATGCGCCGCTCCGCGGCCGACGGTGAGCGTCCGCCCCGCCCGGCGCTACCGCGTCCCCTCGATCCCTTCACCTCGTTCAAGCTCAAGGTTTCGTTCATCGTGGGCGTCGTCCTGATCGTCGCCAGCATCACCTTCTGGTTCGGTGCGGGTTGGCAGTTTCGATACGCACTGCTCGCCGCTCTCGTCATGTCGCTGGCGGCGACGCAGGTACTGGCGCACGGTATGACGTCACCGCTGCGGGAGATGACCGCGGCGGCCAAGGCGATGGCACGAGGTGACTACACGACGCGAGTGCGCGCAACATCACGCGACGAAATCGGTCAACTGGCGCAGGCGTTCAACACCATGTCCACCGATCTCGAAGCAGCCGACAACTATCGGCGAGAACTCATCGGCAACGTCTCCCACGAATTGAAGACCCCGATCGCCGCGCTGCGTGCGGTGCTCGAGAACATCGTCGACGGCGTCAGCGAACCGGATCCGGCGACGTTGCGGGTGGCGCTACGGCAGACCGAAAAGCTCGGCGACCTCGTCGCGGAACTGCTCGATCTGTCACGGCTCGAGGGTGGGGTATTGCCCCTGCGACCCGAAAGCTTGCTCCTCCGAACATTTCTCGCCGACGTGACCGCAGAACACTCTCGGATCGACATTGACGTCGTTCCGGCGGATCTGAAGGTCTGTGCAGATCCTTCGAGGCTCACCCAGGTGATCACCAATCTCGTCGACAACGCTGTGCGGCACGCACCCGCCGACACCGCCGTGGCCGTCTCCGCACGCGCCGTCGACGGCGGTGTGCACTTCGACATCGTCGACCGCGGACCGGGTATCGCAGCAGCAGAACGGTTTTCGGTGTTCGACCGCTTCAGTCGAGGCGGAGCCACCGACGGCGGTACCGGCCTCGGATTGGCCATAGCCCGCTGGGCCACCGAACTGCACGGCGGCACGATCCAAGTGCTCGATCGCACTCCGGGTTGCCACATCAGGGTGTACATCCCGAGCACCTGATTTCCCTTCCATCACCGATTCGGCTCGTTCTGGCGACGCCGCTCACAGTCCTGCCCGCACGAAGGAAGAAGGCTGTCCATGGTCACCGGCTCCACTCCACCCGTCCCGAGCTCACCTGTTTCGAGCCCGCCCGTCCCGAGCTCACCTGTTTCGAGCCCGCCTGTTTCGAGCCCGCCTGTTTCGAGCCCACAGCGCCGCTCCACCTCGCTGTGGCCGGGCCACGTCTGGCCCCGGCGCCGCTTTGCCGCGGCGCCCCGGCGCACCCTGATCGGAGC
>NZ_JBAWFH010000120.1:0-4227 GCF_049591685.1 Rhodococcus sp. (in: high G+C Gram-positive bacteria) | reverse complement strand
GCGAAGACGCGGCGCTCTCCGATCTCAGCAGGATCGAACTCATGGGCGCCAATTCGGTGGCAGACCCGAGCGCTCGCGATGCATACTCGTCGAACCTGACTACCTCCCGCAGAGCGTCCTCTGACTCCGCCGTCATCTCGGCGGGCAGCTGCAGATCCACAGCGCCGATGCGGGCTGGGATTGCCGCCTCGTGGTCGCCTGCGTGCAGTCGTCGCTGAGTCCGCGACGCATGACCGTGGGCCGGCTGCCATGGCCGGGTTTCGTACGTCACGGCCTCGACCGTCGACCGTTCATCGCACCCCACTCGGCCAGCATAGCAATCTTTAGCCGCTTAAAGATTGGTATGGCCGGGGCGACTCGACTTTGCGGTCACCGAACGCACTACCGCTGCGCTCTCCAGAACGCAGAACCGTCGTCGAGCCCCAACGCGAGAAGCAGCCTTCGGGGGCTCATCGCGCCCGGGTGCCCGGTTTCGGGGAACGAGTTGATCAGCCGGATCAGGTCCTCCCGGCGAGTGGGGTCCGCAGCGGCCTGGGTCGGCGTGTAGCCGTCCAACGCTGGAATCTTCTCGTGAATCCACGACGCTTCATACTTTCGAATCTGCTCTTCGAGAAAGGAAACAACCTCGGGACTGTTTTCCAAATCGAGGTCTTGTTCGACGTGGCCCGATCCAGCACGCTTCAATTCGGCCTCGCGGGACGAAGGGGGTGTCCGTGTCTCATGGACCACCGTCAACATGGGATGCATGGACGTGACCGCGTCGATGATCCGGTCGAACCGGCTCTCCGTCATTGCTTCGACCGTCAATTGCGTACCGTCGAGCGTCAGTATGCCGAGGATGCTTGCGCCGTCTCGCCAATGCCATCGATTGCCGTCAGCTGCACCGTACGCGCGGCTGAGTTTGCGCCGAATGCTGTTCAACTCGCCGAGCTCGAACTGTGCTTCGCACAGGACAATCGGATCGCCCTCTCTGGAGGAGATTGTCGGCGGTGCAAATCGGGCACTGAGGAAGTCGACCAGATCTTCGGGCTCCACATGATTGTCGAGCATGTTGATCAGGTGGTGCCGCTGCGAGGGATGTACCGGCTCGATACCGCCGTAGCACTGCAACTCCGGGCCGACCGGAACCACTCGTGTACAGATGAACTGGCCTGGTTTCAGTTCGCGGCTGGCAGTTCTTTCCGTGACGATTTGGCGGTCCCCGGTGCGCACGTCGCGCAGCGACATTCCTTCGCCGGGCGTGATCGACTCGACCTCGTGGACGGAGCGTTCGATCAGTAACCACTGCTGAGCGAGGTTCAGCTCGTCCGGTGGCAGCAGAGGTCCCCGCTCCTCCACGAAGTCGGCGAACAGTCCGCCTTCGAACAGCAGCGCGTCCAAGATGAACGGGTCACCCTCCAGTGCTTGCGAGAGCGGATCATCGGTCTCGTCCCAGAACGTCGTCCTGATGTCGGCGAGCGCCCGTAGTTCCTTCTCGCCTCGTCCCGCCGCGAGAAATTGATCAGCCTTGGCGTACAACCATCGTGCCCGCTGCTGGGGCGTCGCATCGCTTTTACCGAGGTGGCACACCTTGTATTTGCGCCCCGACCCACACCAGCAGCGGTCGTTGCGACCGAGCCCGGGGTGTTCACGAGGTAGTAATTCCTCCAACATGCTCCGGAGTTCCTGGGCACCTTCCGCCGATCCGATGCTTCGTAGAACCGACAAGCCCTGTGCCGCCTCGCCTCGCAGAAAGGCGAACTCCGCGCGCTCGAGGCATGCGGTTACGAACGTCGGATCCAGATCGACAGCGCGCTGAAGGCTGCGTTCCGCCGCTTCTGGATCTCCGATGAGATCGACTGCGCGGGCGTGTAGCCAGTGCACCGACGCACGGGCCGACCGCGGCACCAAAGAGACCAACGCTGTCGCCACGGCAGCCAGCGCTGGTACTCCACGGTCCATTCTGACGATCAGTTGAAGCGCGGCGCGTGCCACGTACGGGTCCGATAAGCGAGCCCACGAATCTGTGTCTACTTCCACCGCCTCACGAATCAACTGGATTCGGTCTTCGCCAGACACATGCGCGGCAGCCTGTACGAGGGTCAGGAACGCATCGAGAACGGAAGACTCCGCGTCGTCGATGTCGAAGGTTCTGGCCAACATGTTCGCCGAGGTGCGCTGCCGCTCCGCGGCGAAGTCGAACCCACGGCGTGCAACGAAGTCGACGTCGATCGCCAGGCCCGCCGCCTCGAGAATTTCGGGTATCGGGATCGTCGCTTCACGGAACAACGACGGATTCTCGTACATCAATTGCCACACCAGGGCGTCGATATACGCGCTTCCGTCACCGACGAGCTCGAGCAGCTCGTCGCCGACTTCGAGATCCGCCAATGTTCGAGTGATGCGCCGGGTTTCGACCTGCCCGTTCTCCACTGTCAGACCAAGGACGTCGCCGGGTCGAAAACCCGCCAGCGTGCCGCGCGGCAGCATCAGCCCCTCTGTTGGCCACCCCGGGTCGGTGATACCCCGCTCACGGAAGACAGCGGAGGGAGTAGTGAAGGTGGATACAACTGCGTAACCACGTTGTTCCGCCGTGGTGTCCAGCAATCCAGTCATTGTGGTGAACTCGTTGCCGATCTCGACGATATCGGCCGAGACCTCTCGGTCGGTCACACGATGTGTGAGTACGCGCCCCTCGAGGAGTGTCCGGAGATGGATGTTCCGGCCATCCTCGAAGAACCCGCGCTCGTCCGATTCGAAAGTATCGATGAGCTCGAACATCTCAGCCTCGTCACCGTGACCGTACTCGACCATCTTCGCGGCCCACTGCTCATCGCTCAGCGGGCCATAGAGTCCGAGTACCGCGAGGGCTGTGGCGTCCAGTTCTTCGTAGTCGTTCATCGGCGTACACGATATCCCTTCAGCGATTCTCGACCTTGTCGATGTGTACGAGATCCTCGATCCCCCGGAGGTCCGATGCATTACGCGTCAACAAGCGAGCGTCGTGGGCGTGCGCTGTTGCCGCGATCATCAGGTCGAATGCCCGCGCTTGGGGTCGTCGACCACTGGCCCGCACTGCCGCCGCAAGCTGACCGTAACTTCGTGCGACACGATCGTCGACCACAAGCGGTTCGAAGGCTCGCTCGAGTGCCACGAGCCGCTGCAGACGTAGAGCGCGTTGCCCCGGCGTCGCCGCTGCCAGCAAGCCAAAATGCAACTCCGCCAGGCTGATCGCACTGATTGCGAGGTCTCCCTCGATACGGTCGATAGAGTCCCCGATCAGGACGCTTGTATCAAGAATCGTCTTCACTGGTGCCACGGATCTCGAACCGAATCGTTCGCAGAAGCGAGGTCGGCGTCGAGCGTGGGGTCGGAAGCGGTATCGAACACGGCGGCGACGTCGTCGAAGCTGGTCCACTGTTTGCGCGCCGCCGGGCCGAGCACGGCGCTCGGCCGACCGGCAACCGTGATCAACAAAGTTTCACCCGCTTCGGCACGCTTGACGTAGTCCGAGGCGTGCTGGCGCAGTTCCTTTAAACCCACGGTGTCCATACCCAAAGGTAGCACCTATGCTACCTGGGGCGTCGGAACCGAAACTCCACCGCACCTCTCGGGCCGTTACACACAACCAGACCGGGAGCGTCGGGGCCTAAGCTCGTTGTTCATGACCGCTATCGATCCCGTCGTTGCGATCGGCCGTCTTGTCGAGGTCCTTTCGGGCGACACCGAGGACAAGGAACTCGACGAAGTCCTCGAGTCAGCAGGCGTCGACCAGAGAACCCGCAATGAAGCCAAGGAGCGCCTGCGCGCACGCCGCGAGGAGCTGACCCGACTGCGGCGGCGCGAACACGAGCTGGGCACGCTCTTCGCCAGCGCCCGTGATCTCGCCGAAGTGCGCGACATCGACGGCCTTCTCGAACGGCTGGTATCCCGGGCACACGACATGATGGGTAGCGACGTCACCTACCTGTCGGAGTTCGACTCGCACACGCGGGACCTCCACGTTCGGAAGACCATCGGCTCGGTCACCCCGCAATTCCGAAACCTGCGCGTGCCCGCGGGGATGGGCCTCGCCAGCCGCATCGCGGATTCGCGTAGCGCACAATGGGTTCAGCGTTACAGCGAGTACGAGGACGGCACCCACGACAGCGCAATCGACGACGCTGTCTCACGGGAGGGCATCGTCTCGATACTCGGTGTGCCGATGTTGTCCGACGGCCGGGTGCTCGGAGTGTTGTTCTCGGCTAC
>NZ_JBAWFH010000119.1:0-4264 GCF_049591685.1 Rhodococcus sp. (in: high G+C Gram-positive bacteria) | reverse complement strand
GTGCTCGAGTGCTTGACGCAAGACGGCCTGAGCTTGTCCTGCCTTCGCCGTTTTTCCGGAGATCAAAGCTCGGGGTGCGAGTGTGGCCACCGCCGAGTCGATCGCTTCGCCGAACTCATCGGGGAAGTCGACCACGCTGCCGAAGTCCGGCAGCGGCTGAAAACTGATCGGCCTACCCGCTGATCGTCGCGGCGTCCATACGACCACCTCGGTGTTCTCGTGATACTCCGCGGCTCTGCCGACCTCAGCTTCGCTCCAGTGTGGGGGAGGCGTAGGCCACGCGCTTCCCAGCCGCGCCAGGTCGTTGTTCGGATCCAGAACGATAGCGGAAACGCCGCGCAACGCGCATTCTTCGACAAGGCGTCGAATCAAAACCGTTTTGCCCGAGCCGGAACCGGCGAAGATTGCGGTGTGTTTCCGCAACGCTTCGAGGTCGATGTGGAGCTGCTGCTCGTTGTCCAGGCGCTTTCCGAGCGGCACCGAGAGCAGGTCGATTGGACTCGGCTTCTCGGCAATGGGTAGCTCTACCTTGTCGCCTGTACCGCCTCCAGCACCGTTGGTTTCGCTGTAATCACCGGGGTACTCGGCCGCGGTCGGCAGCATGAACAAACCCGACTCCGATTCGGTCTGGTCCTCTAACGCGTCCGCCAAGATCTTGATCGCGTGCGCTGGGCGTCTCGAAGCCAGCCATGCGTCGAGGAACGGCGACCCCTCGCTCAACATCTCGTCGAGCGAGGACAGTGAGGCCAGCTCCTCTTCCGAAACGCTCAGTGTCCTACCGCCGGCCTGCTCGAACTCGTTGATAGCTTGCGCGGTCTTGGGTCCTTTCGACCACGGTACGTTTCGGATGACGTACAGCTTTCGGCGCGATATGCCCGTGTGAAGCCCCGCTGTCGTACACGCTGCGCGGAGCCGATTCAGTACCGCGACTGCGCTTTCGGACGCGATTGCGCGAAAGGCCCAGTGCTGCTCGTCCTCGGTTGCCGGATCCAACTTGTGGCGCAGTCGAGCGTGGAGAGCTGGCTTCGCACTAGGCAGATTGTCGAGGGCGTACGCATCCCCGATGTCACCGAGTTCTTTGATCCACGCTGTCAGTCCCGCGGACAGAAGAAGGGGGATCAACTTGTCTTCGAACTTATGGCTGGTAGGAAGGTTGGTATTCGCTTTCAGGCGTAACTCTTCGTACCGGGCATCGAGTGTCTTCAGCTCCGCCGCGTCATCGCCGCCGTCGCGCACTGGCCCGGTGTCTCCGACCAGGTCTGTGAGTTCCGTGACGCGGCCCGCCTCCAAGCATCGACGAATGTGCTTGTCCACGTTGATCATGAGTTGCCGCGGAGTAATTCCCTCCGCTTTGTCGAAAGCAGTTTTGGATACGGGCCAGGTCGAATGAGGTGGCACGAATCCGAGAGGGGCGTACTTGGCCGCGAAGCGTTTCTCGAGGATTTCTTCTGCGACAGATGCTCGCGGTACACCCTTGAGTACAGGCGTTACGCGGAATCGGTCGCTCACACTTTTCGTTGCGCGGTCCTGGATGAGTTCCCACACGCTTGGCAGGCATGCGACGACAGACGCAGTGCGTCCGAGATTCTCCCTGAGGGACATCAGACCGTGTGCGACCTGCTCGATGACAAGGTTGTCCGAGGATTCGAGGTCGTCCCGTGCGTCACTCGACGACCGCGATTGCGCAAGAAGGGTGTCGATCTGGTCGACGGCCAGAACCGACGGACCCGTTGCAGCGAGAAGTCGCGAAATGTCACGAACAACCTGCTGCGGTGTCAGGACTGCGCGCTGAATGCCCCAGGTTTCACGCGAACCCGGTTGCGCTTCGTCGATCGACTGGAGAAAGGCGTTGCCCACGTCGTGAACGGCCAAGTCCGTTGTTGCGTAGAGCACGAGGGCCCGAAGTGTCGATTGGCTCTGGTTGACGAGGCGGGGTTGTACTGCGTGTACCGCCGCCACGAACTTGTCCAGCGTCTTGGGTTCGAGTTCGTCGTCGCCGATGATCGCACGACGTTCTGCTCTCGTGATCTTACTGGTCGACGCCAGACGCCACAGGAACAGCTTGAGCTGCGTGTCTTGCTCGGGAGCTGGCCGAGTCAGATCGTCGAGCATTCCGACGAGTGTGGTCTGCCAGAAAGTCGTGGAGTCGAGCAAACCGATCAAGAAGAAGTAGCCGCCCGTTGCTTGAACTCGTTCGCGCACCTGACCGAGGAGATGAGTCTTGCCGGATCCAGCGGTTCCTCGCAGTGCGACCCCGATCGGACTCGCGTCCTCGCTGGCGTCAGCGTCGTCGAAAGCTTCCATGACGAAGTTCAGGGCGACGTCGTGCAACGAGTGGGCATGCAGTTCGGCCTGAGAGCGCCACACGTCGTCGGGCGTGGGCGCCCAGTTGAGTCTGATGGATCTCAGTGCTTTACGTTCGAGTTCGTTCATCATCCCTCGATCGCGATCAGGTGAACTGGTTGCCCAGCGATGGTGATCGAAGACGTGCGCACCGACTCCGTCAACGTTTTCTGGTTTTCCTCGGCGATGAGGCTGACATCTTCGGACCGATACATCTCTCCTAGTGCCCTGTCCAACTTGGGCTTCGGAACGTCGGGTAGAGCGGCACGAATGTCTTTCAGCGTGACCCATGCTCCGGACCGGGTGGCAACCTGCGCGTAAGTCGTCCTGATGCGTGCATCTATCGGCGCGTCCGGCCCTGCGGCAGATGCCACCCCGTGGTCGTTCTTCTCCTCGGTCGCTTCCAACGGTGGATCAGCGCGAAAGACGTGCGAGAGTCTGAGATCCTCCTTGTCGAGGTAGCGCTGGAGTCCGGAAAGCACCGAGTACATCGCTCGCGCTTGCGGTGTTGCGCGGGGAGGCGCGTTGCCCTTCAACTCACGTGCGCATTCGGCCCATCCTTTGTCGGTGAGGGTGTGGACCATCGGCTTTCGGTTGTGATCGGTTTCGATCAGTCTCAAACGATTGAGTCGCTCGCGGTGGTCCTTCTTCAGCTCGGGGCCGAGCTCCTTGAGACGGGTGTTCGACGTCTCGTCGGCCTGGGCCATCAGGACCAGGAGTATCAACCTCTCGGTGCCGGTCAGTTCGTCACTCGTCACTTAGGTGCTGTCCCTTCGGTGTGTACTGCGGAACATCGTGTCCCGCTTGTTCTCTATGAAGCTCTCGATCGCGGAGACTACAGCGGCCACGTCTTCGAGCACTTGTTCGTTGGTGAAACGCAGCACGGCATGGCCGTGCAGTTGCAGCACCACATCGCGCTGACGGTCGCGGGCGAACTTGACCGGCTGTCGATGCTCACTGCCGTCCACTTCGACCACACATTTCTCGGTCGGCCAACGCAGGTCGACGACGACTCTCTCGTGCAACGGTGTCGGTTGGAACGGCTGGTTCCATTCACGGCCCCACGCCCACAGACACTGGGCGAGCGCACGTTCGAGCTTGTTCTCCGCCGTGCTTCCGGGGTGTGGTCTCCCGGCGATTGCTGGGATGTGGATTATCTGTCGGGCGGTACCGAAGCCGGCCCCAGGCTTCGGACCGCGTTCGAAATCTACGATCCGTACACGGTCGGAGGCGCTGTCGGGCCCGACGACCCACACAGCGAAACCGCCCTGCTGGGCGAGCCACTCGCACGCACCGAACAGTTGCGCCCGTTTGTCCGGCTGGATGTGCGGGGTTGCATTGATCAGCAGCGCGACGGCCTCCCGATCGAAGGTGTCCGCGAGCACTCTGCGAATTCCCTGGGCCCGGGTTTTGTCGATGAAGGAAGTGGTGCCGGCACTGGACGTCAAGGCCGACTCAGCCAGTGCGCTGAGAAATGGGCCGAAGTGGTCGGTCTCCGCAGCCAGTCTCATGGCCAGCTTCCGTGCGGCCGAACGTTCGAGGCGACTCGGGCCGTCCAGGTCCTCGGCGCCGGGCAGCCACGCTGGGAACAGACGTCGGGCTGCCGTTTCGAGGGCATCGAGGACGTGGGCTACTACTTGGCCCTGTGAGACGACTTCCGCGGTTTCGATTGCAATGACTGCCGGCGCACCGGGTGGCAGCGGGTCCAGCGTCGCGGTGACGGCATGAATGTTTGTTCCGCGAAGAAGTGTCACCCGCTTGACTGCCGGGTCCGAGTACCAAGGCGAACGAACTTCCTTGCTCAAGTCCTGCGCCGTGCCGACCGTCGTATGTTCGATCTCAGGCACCTTTCACGGAGCTGTGCTACTCGGGTGCTCGGAAATTCGGACATCGAGGTTCAGTTTGGCACGCGAGATGCGAG
>NZ_JBAWFH010000118.1:0-1768 GCF_049591685.1 Rhodococcus sp. (in: high G+C Gram-positive bacteria) | reverse complement strand
GAGCGTCACTACCGCCCGCGACGAGATCACCCGGGTGCTCGAAAGCGTAATCGGACGCTAGGCACCGGTTGTCTCGCTGCCCACTGTGTACCAGCCCAGTCCGTGCGATGAGAGCGTCGCACCAACGCTGAAAGAACCCCACATCATGCAGGAAGTACCTAACGCAGGCCTCAAGAAGGTCGAGGCCGTAGCGCTCAACTCGCTGAGCGCGGACGGGCTCGCAACCCTGGACGACGAAACACGCACGCTCGTCGAGCGACGTAATCGCGTAATGGGCCCCGCCTACCGGCTCTTCTATTCGGATCCTTTCCAGCCGGTGCGAGCGCAAGGCACCAAGATCTACGACGTCCACGGTGACGAATACCTGGATGCCTACAACAACGTCGCAAGCGTCGGTCACAACCACCCGCACGTCGTCGACGCAGTGTCGCGGCAGCTGCGGATCATGAATACGAACACGCGTTATCTGCAGCGTGACATCGTCGACTACGCCGAAAACCTCGTCGATACCCACGACGATGCTCTGGACAACGTGATGTTCACATGTACCGGATCGGAGGCCAACGATCTCGCAGTGCGTATAGCGCGCGAGGTGTCGGGTGGCACCGGGGTCATCGTGTCCGAGTACGCCTACCACGGGTGCACTAGGGAAGTCGCGTCCTGGTCACCCTCATCGGGCGAGGGGACGATTCTCGGTACCGATGTGCGATTGATCCCGCCACCAGACACGTTCAGGACCGATCAAGCCGACATCGAGAGTCAGTTTCTCGGGCATCTCCAAACGCAGATCGACGACCTCAAACGCCGCGGTGTCGGTCTGGCGGCACTGATAGTCGACAGCATGTTCTCCTCGGACGGTATCCACCCCGACCCCGGCGTGCTCCGGTCTGCAGCCGACCTGGTTCATCGAGCCGGCGGATTGTTCATCAGCGACGAGGTGCAGTCCGGTTTCTCCCGTACCGGCGCTGCCATGTGGGGCTATCAGCGCAGCGGCGTAACACCGGATCTCGTGACCATGGGCAAGCCCATGGGCAACGGAATGCCCATTGCAGGCGTGGTCGCGCAAAGCGACCACCTCAAGACGTTCGCGCAGAACATTGCGTACTTCAACACCTACGGCGGCGAGAATGCACCGGTAGCTGCCGGTCAAGCAGTCCTCGATGTCATTCGCGACGAGAACTTGCTGGCAAATGCCGACGACAAGGGTCGGCAACTCATGGTGGGACTTCGAGACATTCTCGCGCGCAACGGTTTCGCGTGCGATGTCCGTGGCGCCGGCCTGTACATCGGGGTCGAATTCGTTTCGGACTTCGAGTCCAAGACCGCCGATCCGGAAACCACGGCAGCCTTCGTCAATGGCCTCCGCCACCACCGGATCCTGGTCAGCGCGGCCGGCAGCTACGGCAATGTCATCAAGGTTCGCCCGCCCTTGGTCGTGAGCCAATCGGACACCGATCGCTTGCTGACAGAGTTCGACGCTGTGGCAAAAGAGGTGCGATCCATGCGAATTCCTGGTGGTTCCGCGCACACGACGCGCACGCCTGGCGTGAGCTCGGCGACCGGGTCGGGCAGTGGCGCGACGCGTGAAGATTTGCGCCGGTTGATAGTCGAAGAGCTCCGTGGCTTGATCGGCCAGAACCGTGGCTGATCTGCGATCGTTCATCTTCATCGACAAACTGCAGCCCCAGACGATGTGCTATCTGGGTACGTTCGTGCGTGGCAGCTTGCCTCGAATGAACATGTCGGCCCAGGTGATCGAGATCGCGCC
>NZ_JBAWFH010000117.1:0-12592 GCF_049591685.1 Rhodococcus sp. (in: high G+C Gram-positive bacteria) | reverse complement strand
ACCCCACTCGGCGACCGACCGAAACCTGAGCCGCCGCTGCGGGCTTCCGCGCGGCATGTCCGACCCGCCGATGGGCTCGGCGGGCCCGGTAGCCTTCACTCCCATGACCGCCGAATCGATCGATCCTGCGTCCCCCGTCACCGTCCGTCCGGTAGCTCTGGTCACCGGTCCCACCTCGGGTCTGGGAGCCGGTTTCGCCGCCCACCTGGCCGCGCGAGGTTACGACCTGGTTCTCGTCGCACGCAACGAACTCGGGCTTCGATCGCTCGCCGACGACCTGAAGATCCGGTTCGGGGCGCACTCGGAGATCATCGCGGCAGACCTCGCCACGCAGTCGGGTCGCGACGCCGTCGCCGCCCGTCTCCACCAGGGCGTCGAATTCCTCGTCAACAATGCAGGCTTCGGTACATCGGGTGAGTTCTGGACCGCCGACCCCGAACTGCTTCAGTCGCAGCTCGACGTCAACGTGACGGCCGTGATGCAGCTGACCAGGGCGGCGCTTCCGTCGATGATCGCCTCGGCCAAGGGCACGATCGTCAACGTCGCCAGTGTTGCAGGCATTCTTGCCGGCCGCGGCTCGACGTATTCGGCGTCGAAGGCCTACGTCATCTCGTTCACCGAAGGTCTGTCCGGCGGACTCGCGGGCACCGGCGTCCAGGTGCAGGCGCTCTGCCCCGGTTTCATCAAAACCGAGTTTCACCAGCGCGCGGGCATCGAAATGTCGACGATCCCCAGTTTCATGTGGCTCAGCGTCGGACAGGTCGTTCGTGAATCGATGCGAGACCTGGACAGGGGCAAGGTCGTCAGTGTGCCCGGGCTGCAGTACAAAGCGCTCACCGCCGTCGGCACCAAGGTTCCGAAGAGCGCGGTGCGCAGGCTGACGAACGTGATCGGTCGAGGTCGCGGTCGAACGTAACCCAGCGGCCGAACGTAACCCAGTGGCCGACCGTAACCCAGTGGGCAGAAAGCCGGGACCGTTCGGGCGAGCCTCCCAGCGTGTTTCGGGGCGCCCCGTTAAATTCAGACCTTGTGACTGTTTTCGTGATCGTGGCGATTCTCGTATTCGCAGCTCTCGCCTACGTGGTGACTGTGGAACGCAGGGTCCGGCGCTATCGATCGAACACTGCCGCGAGCCGGCAGCTCGTCACCGTCGAGCTCGAACGACGGCACGTGCAGCTCGAGCCGTTGATCGGCGCCGTCGAATCCTCGGGGCTCGATCCCGAGGTGGTGCGGCAACTCGTCGGCGCGCGGTCGTGGTCCAAAGCCGTACGCGAACGCGGCCTCGGGCTTCCCGCCCAGGCGGCAGCGGAGAACGCCTTGTCGGCGGCAGTGCACGCGGTGCTGTCGGAGGCCGACGGGCTCCCGACGCTCAAGTCCAACTGGGCGTTTCAAGGCCCTGCGGGCGACCTCGAGACGACCGAGAAGCGTATTGCCGGCGCGGTCCGGGTGTACAACGACAACGCCTACGCGCTCGCAGCCCTGCGCACCTCTCTCGGTACGAAGCCCGTCGCAGCGGCCATGAAGGTCAGCGCACCGGAGCCGTTCGTCGAACACATCCCGCTCGTCGACGACGGGCAGCCTGCAGACGTGCCGGCCTAGGTTCACGGATTCCCGATCGGTAAGTTCATGAGCCGAACCGATCGAAGGGAACCGCACATGGCCGACAGTGCCCAGCGCGCCGAACTGGCCGAGCTGGTTCGTGAACTCGCCGTCGTACACGGCAAGGTGACATTGTCCTCGGGCAAGGACGCCGACTATTACGTCGACCTCAGGCGCGCAACGCTGCATCATCGAGCCGGCGCTCTGATCGGCTCGCTGATGCGCGAACTCGTCGCCGACTGGGATTTCGTTTCGGTCGGAGGGCTCACCATGGGCGCCGATCCGGTGGCGATGGCCATCATGCACGCGCCGGGGCGACCGATCGACGCATTCGTCGTACGCAAGGCCGCCAAGGCCCACGGAATGCAGCGTCAGATCGAAGGACCGGACATCGTCGGCAAGCGAGTGCTCGTCGTCGAGGACACCACGACTACCGGCAACTCGCCGCTCACGGCCGTCAAGGCGCTCCGTGACGCCGGTGCAACCGTGGTTGGCGTTGCCACCGTCGTCGACCGAGCCACCGGCGCCGACGACGTCATCGCGGCCGAAGGGCTCGAGTACCGGTCGCTGTTGGGACTCACAGACCTCGGGTTGTAAAACGAAATCGGCCCCGTACATCGAAATGCACGGGGCCGAAACGTCATTGCAGCTGGGCTACGACGATGTAGTTGTCGTCGGTCGGCTCGCCGCCTCGAACATCGCAGTTTGCGAGGATCAGTCGCCCCGGCACCGAGCGTCGAAGCTCGTTGTCGCCCAAGAGTGATCCCTTGGGCAGTGGCCCTACGGTTTCGACGTTGTACCGCAGAGTTCCAGTGGGCGTACCGAGTACCACCGCGTCCCCGGGTTGGACCACGCCGAGCGCCTTGAAGGGTGCGTCCTTCTTCGAATAGTTGTGTCCGACAACCACAACCGTTTGCTGGGTGTCGGTACCGGGCAGACCACTCTCGGCCCACCACGCGGGTAGTTCGTCGACCGGATTGAGCACCTGCCCGCTCTCGCCTCCGCGATACAAACCTTCGGGCTTGACGGGGCTCGACAAGTACGTCGTGTCGTCGCCCGAACGCAGCTCGATCCACTCGGGCTGCGCTGCCTCGACCGGCGCACCGGCAGATGGAGCCACGGTGATCCGTGGCTCCACCGCCGAACGGTCAGCAGCTACCGGATCGGGTTCTGCACTGCTGCAACCCGATACGAGACCGACCAGAGCCAGCGCGACGAGGAACTTACGCCGACGCATCTGTCGAGTTGCGACGGCGCATGTACACCGTGCCACCCACTGCGGCAGCAGCGACTACACCGACGCCGACGAGGATCGCCGGGGTGTTGGACGATCCCTCGGACTCACCCGCGGCAACATCGGATCCCGAATCGCCGAGTGCGAGGTCGACGGCAGGCAGTTCGCCGGCGACGACGGTGACGCCGTCTTCGTTGGTGGTGAAGTAGTCCGCCACGGTGAACGATCCGTCTTCGTTGGAAACGCCGACCAATGCGACACCGGTCTCGTCCACCACGACCGTGGTGTCGTCGACCTGAGTGACCGGAACATCTTCCTTGACCGTCTCGCCGAGGTTGATGGTCCAGCTGAACTTCGGTCCGCTCGCAGCAAGCTCGTCGGCCTTGGCCTTCAGGTCTGCCTCGGCCTTGACTGCGGTATCGGCCGCGGTCTTGGCTTCGGTTGCCTTGGTCTGAGCGAGAGCCATGGCGTCGGTCTCGAGCTTCGCGTCGGCCTCGGCAGCGGTGAGGGCGGTGGCCTTCGCAGTGACGTCGGCGTCGGCTGTGGCCTTTGCGGCATCCGCCTTCTCGAGTGCAGCCTGTGCGTCAGTGGCCTTCTGCTCCAGTGCGGCGATATCGGCGTCGGACGGTGCATCCGCGAGCGCTGCCTCCGCAGCGGTCAAGGCAGCTGCAGCTGCAGTCGCGTCCGCCTCGGCGGCGTCGGCAGTTTCCCGAGCCTTGGCTGCTGCCTCGCTGGCGGCCTTTGCTGCTTCGGTCGATGCAGCGGCGGTTGCCTCGAGCTCTTTGGCTTCGGCTTCCGCAGCGGCGGCAGCATCACTGGCTGTGCGAGCCTCGATGGCAGCCGACAAAGATGCGGCGGCCGTGGCGGCAGCGGCGCGAACTGCGGCCGTGATCTTCGCGATGTTGAGGGTCTTGAACGCGTCCTGAACGGCTACGAGCGAATCTTGGACGGCTTTGGCTGACGCCTCGGCATCGACTCTGGCCTCGGCGGCAAGCTCGGCCTTGGCGTCGGCATCTGCCCTGGCTTCAGCAGCAGCCTCTACGGCTTCCGGGGTTCCGGCTGCCACAGCTGCCGCCTCGAGGCGCACAGCGTCGGCTTCCGCCGTTGCTGCGTCGGCATCGGCTTCGGTCTTTGCCTGGGCTGCGGTGGCAGCGGCCGTCTCGAGGGCTGCGGTATCCGCCTTTGCCTTGCTCACCTCGGCGGATGCGGCGATCTGATCGACCTTCGCGGCCGCGGCGACGACCTCGGCTTCCTTGGCCTTGGCAACGGCTTCGGTCGACGCGACCTTCGCCTTGGTGACGGCGTCGCTCGCTGTGGCATCGGCTGCCTTGGCTTTGTCGAGCTCGGCCTGAGCCTCGGTGGATGCTGCCACGGCAGCCTTACTGGCGGCCTCGGCGTCGGCGAGCGCCTTCTTCTCGGCCTCGGTGAGCTGCGGAACGACGTCGATGTTGACGGTCGCGGTGCCGTCCTCGTTCATGACAACACCCGCGCTGACCTGAGGGAGAGGACGCTGGGTCGACGGTGCCGCCGGGGGAGTGATCAATGGATCGCTCGCGCCCACAATGGCATTGGGAACGGCCATCTGGCCGACTGGGGGCGAAACGACGGCTTCCCCTTCGGCAGCGGCGCCGCCTTCGACTGCTCCCGAGGTGTCCTCTGGAGCTGGTGCCTCAGGCGAACCTTCGGTGTCGGCGGCTGGTTCCTGCTGCTCGGCGGACGGGGCGTCGGGAGCGGGGCTGTCCTCGGGAGCCGCCAACGCGGTTCCCGGCGCGATGACGGCGAACGACAATGCGACGGCTGCGCCGGCGGCTGCGATGCGGGTTCTGCGTGATCGAGCTATCGACTTCTGCGACATGAAACTGTTGGCCCTTCGGTCGGTGGCAGCCGAAGCTGCCGACACCTCCGTCCCGATCCGGAAATGTTTTTCTTGGTGAGGCACACGTACAAGTGCTCCCAGGACCGTAACGGACCAGAAGGTCTCTGACCTACCAAAGGGGAGTTGGTTACCGAAGTGTTACTGATGAGGCTCATGAGAATCTTGTGACCAAAGGGGTTTGTTCATCGTCGACGATGACCGTCGAAAACGCGCGCGGATTACTGACGTCGAGATGCCGACGAAACATGATGTCCGGGTCGCGCCAGTCGCGGTGATGGTTGACCTCGAGGGCGAAAATGCCGTGAAACGCGCCCCACCATCCGAGAAAGTCGTCGAGGAGGTCGCCGTCGGCAAGCAGCTCGGTGAGTGAGTACCCCCGAGCCTCGGTGTAGTGGACGGCGATCGGCTGCCCTCGACTGCGACGAACCGGTCCAGTTCGCGGACAATGCGCAATTTCCATGCGCTCGTGTCGCCGAACGGCGGTTTGCATCACCTCACGCTGCAGAGCGTGGAGGAACCGAAAGCCGGGAGAAACCGTGTCCACCTGGATATTTTCGTCGATGATCTCGACTCCGAAATGCTGCGATTGGCCGATCTCGGGGCTCGCGCACTGGAACTACATGACGAGAAGGTGGGTATCGAACGGTGATCCTCGCCGACCTGTTGGGCAACGAGTTCTGTCTCGTTCAGCGCTGAGTTCTGGTCCGTGGCGTCGCCTTAAAATGCCTTCGCCGCCGGAAGTTCGACTGCCCTGATCTAACGCCAGTTCCGATCGTGGCTACGTTTGCGCAATTCGCCAGCGGCGAGAGTGAACAACGCGACGCCCAATACGGCCAAGGGGATTTGGGCGCGCGGAGCGTAAATGTCGAGGATGACGATCTGCCACAGAACCCATCCGACGGTTATCGAACCTATGCACGCGACGAACACCGCGGCTTCCGGGTTGTCGACGAGCACTGCCGCCGCGCACACCAGTGGGGCAAGCCCGAGAAAGATCAACACGAACACACCGGAAATGCGGTAGTCCCACGTATGCCAGGAAGGCAACATCTCGACATTCAAGCCCAATGACCGGCCGGTCGGGTCGGAGGCCAACGACAGGCCGTTGAACATCCCAGCAGCACCCAGCAGCGTCAGCAATGCCACCGTCGACAGTCTCTTCACAGCTTCGGCATCATGAGTTCGGGTCCTTCTGTTGTGGCCGGGGTGGCGATCTCAAGCCGCTTGTGTGTCAGAACAGGCCAGCCGGTCTCATTATGGTAGCGGAGTGTCGTCGGCTGTTCTCATGAGAACCCGCCGCCCGGTCAGGTGCGTAGGTAGGCCACTACGGCCATGACGCGACGGCTCACACCGGAAGAGTTCGAGAGTCCGAGCTTTTCGAAGATCGCGTTGATGTGCTTCTCCACGGAGCTCACCGAGATGTACAGATCATTCGAGATTCGCGCGTTGGTAAGACCCTGGGCCATCAGCTCGAGGACATCGCGTTCGCGCGGAGTGAGGCGTTCGAGAAGACTCGATCGAGATGTGCGTGACAACAGCGCTCGCACCACCTCGGGGTCGAACGCGGTACCGCCGTGGGCAACCCTGGTCAGGGCGTCCAGAAACTCGTCGACCTCGGTGACGCGGTCTTTGAGAAGGTATCCGACTTTTCCACCGGACTCGCTGATCAACTCTGCTGCATAACGGTTTTCGACGTATTGGGAGAGCACAAGGACCGCTACTTCCGGCCATCGTTCGCGGATGGTAAGCGCCGCCCGCAGTCCGTCGTCGGTATGACTCGGCGGCATACGAACGTCGGTGACGACAATGTCCGGACGATTCTGTTCCACGGCGTCGATCAGAGCGTCGGCGTCCGAAACGGATGCGATCACCTCATGGCCTTCGTCGCTGAGCAAACGAACCAAACCCTCACGCAGCAATGTCGAATCCTCGGCGACCATCACCCGCATGGGACGCTCGCTGCCACGACCGTTGGGCCGCCCGCGGGGCTGTGCACGGTCAGAGTGCCGTCCATTGCCGCGACCCGGCGAGCCAGTCCGGACAAGCCGGTGCCACACGGATCGGCACCACCGGGCCCGTCGTCGATGATCGTCGTGAGTACGCGGTCGAATCCTTGGTTGGTGACGGAAACCTTCACCGACTGGGGGTGGGCGTATTTGGCGGCGTTGGTCACCGCTTCCGAGATGACGAAATAGATGACCGTCTCCACAGCGGGTCGTAACCGCTCTGTCAGTTCGTAAGTGAGCTGGACGGGGACACTTGCCCGCTGAGCCATCGTCTCGATCGCCGCGTGAAGACCGTCCTGATCGAGCGCGATCGGGTACACCCGGTTGGCAACTTCGCGCAGTTCGCTGATTGCGCCCTGGGACGTGACATGGGCTTGGGCGAGGAGTTCGCGAAGCTTGTCGGGCTTCTCGGTGCGGCGGGCCTGACCGATGAGCATCCCCACGGCAACCAACTGCTGCTGCACGCCATCGTGCAGGTCGCGCTCGATGCGGCGACGTTCATCGTTGATGGCGTCGACGACGTCGTCGCGACTGGTGGTCAGTTCGGCCACCCGCTGGTGCAACTCCCTCTCGGATTGCCTTCCCAGCATCCGGACCGCGAACCAGCGGTCCGTCGAACCAACCCCGCCGACCCCGACGACCACGACGAAGATCAAAAGCGTCCCAGGCAACGCCGCTCCCGCCACGAGCAGGCCGTCGACCCGGCCGGAGTTCTCGATCAGGCCCCAACCACCATTCAAGACCCATGCCGAAACCATCGATCCAGCCACCACGACGCACAGCGTCAACAGCAAGACGACGCCGATTCCGAGTAGTCCGATCGTCCACCGGATGCCGAGATACCAGCGACAGCGGCGTGGGGTCAGCACGTCCGTATCGAGCCGACCGTGGAAACGGGTGATGCGCCGGAGTTCGAGCCCGGTCAACGCGAGTGCGCTCTGATCGACTGCCGACCGCAGCAAATCCCCCCGCCGGGGGAGGATGCGCGTCGACGCGAGGGCAGGTAACGCCCCCACGGTGTACAGAAGTGCCGAGACCGCCGTGATGCCTCCGAGGGAAACGCCGGCGAGTGCGATAAACCATCGCCGAACCAGAGAACTGACGGCAATTCGATCTGCCAGGTGGGGTGGGTACACGACCTCGTTCGCCAACACGCAAGCAGCATAGGCCGATTGGGTGGCCGCCGATATTGCGGTAAACCATAAGGCTTTCAGGAAAAGACCCCCGTAAGGGTCGATGGCTTACCTCGATGTCCCCCATTCGCTGAGTTCCTAACGTTTGCAGAGACCTTCGTCAGACGCCTGACGTCATCAACGAATAGGAGAAAAGCAATGTCCGATTCAGTGTTCGCTGCAGCTGCGGAAGCCGAGCCACTCGGTGGGCTGGCCGGTTGGGTGGTCGGCGTCATGGACGCGCTCGGCGGCCCAGGGGCAGCCGTTGTCGTCGGTGCCGACAACCTTTTTCCGCCGATTCCGAGCGAACTCGTGCTCCCACTCGCCGGGTTCTCGGCCAGTCAGGGAGCCTTCTCCTACGGTGCCGCGCTGTTGTGGACAACGCTCGGCTCGGTCCTGGGTGCTGTCATCGTCTACGCGATCGGCGCGCTCATCGGGCGGGAGCGCACACGAGCACTAGTGGTGCGGATCCCGCTGATCAAAGCCAGCGATTTCGATCGATCGGAAGCATGGTTCGCCAAACACGGCTCGAAGGCAGTACTACTCGGCCGCATGATCCCGCTATTTCGTAGCTTCATATCCTTGCCGGCCGGAATCGAGCGAATGGGAATGGCCAGGTTTCTCGTACTCACTACAATCGGCAGTCTGTTCTGGAACACCATTTTCGTCACCGCGGGTTATCAGCTCGGTGAGAATTGGCATCTCGTAGAGGGGTATGCCGAAATCTTGCAGAAAGTCGTGATCGTCTCGGTCGCAATTGTTTTCATCGTATTCGTGGCCATGCGCTTGCGTTCCCGCAGCCGCAGCCGCCGCAACAAGCACACCGGGCACCGAGTGTCATGACGAGAGCAGAGTGGTGCCCGATCACCAATACCCACATCGGACCGGCGAGCGTTATCCTCGGCCGGTGCCGAACACAACTTCTGCCTACTCGGCCCGCGCCGACGAGTACACCAACCTTCTCGGTTCCATGTCAGCAGTGCATCCGTCGGACCGTCAAGTTGTCGAATCGTGGGCCGAGTGCCTCGAAGGGCGTGTCCTGGATGCCGGGTGCGGTCCCGGGCATTGGACGAACCACTTGGCCGAACTCGGGCTCGACGTCCGCGGGATCGACCTCGCGCCAGCCTTCATCTCCCACGCCCGGTCGACCTACCCCGGCGTTCGGTTCGACCTTCGGAGTATCGACGACATCGATGAAGCCGATGGGTCGCTCGGTGGGGTCCTGTCCTGGTTCTCGACAATCCACCACGAACCGTCGGCAATTTCTACGCCACTCGCCGAGTTCGCGCGGGTGCTTCGTCCAGGTGGCCGGCTCGTCCTCGGCTATTTCAATGGTCGCTCGATCGAACAATTCGACCATGCTGTCGTGAGTGCTTATCGATGGCCGGCTGAAAAGCTGCAAGACCTGCTCGACGCAGCGGGATTCGTATTCCTGGAATCGCACATGCGGGAGGCTCGGGGCGAGCGTCCCGTTGGGTCGATCGTCTGTGAACGGGTCATCCCAGCGGCCTGATGTTCCCGGAGTCCGACACCATCACCGAAAGTCAGAAGGGGCTGTTCTGGTCCATGAACTTTCTGATTGCCAGGTCCCATTCGGCGTTGCGCTGGGTGTCGAGGCGGAAGCGCACGGCGACGTAGATGCCGATCAGCAGGAGCGTGACGGCTGCGAGGCTACCCAGTCCGGTGAAGAGTCCTGCGGCAACGGCGTCGCTGCTGGCAATGGGCTGCGAGGTCCGAACGCCGTCGTTGTCGACCCAGATGTCGGTTCGAGCGCCGGCCGGGGTTCCGGCTTCGAGGGGCACCGAACCGGTGTGCTCCGCGCCGCGGAATGTCCACGTGGCGTCGACGGAGGTGGTGCTCGTGGTGCCGAAATCGGACTGAACGATGGGCGCTTCCATCACCGCGTCCGCAGTGCTGGTGGCCGTGACCTGATGCCGTGAATACTGCTGTTCTGCGACGCGGTCCTGCTGGCCGGCGTGGGTGGCCATGCCGATCCAGGCGGCAATCGGCAGCATGACGATCGTGAGCGTGACGACTATTGCCTTGATGCGAGCTTGAATTCGATCGGAGTTGCGCAGCAGCGGGTTGTGAACATTCGAGAAGTCGACGCTGGACGCCTTGACGTGGTCTGTGTGTTTCCGGCGCATAGGAAGTCCCAACGTGAAGAGTCTCGTGTTTACCTATCCACGATGACAAGGTGAGGGGCCCTCTTCAAGGAGAAGGGGCCAGCATCACAGAAAATTCTTAGCTCGGCGAAGCATGGAGGCGTGCAATGAACCGGTCCGCGGTATCGAGGCTGACGTTCGGAGTGGCGGCCACCGTCACCGTCGCAGGTGCGGTGACCGGTGCCGACACGATGCACCGGATCGCGAAACCGTTCATCGTCCCGGCGCTGGCCTTGGGCGTACCGCGTTGGGACCCGCTGCTCGGTACCGCACTCGCGGCAGCAACCGTCGGCGACGTCCTGATGCTCGAACCCGACGACGACGCCCGGATCATGCGCGGCGCGGGCGCGTTCGCGGTGATGCAGAGCTTCTACTGCGCACTCCTCGCCTCGCGTGGCGCGCGTCCGTCGATGCCGAACGCCGCGCCGAGACTGATCGGGTGGGCAGCGGCCGCCGTCCTATTGGCGCGACGGTCACCGGCCGTGGCCCCGACGCTGGCCGGATACGGATTGACGTTGGGAACGATGTCGACCCTCGCGGCAGACCCTGCCCTGGCGCCGGGCGCGAAGACCCGCGCCGGCGTCGTGATGCCCGGTACCGATTCACGATCGCGGCTCGCACTCGGAGGGGTTCTGTTCACGGTGTCGGATGCGCTGATCGTCGTCAGGCGCGCGTTTCTACGACGGGAGTCGCACCGGCGCGTGGCCGAAGGTGCTGTGCTGGCGACGTACGCCGCAGCGCAGTTACTCCTCGTCGAGGGGCTGACGCGGGAGAAGTAGCACGCGGTGATGATCGGACGGGTCGACCATGACGGGGACGACCGCGCCCGTGGTGAAGTGCGCGGCTTCCCCCGGAGGAATCGTGTACACGATTCGACCGGCGAACGAATTGGACCCGGGAATGGTGAACTGCATGTCCAGTTCGCTGGAGGCGTCGTCGATGCGATGTACTGCCCGAATGGTGGCCCAGCCCTCTACGCCGTTTCGAGCGAGGCGTCGCTGCTCGGAGGTACGTCTGTTGGCGAACATCATCGCCAACCCCAGCGCAGCCCCGAACCCTGCCACCAGCGCTGCGAGCTGATACGGCAACGTGCCGGGTGGGGTATCGGCTCGCACCCATCCGATCCACACTGCCAACACGATGACGTAGCCGACCGTGACGGCAGCTATCGCACGCAAGGTTCTTTCGTGGTTCACCCAGTATCTCCTCGAGACCTTCCCAGAGTAGACCCGAATGTGCTCGGGGGTCTTACCGATAATGCAAGTAACGCCTATCGTTGTCGACGTGTCCTCACCTACTGTGTTCATCACCGGCGCTGCCGCCGGGATCGGACGATCCACTGCCCTGAAATTTGCGCGCGCGGGCTACCTCGTCGGCGCCTACGACATCGACGAGACTGGACTGGCGTCGCTCGGCAAAGCCATCACCTCCGCCGGCGGCCGGGTCGTCACCGGAACTCTCGACGTCACCGATCCACAGCAGTGGGAGAGCCGGCTCAAAGAGTTCGCTGCGGAAGCCGACGGGCGACTCGACATCCTCGTCAACAACGCCGGCATCCTCCGTGCAGGCAAGTTCGAGGAAATGCCGCTCGAGGTGCACAAGCTTCAGATCGACATCAACTTCAACGGCGTTGTCTACGGAACGTTGGCGGCCTTTCCCTACCTGAGGGACACCGCCGGCGCCCAGGTCATCAACCTCTGCTCGGCGTCGGCCATTTACGGTCAGCCCGAACTCGTCACCTACGGCGCAACCAAGTTCGCGGTCCGCGGTGTCACCGAGGCGCTCGACCTGGAATGGGCCGCGTACGACATCTCCGTCAAAGCGATGTGGCCGCTCTTCGTGCAGACCGCGATGACGCAGGGCGTGACGACGGGAACCACCACCTCGCTCGGCGTTCGACTCACCGCCGACGACGTGTCCGAGGCGATCTTCGACGCAACACGCCCCGCGAAGGGCCTCCGGCGCAAGAACATGCTCAAGAAGGTGCACTTCCCGGTCGGCGTCCAGTCCAAGGCACTGTCCCTGGGCTCGCGATTCTCTCCCGCCTGGCTCACTCGTGAGGTCAACCGGCGGCTCAGCCACACCTGACGACCCACCTACCGGCGGCCGATCATCGGACGCCGGTAGGGTCGCCCGGTGAGCACGGGCGAGTGAGAGTGGGGTCGGGGTCTTTCATGGTGACGGGTTTTTCCAAGGTCGCGATGTGGCGTGACAAGCGTCTGATGACGGTGACGGCGTCGGCCGCGATTGCAGTGGTTCTCTCCGGTTGCGGGGCCGAGTCGGATGCCGTCGTGGCGACGACCACCGTTTCGAGCCCGCCGGCAACGTCGACGACTACTGCGGCGCCAACGACCACCGAGGCGCCGCTGCCGGCCCCGACCACGGAACTACCTCCGCCACCTCCGCCGCCCGAGCCGGTGCAGCCGCCGCAGACTACGTATTCCGCTCTGGGCGGTGCCTACTACTTCAGTTCGCCCGACGGGCAGTTCCAGTGCGGCATCGTCACCTTGGCCAGCCGCACCGAAGCAGGGTGCCAGGGC
>NZ_JBAWFH010000116.1:0-12891 GCF_049591685.1 Rhodococcus sp. (in: high G+C Gram-positive bacteria) | reverse complement strand
GCCCAGGGCGGGGTCCATTCGCCACCGCGCGAGGCACCGGCCGGCTCGGGCGGAGGGGTGTAGCGCGAGGGTGGTTGTCGGTCGGCGGGCCGAGGCGTCTGCCAGGGCGGCGATTGCCGTTCACCGCTCATGGACACTCCCCCGTTTGCAAACGATGTCTCGGACGTTGGTCCGACGGGCTCGACCGGCGTGGTTCTCGGACCTGGCCGACGACCGGACTCGGCTCGGGCACGAATCGACCATGCGGCCGACGTGCCTTGCGGTTGCTCGCGGTCCACGGTCCCCCCGTATCCGGTTTGTGCCGAATCGAACTTCGTAACACTCGACGACGAGGTTACTTCACGTGCGGTTTGTTTTGCACGACGCTACCAAACGGTTCGGATCGCAGAGGTGGTCTGGGTCACGCCCGCGGATGCGCCCGATCGTGCACGGCTCGCAGACGGTCGACCGACACGTGTGTGTAGATCTGCGTGGTGGCGAGCGACGAGTGACCGAGCAACTCTTGAACCACTCGCAGATCCGCACCACCTTCGAGCAGGTGGGTGGCGGCAGAGTGACGGAGACCGTGCGGACCCATGTCCGGCGCACCCGGCACCGACTCGAGAACCTCATGGACCGCGGTTCGCGCCTGGCGTGGGTCGAGTCGACCACCTCGGCGGCCGAGGAGGAGCGCAGCGCCGGACTTCTCGGTGGATAGTTGCGGGCGCCCGTCCTTCAGCCACACCTGCAGTGCCCGAGACGCGGGGTCGCCGTACGGAGCGGATCTCTGCTTGTCGCCTTTGCCCAGCACGCGCACGATTCTCCGCTCGGCGTCGACGTCGGCGCAATCGAGGCCGCACAGTTCACCGACGCGAATCCCTGTTGCGTACAACAGTTCTACTATCAGCCGATCTCGAACGGCAACGGGGTCGAGCTCCCGCGCGCCCGCTTCCGCCCAGGTCATCGCCTCGGCCGCCTGGCTCTGCTTTAGCACCGACGGCAGCGCCGAGCGTGACGACGGTGCGGCCAAGCGCAACGCAGGGTCTCGGCTGATGCGACCGGTCCTGGTGAGCCAGGCCGTGAAAGCGCGCGCCGACGACGTACGGCGCGCCATCGACGATCTGGCCGAGCCGACGCGGGCCTGCCCTGCCAACCACGACCGCAGGACTCGGAGGTCGAGATCGTTCAGTCGGTCCGACCCGCCTGCGACGAGAAGGTGACGGAGCAAGGATTCCGCGTCCCGGGTGTAGGCGCGCACAGTGTTGCTCGACCTCGCCCGTCCCAGCGTCAAGTGCTCGGTGAAGTCTTCGAGGTGAACCTGCAGAGTCGGAGGCAGCGGGTTCGCGTGCGCGGAGGAGCCGGACATGGCGTCAGCTTCGTCGTCCGCAGCTCACGGGGCAAACAGACGCGCCGGTCGACGCGTGTTCGTCATGCGCCCACGACTGCTTCGGCTTCGGCCAGTTCGCGCTTCCAGGCGCGGAACGTCTCCTCGGTGCGGCCGCGACGCCAGTAGCCCGAGATGGACGCCCACTCGGCGCAGACCCCGCGTTCCTTGCGGACGTAGCCCCGCAGGTTGTGCATGACGGCCTGCGCTTCTCCGTGGATGAACACCTGAGCCTGTCCGGGTAGCCATTCGGTGTCGCGGACAGCTGCGATCAGCGGAGCATGGTCCCCTGCCTTGTCGTCGCCGACCTCGTCGGATCCGGCGCCGCGGTGAATCCAGGTGACATCGACGACGGCCAGCGTCTCCATGTAGATCTCGTCTTTGCGGTCCGCCACCTCGATGAACACCTTGGCGATGGCGTCCTCGGGTAGTGCCTCGACGGCGGCGCTGATGGCGGGGATCGCGGATTCGTCCCCTGCGAACAGGTGCCAATCGGCGTCGGGGCGCGGCTTGTAGGCGCCGTTCGGGCCGTAGAGACCGATCGTGTCGCCGACTTTGGCGTTCGCAGCCCACGGGCCGGCGACTCCCTCGTCACCGTGCACGACGAAATCGATCGAGATCTCCCGTGCTGCGAGGTCTACCGACCGAATGGTGTAGGTCCGCTTGATCTCGTCGTCCGGTGGGCCGAAGGCCAGCTTCACGTACGAATCGGTGAAGTCCACGGGCTCGAAGTCGTCGAAACCCGGTCCGCCCAGGTACACGCGTTGCATGTGCGGCGTCAGTTCTTCGGTACGCAAAACGGTCAGTGTCGTCTTGTTTCGAGCCACGTGGTTCAGCCTTTCGGAGCTGTTTCTACTGTTGCAGGTAATACGCGACTAAGCGTTGCCTAACCAGAGTAGCCGGTCGGTCGGCACCGCTTGACAGCTCGGTCACGGCGACACCGACCTGAACCAGCCCGTTTCGTCGCTCCCGACGAATCCCTCCAGCTCGAGGAGCGGAAGCACCGACCGAACCTTCGTAATCGGTAGCGAAGACAGCTCGGACAATTCCCGAGGCGATCGTGTGCCCGATGCCGGTAGCGCCTCGTACACGAGAAGTGCGTTGTCGCTCAGTGCGTCGATGTCCCTGAACATCGACGGTCGCCCTTCACCGATGTCCTCCGCCGGACCGGACTCTGCGACGACGTCGTGGGCGTCGGCGACCAGCCGAGCCTCGCCCTCACGAATCATGCGGTGGCATCCCTTGGACGACGCGGACGTCACCGGTCCCGGTACCGCGAGGACGGGTCTGCCGAGTTTGTGTGCCCACGCCGCGGTGTTCCTTGCTCCGCTGCGCCACCCCGCCTCGACCACCACGACCGCGGACCCGAAGGCTGCCACCACCCGGTTACGGGAGAGAAAGCGGTGTTTCGCCGGGGTCGTTCCCGGTGCGTATTCGCTGATCACTGCGCCGCTGTCGGCGATACGTTGCAGCAGCCGCGAGTGACCGGAGGGGTATGCGCGGTCGACGCCACATGCGAGCACGGCTGCGGTTGTGCCGCCGACTCCGAGCGCGGCGCGGTGTGCGGCGGCGTCGATACCGAATGCCGCGCCGGACACTATCGTCCAGCCGTCGACCGCGAGATCACCAGCGATCTCGGCCGTCACGTGTTCGCCGTACGCGCTTGCAGCGCGGGTCCCGACAATGGCGACAGCGCGGCTCACCAAGTCCGCCACGGGTGTGCGGCCGAGTACCCAAAGTGCACTGGGGGCACAGTGATCCACCCCTTCCGGCATGCCTGCCCCGTCGAAAGCGAGGAAACGCCACATCGGCCAGTCCTCGTCGTCTGGCGTGGCGAGCCGGCCCCCGAGGGATGCAACCAGGTCGAGATCGGCTGCTGCCGTATCGATATGTGAGCGAACCTGCAGTCGTTCACCGAGCGCCCCACGTTGCACGGCCTTGCGTGCTTCCTCGGGCCCGGCCTGACATGCGAAGTCGGACAACGCTCGATGCGGCCCCTGAGCGACACGGGACAGATATGCCCATGCAAGATGTCTCGGATCGTGCGCTGTCATTGCATCCCCTTGTCTCTGAAGTCCAGTGCGGCACCGACTTCGTCGAGACCCGGCGAGTCGCCGCCCGCGAGGTCGGTGAGTGTCCACGACACCCGCAACGCCCGGTCCGCGCCCCTGGCCGTCAGCGAGCCCGTGCGCAGTGCACGTTCGAGGGGACGCAGAGCCTTGTTGGGGAGTCGAAATTTTTGCCGAAGAGCGGGACCCGGCACCTCCGCATTGGTCCGCCATCCGTGCTCACGCCATCGCTGCGCGGCAGCATCGCGTGCGCCGGTGACCCGCGCCCGTACCTGGGCGGTGGTTTCGCCCACCTCGTCCGTCAGCGCACCCGTAGCAACGGAATGCATGGCGATGCGCAGATCGACCCGGTCGAGAAGCGGACCGGACAATTTGCCGAGGTATTTCCTGCGAACTGTCGGCGCACAGACGCAGTCGGCGTTTCTCGCCGGCGCGCACGGACAGGGATTGGCTGCGAGGATGAGCTGAAACCGCGCAGGATAGCGCGCCACGCCGTCGCGGCGGGCGATGCGAATTTCGCCGTCTTCGAGCGGAGTTCGTAACGCCTCGAGCGTCTTCAGCCCCATCTCCGCGCATTCGTCGAGAAACAGAACTCCTCTGTGCGCGCGACTGACCGCTCCCGGTTTTGCCATTCCCGTGCCGCCGCCGACCAACGCACTCACCGTCGTCGAGTGATGCGGAGCAATGAACGGCGGAGAAGAAATCAGCGGCCGATCACCGGTCAGCATGCCCGCCACCGAATGAATTGCCGTCACCTCCAGCGCCTCCGCATCCGTCAACGGTGGCAGAATTCCCGGAAGACGCTGCGCCAGCATCGTTTTACCGATACCCGGCGGTCCCGTCAACATGATGTGGTGCGCCCCCGCAGCGGCCACCTCCAACGCCCACCGCGCCTCCGGCTGACCCACCACCTCACTCATATCCGGATACGGCGACTCCTCCTGGACATCGGCAGGAGATGGATGCGCCAAAGACGCCTCGCCGCGCAGCCAAGCAACCACCTCCTTCAGTGACGCCGCCCCCAGAACGTCGACACCGTCGACCAGACCGGCCTCGGCCAACGCCGACATCGGCACGACCACACGGCCCCACCCGGCACGCTTGATCGCCAACACCCCCGGCAGCACACCACGCACCCCACGAAGCCGCCCGTCGAGCGCCAACTCCCCCAGAAATACCGTCTTCTCCAACGAGCGTCGCGGAATCTGTTTCGCCGCGTCGAGAACCGACAATGCCAACGCCAGGTCGTAGACTGAGCCCACTTTGGGCAACGTCGCAGGCGAGAGCGCGAGAATCACCCGCGAATCAGGCCAGCTGTTACCGGAATTGGTCACCGCCGCTTTGACCCGATCCCGGGACTCGTTCAACGCCGTGTCCGGGAGACCCACGAGATGCACACCAGGGAGGCCACGCCCGATGTCGGCCTCGATTTCCACCACCTGACCGTCGACACCGTTCACAGCCACCGAAAACGCCCGCCCCAACGCCATCAGAACACCCCACGCAGATGCGAGACCACCGGATCGCCGTCCCGGGTCATCACGATCGCAACCACATCGAATCGCAACCGCACCCAAGGGCTCCCTCGCTCTTCGAGCCAGGCCAACGCCAACCGCCGAATACGCGCCTGCTTGGAATACGTCACCGATTCCGCAGGCGTTCCGTACCTGAGCCCCGACCGGGTCTTGACCTCGACGAAAACCATGACATCGCCGTCCCGTGCCACAATGTCGAGCTCCCCGTATCGCGTCCGCCAATTACGGTCGACCACTTCCATGCCGCTGTCGACCAGATGCAGCGCCGCAAGAGCTTCCCCGCGCGCTCCCAACTTCGAATTAGACATCGTCTCCCCCTGTGCTCATCGGTCCGCCCACTGCCGAACCGAAACCCGACGATGCACCACCCCCGGAACACACACCGACACCGAACCCACGTCGAGAAAACCCCTGTGGACAGACGGCGGATACACCCCCAACCTGTGCACAACCCCCCCGCTAGGAGTGAACCGGAGGGCCACTCTGTCGTACCCCTGTGCACACGCGGCCAAGACGATGACCGCCGAGAAAACCAACCCGAACAAGGCCGAGCCGAGCGAACACCGACAAACGAGCGATGCCCCCACCCAACCGGGCAGGGGCATCGAAGAAGGAAGAGTGAAGCTAGTGCGCAGCCTCGTACGCCGCCTGCACATCCGAACTGATCCGGCCGCGGGCAGACACGTCGTATCCGTTTTCGCGGGCCCACGTACGTATGTCTTGCAGATCGGTCTTGCCCCGCGCCGCGCTCGATGCCGATTTACGCGGTCGCCGACCCGACACCTTTTCTGCGTGCTCGATCCAGAACGCCAACTGCTCGTGCAATTCGTTCGCGTGCTTCAGGTTCAGGTCGATCCGGTACTGAGTGCCGCCGATGGCGAATTCGATGGTTTCGCCCTGCCCTTCTTTGATAACAGATCCGTCGACATCATCGATCATTTGGACGAGAGTCTTACGTGCCATGTCCGAACCTCTAACAGTGAAGGAAAATGTATGTTGAATACTTTTCTACCACTGCGCAGAACCCAAAACAAAGAAAAGGCGAAATCCACAGGAATGTGCAAGTTTCAATACTCTCTTCGGGGCGCGGTGAATTGAATTCCGTTGTTCGAATCAGCTTGTGCCACTTCAAGTTCGAGTGTTCGAGTCGGCGCCGGACATCTCATTGCCGAACGATGGCCCACAGCACCTGACCGATGACGAGACAGATCGCGCCGGCGCCGATCAGCTGAGCACACACGATGAGCTTCCGACGTGAACGCCGGCGGCCGACCAGATAGACGACGGCAGCGATCGACAGCAGCCATAGCGTCGGAGACATGGGAGGCAACTACTCCGGCAGCCGGAGGTCGGGCTTTTCCAACTCTTCGATGTTGACGTCCTTGAACGTGATCACGCGAACATGCTTGACGAATCGTGCCGGACGGTACATGTCCCACACCCAGGAATCGGACATTCGTAGCTCGAAGTAGATTTCGCCGTCGGCATTGTGCGGAATGAGCTCGACGGAGTTGGCGAGATAGAACCGTCGCTCGGTCTCGACGACGTAGTTGAATTGACCGACGATGTCCCGGTACTCCCGGTACAGCGAGAGTTCCATCTCGGTTTCGTACTTTTCGAGATCCTCGGCACTCATCGGTTTCTACTCATCCTCATCTCTACTGGCGTGAACGACAATCATCGCGCACTGCGGTCGTCGCGGTCCATCCGCCCCAGCAGGGATGCCACCGCGTCCATCTCTCCTACTTCCTGACCATCCCCGGGCCCTTCGGCGTCCGCCCCGGAAGCGGCGGCGTCCGCACCGATCTTCGCCGCGGACACGTTGGCGTAGGACATGCGATGCTCGGCGCACGGGCCCAACTCGAGCATGGCGGCGGCGTGGGCTCGGGTGCTGTAGCCCTTGTGGACGGCGAATCCGTATCCGGGGATGCGCCCGTCCATATCGACCATGACGCGGTCCCTGGACACCTTGGCCAACACGCTGGCCGCGGCGATGCACGCGGCCGTGGCGTCGCCTCCGATAACCGGCAGAGAAGGTGCAGGCAGACCGGGTACACGAAAGCCGTCCGTCAATACATACCCCGGGACGGTGCCGAGACCAGCGACCGCCCGCCGCATTCCTTCGATGTTGGCCACGTGCACACCGATACGGTCGATCTCTTCGGCCTCGATGAACACCACACTCCACGCAACGGCAAGTTTCTGGATCTTCGGGAACAGTTGCTCGCGACGCTTCTCGGTCAGTTTCTTCGAGTCGTCCAGATCGGCCAACGACGTATACGGCTTCGGGCCGAGAATGCACGCGGCGACCGTCAGGGGGCCTGCACACGCGCCTCGCCCCGCCTCGTCGACGCCGGCGACGGGGCCGAGGCCGTTGCGCTCGAGCGCCGACTCCATGGTTCTCAGACCGGACGATCGACGGATCACCGGGCGCGGTGGCCACGGCGGACGCCCACGCGAGCGGCTGGTACTCGTTCTCGGCATCGGTCTACGGTTCAGCTCAATTTCCTTGGATATCCGGCGAGTCCAGTGTGCTCCATCGTGACGGCGGAAGAGCAATGAGGAATGCTTTCCCGATGACGTTGTCGACCGGGACTGTTCCCATCAGCTCGTCCGACACGTGGAATCGTGAGTCGGCGGAATTGCTGCGGTTGTCGCCCATCACCCAGAGGTGGCCTTCCGGAACCGTGACCGCCGAGAAGCAGCGGCCCGATTTCAGCTCGGTCTCGCATGTCAGTGCGTCGGGGGTGAACGGAAAGTCCATCGTCACGTACGGCTCGTCGAGCGGCTTGCCGTCCACGAGTACTCGCCCCTGTTCGTCGCAGCACTCCACCGTCTGCCCACCGGTGGCGATGACGCGCTTCACGAGGTCGTTCTCGTCGGGTGCGACGACGCCGATGAGCGATCCGATTTCCTGCGCCCCACGCTTGACGGGGTTGGACGAGCGGGTGGAAACGAAGGCGGAGTTCCACGAGTCCGGGCCGCGGAACACGACGACGTCGCCGGGTTGCGGTTCCCCGAAGCGGTAGCCGATCTTTTCGACCACGATCCGGTCGCCTGTGCATCCGTTGCAGCCGTGCAGCGTCGGTTCCATCGATTCGGACGGAATCAGGTAGACGCGGGCGATGAACGTCTGCAGTAGAAAGCTCAGCACCAACGCGACGAGGATCAGGATCGGCAGTTCACGCCAGAACGAACGGGGCTTTCTCTCGCGGCGAGTGGCTTTCGGATCCTCGCCGAGCGAGTCGGATCGGCCGGAAGGATCCTGCGGGGAATCTGACACCGCACCAGATTAGCTGTACTCCGAGAGTCCGACGGACAGCGCGTCTTCCCTGCCGTGCCGAAGTGCTCCCCCAGCGTGGAACGCAACAACGCCGCACCACCCCGTGGGCAGTGCGGCGTTGTTGTCGGTGCTACCTGCTTTCGCTCAGCGCTTTTCCTTGATCTTCGCGGCCTTGCCACGGAGGTCGCGGAGATAGTAGAGCTTCGCGCGACGAACGTCACCACGGGTGAGGACCTCGACCTGCGCGATGTTCGGGCTGTGGACGGGGAACGTACGCTCGACGCCGACGCCGAACGAGACCTTGCGGACGGTGAAGGTCTCGCGAACTCCGCCACCCTGGCGACGAATGACGACGCCCTTGAAGATCTGTACGCGCTCTTTCGAGCCTTCGATAACCTTGACGTGCACGTTGAGCGTGTCGCCGGGGCGGAAATCAGGAATGTCGCTGCGAAGCGACTGCTTGTCCAAGAAGTCCAGAGTGTTCATCGGTAGGGCCATCCTTGCGTTCTTCGCACGAGTAGAGGAACCGAGCGGCGCCACAGCTGTATCGATTGGATACAGCTTGTCGAGTGGATACAGCTGTGAAACTCGGCTGGTTCGTACTCCGATTAGGTCTGTGCCTGGTACAGGCAACCCCACCATTGTGCCAGACCGGACACCTGGTTGCGAAATCGGACCGTCGCCATCACTCCGCAGGCGCCGGTGCGGCCAGCACGGTTCTGTTCAATTCGTCCTCGGTCGCGGCGACGGCGTGTTCGACGCTCGGCTTGCCGGCAACGAGATCTTGCACGTAGATCTTGGCCCGGATCGCCGGGCGCCTGATGGTTCGCTCCCGGCGCAGCGCGCGGTCCATTTTTCTGGGCCGTGCGGTGTATCGCCACCTCGCCCAGGGAGCTCCCGGTCGGCTGAGCCGAACTGCCCCCACGAGCAGAATGGGGCCGAAGAACAGTCCGGCGAGCCCGGTCCATATCTTGCCCTTGAGAAGGACGAGTGCACACAGGCCCAGGTGGAGCAGCGCCAAGGCCACGAATCCCGCGCGCGCCAGTGGATCCGGCGCTCGACGAATGTCGGTGACGTCGAAGAGTTCCAACGGGTGCATGCCCAGGAGCAGCAGTCCGGTTCCCGCAACGGCGACGAACACCGCGTCCACGGACGTCCGTCCCTGTTCGGACCAGTAGACGTCTTCGAGATAGAACACCAGCGCGAACTCGTCGAGTACGAGGGCAGCACCGATGCCGAACAGCGCCGCCAGAACAGCGGCGGTCTCCCTTGTCGCGTCTTCGTACACGGCGATGAGTGTGATGCCGCACACCAGCATGAGCACGATCCCGAACACGACGTGGTGAACGTGTTGCCCGCCCGGAGTGATGTTTCCCGGCCACCACTTCACCTGCGCTCGAATCATTCTCACGCTGAACCTGATGAGAAGAAAGCCCGCGACGAATCCCAGGAGGAAACACAGCAGGGGCAGGCGTCCATGCGAGACGATGTCGTCGTCCAACCACTTCACCGGCCTGCCCCCCTTCCGCCGCGGCACGTCGGCCGCGGCAGAACGACGTTACTTGCCGAACCCTGCCTTTCGGAGCGCGTCGGCCATCGAACCTCCGGCGGGCGCGCTCGCGGGTCGAGCTCCGCCGCTGCCTCGGTTCTCACGGCGCGGACTCTGCTGGCGTCGCTCCTGACCTCCGGTTCGCGGGCTACCGCCCGAGTCGCCCCGAGGGCCCGACGACGAGCCGCCGCGGGGCTTGTCCTTGCCGCCCGCGCCCGGTTCGTCGTCCAGACGCATGCTGAGGCCGATTCGCTGACGCGGAATGTCGACTTCCATGACCTTCACCTTCACCACGTCGCCCGACTTGACCACCTCGCGGGGATCTTTGACGAAGTTGTGCGACAGAGCCGAGACGTGAACGAGGCCGTCCTGATGAACGCCGACATCGACGAATGCACCGAAGGCTGCAACGTTGGTGACGACACCCTCGAGAGTCATGCCCGGTTTCAAGTCGGCAACCTTCTCGATTCCCGCAGCGAATGTTGCCGTCTTGAACTCGGGACGCGGGTCGCGCCCGGGCTTTTCGAGTTCTGCGATGATGTCGGTGACGGTCGGGAGTCCGAAACGGTCGTCGGCGAACTTCTGCGGGTCGAGGCTCCGGAGCAGCGAACCGTTTCCGATGACCTCTCGAACGCCGACGCCTGCCGCGTCGACGATGCGTCGCACAACCGGGTAGGCCTCCGGATGCACACTCGAACGGTCGAGTGGATCGTCACCTCCCGAAATTCGCAGGAAGCCTGCGCACTGCTCGAATGCCTTGGGACCCAGCCGCGCGACATCCTTGAGCTTGGTGCGACTGCTGAACGGACCGTGTTGGTCTCGATGCGACACGATGCTTTCCGCGAGCGACCCGGCGATGCCGGACACCCTCGAGAGCAGAGGTACCGACGCGGTGTTGACGTCGACCCCGACCGCGTTGACTGCGTCTTCGACGACTGCGCCCAGACTGCGGGCGAGCAACGATTCGGAGATGTCGTGCTGATACTGGCCGACACCGATGGACTTCGGGTCGATCTTGACCAGTTCGGCTAGCGGGTCCTGCAGCCGGCGGGCGATCGACACTGCACCACGGATGGATACGTCGAGCTCGGGCAGCTCGTTCGACGCGTAGGCCGACGCCGAGTAGACCGATGCACCGGCCTCCGAGACGACGATCTTGGTAAGACCGGCTGCGGGATACCGTGCTATCAATTCTGCTGCCAGGGAATCGGTTTCGCGAGACGCGGTGCCGTTGCCGATGGCGATGAGCTGCACCGAGTGCTTGGCCGCGAGCCCAGCCAGTGTGGCGAGTGCCTGGTCCCATTTTCCCTGCGGCTTGTGTGGATAGATCGTGTCGTAGTCGACGACCTTGCCGGTGGCATCGACGACGGCCACCTTGGTCCCCGTGCGGAACCCGGGGTCGAGACCCATCGTCGTGCGATTACCGGCCGGTGCGGCCAACAGCAGGTCCTTCAGATTCGACGCGAACACGTCGACCGCGTCTTTTTCGGCGGACTGACGCAGTCGCATGCGGACGTCGATTGCGAGGGTGACGATGAGCTTGGTGCGCCACGCCCAGCGCACGGTGTCGAGCAGCCAGCGATCGGCGGGCCGACCCCGGTCCGCGATGGAAAACTTCGTCGCGATTCGGCCCTCGTACACCGTCGGAACCCCCGGAGGTGTTTCCTCTCGCTCGGGTTCGAGCCCGAGCGAAAGGATGTCTTCTTTCTCTCCACGGAACGCAGCGAGGATACGGTGCGACGGCAGCGAGGTGAACGGCTCGGAGAACTCGAAGTAGTCGGCGAATTTGGCGCCCTCGTCCTCCTTGCCCTTGCGGACGGTCGACGTCAGTTGCCCGCGGGTCCACATGAGTTCGCGAAGCTCGCCAACCAGGTCGGGATCCTCGGCGAAACGTTCGACGAGAATGGCCCGCGCACCGTCGAGCTGCTCCGTGTCGAACGAAGTCGGGTCCGCCGTCGGATCGGAGATCAAGGCGTCGGCGACCGGCTCGTGGCCTGCTTCCCGGGCGATCTGAGCCTTGGTACGACGCTTGGGTTTGAACGGCAGGTAGATGTCCTCGACGCGGGCCTTGGTTTCGGCGAGCATCAGCGACTGTTCCAGGGCAGGTTCCAACTTGCCCTGCGAGCGAATGGATTCGATGACGGCGTCACGTCGTTCGTCGAGTTCGCGGAGGTACCTCAGCCGCTCGTCGAGCTGTCGCAGCTGGGCGTCGTCGAGCATGCCGGTGACTTCCTTGCGATACCGCGCGATGAACGGGACGGTGGAACCGCTGTCCAGCAGATCGACGGCAGCAGCAACTTGGCCTTCGCGAACGTCGAGTTCTTCGGCTATGCGCTTGTTCACAGTTTTCAGAGCAATCGTCACGGCGCCCGACCCTACCGCTACTGTGGGACACGTTGTTCGCCGGACCAGCGTGGGAGAACTCGAAATGTCCAGGCCGATGCGCGTCCTGGCCGTTTCGGTAGCGGCCTTGCTCAGTGCCGTCACCATTGTGTTCACGGGATGCAGCGTCCCAGAGGATTCTCCCGTCGCCGCAAATCCCACGACCACCGAATCCCCCTTCCCGGACATGGACGTCGTCGACGACATGGGCCTGCCGCTGCGGATCCCGGAAGGCGTCGCGTCGGCAGCCGAACGCGGCGCCCAGATGAGCTTTGCGATGATGGACCGGCAAACCGGCGCCTACTTCGCCAGCGGTGACACCGAGCAGGTCGAGACCGCATCGATCTCAAAACTGTTCATCGCCGACGACATCCTTCGGGGCGCAGAGATTGCACAGGTTCCGGTCGACCAGGACGTCTTCGAGGCCATGACGACGATGCTTCGGTCCTCGGACGACGGTGCAGCGAACACTCTGTGGAACCGCTACGGCGGGAACAACATCATCACTCGCGTGACCGAGCGCTACGGTCTCACCGCGACGAGCCCCCCGTGGGACGGACTGTGGTGGAACACCATGACCAGTGCGTCGGAGTTGGTTGCCTATTACACGCGACTCCTCGACGGTGTCGGCGGTCTGTCGCCGGCGTCGACCGCCACCATGATCGGCTTGCTGCGTGAATCGACGCCCGTCGCGACGGACGGCTACAACC
>NZ_JBAWFH010000115.1:0-12329 GCF_049591685.1 Rhodococcus sp. (in: high G+C Gram-positive bacteria) | reverse complement strand
GTCCAAGGCCTCGTTATCCAACTTCCCTGCACCGCCGAGCACTACTTCGAGAGCGTGCACCCAGTGCTCGTAGTAAGAGAAGGTCGCGTCGGTGTCGTTGTGCTCCTCCCAGCTTCGAATCGATTCGATCAGAGCGCCCTGAAAGGCCGCCCACTCGAACTCACCTGCCTCGTGTGCGCTGATGGCGATCGCGAACGCTCTTATCTGCCAGGGTTCGTCAAATGCTTTGTCGCCGTCACGGGCGGCCGGCAGGCCGCAGACCAGAGCATCGATCTCGGCGCGGCGGGCAGAAAGTGTCGACGTACTCACGCCACAGCCTCGATCGGGGCGACACCGATCATCGAGTCGCGGGTAACCAGCGCGGCCAGTTGTTCCTCCGACCATCCCTCGGTGCCTGCGGGACGCTGCGGGAGCACCCAGTAACGAATCTCCGAACTCGAATCCCACACCCGTATTTCTGTGGATTCCGGTACGACGTAACCGAATTCCTCGGCCAGGACCGCACGGGGTTCGCGAACCATCCGTGATCGGTATTGCGGCTCTTTGTACCAGTTCGGCGGCAGTCCCAATACCGGCCACGGGTAGCAAGAGCACAGCGTGCACACGACCGCGTGATGGACGTCGTCGGTGTCCTCCAGGGCGACCATGTGCTCACCTTGGAGGCCAGCGATGCCCAGGTCCCTGCATGCTTCGGTGGTGTCGGCCAGGAGTCGAGCTTTGAACTCTGGGTCGGCCCAAGCCTTGGCGATCACCATGGCACCTAACTGGGGTCCGACCTCGTTCTCGTAGATGTCGACCATGCGGTCGACCATGCCCGTCGTGAGCAGCCCCTTCTCGATCAGCATCGATTCGAGGGCCTTGACGCGTGCGGCGGTTTCGGTGGATGTGCTCATGCGTTCGCTCCTATCTTGTGCTCGACATGCTCGATGTAGGGGTCCCAGACATCGAAGGTGGTGCTGGTGTTGGGCTCGGCATAGTCACCCCAGAGCTCGGTTCCAGCAAACTGAACCGTGTACACGTGCTGGGGATCTTCGCCGAGGTGGTTACCGGCAGAGTCGGGATAAATAAACGAACCACGGTATGCCGTGACGGTTCCCGTTTTGCCGCGAACGTAGCGAGCCAGCCTGGTGTGACCCAGCGGGGCGCTGTTCAACAGGCGTACCGTGTCGCCGACCGCGAAGCGGACCGGGTTGTCGGTGGGGCGGTCGGGCGGAACGCCGCTGGCGCTGGCTGCGGTGATGAAATCCACCAGGTCCGGATTGGGCTGGTGCTCCGGGAGCGGTGCATCAGGGTTCTCCAAAAAGTGCGCGGTTCGGCGATCGAGCTCCGCCGCGTCAAGCTTGCCGGTTCGCTTCCCGTGAAACTCCATCGCGTGCAACCAGTGTTCGTAGTACGGCGAGGTGAGATAAGTGACCGGGTCCATCTTCTCGATCCCGTGACGGAATTCGTCCAACCCGAACCACCCGTCACGGAACAGTGCCGGGAACAACGTCAGGACGACCTTCTCCCATTCGGCGTGGAAGACGGGTTCCTCTTTCGTCGGGTTGACTGGTCCTAGTCCATCGGCGCCGCCGAGGTCGAACAGTCCGTTCATGCCATGCTCCTTGTCGTTTGGGGGGTCGGGAAGCCACCCACTGCTGTTTCCAACGCGTGCGCAACTTGTAACACGGTGGCGTCGTCGAACTGTCGACCGATGATCATCAGCCCCACGGGCAGACCGTCACTGGTACCGGCCGGCACGGAGCACGCAGGGTGCCCGGTGACATCGAACGGACACGTGTTGCCCAGCATCTCCAGGCCGCGTCCGAGAACTTCGTCGACCGGGGCGTTGTCGGGAGGGAGCACTGTCGGAAGCATCGGCATCGTCGGCATTACCAGCACGTCAAAGCGCTCCAACGCGTCATCGTAGGCCTCCGCGAGTCGTGCTGCGAGCGTGCGCGCCATCGCATAGTGGCGTCCGTACTGCGTGTCGAGGGCATGACGTCCGGCGAGGGCGACCAGCTTGACGGTCTCCGAGAACTGGCTCGCGTCATTTCTCCATCGGTTTCCGTAGTACGCGATCAGTTCGGGGTCGTACTTTCCCTTCCAATTCATGCCGTAAGCGTTCCCGTCGACCATCTGAAAGGTCGCCCCCTCGGTCGCGATGACATCCCACACTGCTGCGCCGTCGAGGTGCCAGGGAATGGACACCTCCTCGCTCGACAAGCCCGCAGAGGTCAGCTGCTCGACTGCTCGACGGACAACCGCATCCGACTCCGCATTCGATTCGGGGCGACCGAACCCTTCCTGCACGACACCGATACGCAACCCGGAAGTCGATTCCTGCAGCGCGGCAACATAATCGACCTTCTCGATTGTGCTCGGCTGTCGTGGGTCGTGGCCGTCCACACCGGCAACGACCGACAGCATCAAGGCAACGTCCGTCACGGTTCGCGCGATAGGCCCGAGGTGGTCGACGGACTGTTCGATGGGGAATGCGCCCGTGTACGGCACCAGGCCGTGAGTCGGTTTATGACCTACGACACCGCACCATGCAGCAGGCATGCGAACCGATCCGCCCTGATCACCGCCCACTGCCATATCGACGTCACCGTTCGCCACGAGCGCCGCGCTACCGCTGGAAGATCCACCAGCAGAGCGGGTTCGGTCCCATGGGTTTTTCACGGCGTGCGGTTTGCTGGTGTGCGACCCTCCCGAGAAACAGAGGTCCTCACACGTGGACTTTCCGGAAACGATGGCTCCGGCGTCGAGGAGTCGACGGACGACCGTCGCGTCTTCGGCAGGCACGAACCCTTCGACGGTTCGCGAGCCGTTCATCATGGGGACCCCGGCTACCGCCGTATTGTCCTTGATCGCGATCCGGCATCCGGCGAGCGGGCCCTCGGTTGTCTCGCGGATGTCAGTGGTGACATACCAGCCGTTGTTCTCGTTCTCACTCGGGTCCGGCGACGCCCACTCCCGTTCGGGCGGTATGGGCGCAACCTGGTTGTAGAGCTCTTCGACTCGGTTCCACGATCCCAGCAACCCACCAGCGGCCGCCTGGTAGATCTCCATCTCACTTGCGGTGATACCGAGGCCATAGCTGTCCGATATGCGGGCAAGCGACGCGGCGTCGGGCATTCCGATCGACATGCGTTCCTCCTCACGCCGACACCAGACGTGCCGCGCATCACAAGTGAACTCAGAGTTAGTCAATATGTCAACGGATAGGCACAAGTCGGCATGTTAAATTTCGGTTTCCGGTATGCCGCCAGCCTCCCCGCTTCGAGTCGAGGCCGACACGCGTTCCGCGGAATAACTTCTGTATCTGGCGCGCTGTAGGGCCTGGATCACCGTCGATACGCACTCTTGGACCGGCCTCGCATCGGCACTGCTCAACACGGCCCAGCAGATCGGCGTCGCACTCGGTTTGGCAGTGCCCGCCGAGCGACACTGCACCAGCACAACGCTCCCCGTGTCGGAATTCGATCCCTTTGCAAAGTAGTCGGATTCTCGAGACGGGGAGCGCTGCGATCGTGCGGGATCTCAGTGGCTGACCAGCTCAAAGCCGAACATTTCGGCCGCACCCCAATACCAGACGCGCGCTTCCACGGCTTGGCCATCGCGTACGGTCCACAGTTCGCTGACCTGTGTTGTCACCCGACGGGTGCCCACCTTCGCCGTCAGGGCAATGACCAGTGCGGTCATGAGTCGCTTGCCTCGGCGATGATGCGCGCCACTGTCTTCGGCTCGGCTGCCATCGAAAGGGAACCGCATTCGAGCGTGGTGGATGTCGAGCCTGCGCGTTCGGCCATCCACTGCTGGGTTGCGTACGTAATGCTGTGATGTGCTCGCCGGGGAAGGCGGCCTTGTCGAACAGTGCGTCAGCATCGACTGGACCCGCGTGGCCGGCGAGATCGAGAACGGTCTCCCCGGTTTCGGGAACGAACGCATTGAGGTACACCAGCGCAGTCACGTTCGGGTTGCTGACACCCCCGATCACGGCTCCACCGTAGGAGTGTCAGACCAGGACGACCGGCCTTTCTGTGCGGGTCTGCAGGAACGAGGCGAGGTAGTCGGTGATCGGGGGACGAGCAACCTGCCACGGCGGCGACGGCGAGGGCCGAGCCCAGAGCAACGGTGGAGAGTGTGGAGGGCTTCATGTCATTCTGTCTTTTGTAACGCATGGATTTCGGGTACGAGGGGAAAGGTGTAGGCGCGTTGAGCGTCGGCTACCCAGGCGACGCAATGAGCGTTGTTCGTTGCCCTGTGACGGCCGCCTGTTCGATGGTCGCAATCAGTCGGTGTACGGGCAGGGCCTGCGTGAAATCGGGGGAATTGTTTGCGCCACTGCGTATGTCCCGCTCGTATGCGTCGTATATTCGTGCAACGCCTGCGGCCATCGCGTCGAGGTGCCCTATCCCGGGTGTGTGTCGTTCGTACGCTGCCGGCACCGGAAGCTCGGTGAGAGCCTCCCGTCCGCGTGATCCGCTGACCGTCAGTGCGAACATGCCAGGGTGACCACTGTCCGCGCGGAGTTGAAGCGTTCCCTCTGTGCCATTGATCTCCCACAGGAAACCGGTTCCGCCTTCGTGGCCCTCCCGGAAATGGATGCTTGCGATTGCACCGGACTTCAGGCGTCCGACGACCCCAAGTTGATCGGGCGAGGTCCCGAGTCGTTGCTCACCGGTTTCGAGCACTGTGATGTCCGGCCGCCGAGTATCGAGGACAGCCGAAAGCTCGTCGAATTCGCCGAGCACGACGCCCATGGCATCCATGCTGTGGCCTGCAGCGATCGTCAACACGTTCGCTGCACTGCCCCTGTCGAGGGTATAGGCGTTGCCCTGATCGACGAAACCGCCCAACGCGGAGGAACCCACCATCGTCGTCGAGAGCACGGTTCCGACGTAACCGTGCGCAATGAGATTGCGCAGGTGCAGGATTGCCGGTGTCCGACGAGACTGGAGCCCGATCAAAGTGCGAACGCCCCGGCGGTCGGCATGATCGGTCATGGCACGGGCTTGCTCCAGGTCGCGTCCGAGTGGCCATTCGCAATAGACCGCTTTGCCGGCGTCCAGTGCTGCGGTCACGATGTCGCGGTGGTGCGGAACCTTGACCGTGACGACGACGAGATCGACGTCGGGATTGTGTACCAGCGCCTCGTGTCCTTCGAACGTCGACGCGACCCCGAATGCTCGCCCGGCCGCGTCCGCAGACGTTTGCCGGGTTGTGCTCAGCGCAGTGATTTCGTAGGCAGGCAGCGCCCGAAGCGCTGGAATGTGGGCCGTTGCGGCCCATCCTCGCTCGGCGCTCACACCGACGATGCCGACTCTGATCGGCGCGGTCATGTGGACGTCTGTTCGAAGAACTCGATCTGGGTGGCGGGCACGTCCATTGCCTCGCTCGGGGTCATGGACGGCCCGGCTGCGGCCATTGCGGCCTGCATTATCGGCAGGTCGTCCGTCTCCAGCTTGTAGATACAGAGGAAATCTGTGGACCCTGCAGTGTCCGAATAGAACTCGGCGGACGTGTATCCCCCAAGCGCCATGACCTCCGAGATGTGCGTGCCGACGTACCACGCGCGGTACTCGTCCTCCCGGCCGGCGAGGGCCCGACTGCGGACGGTCTGAATGTATTGCCTCACGTGTGTTCTTCTTTCGTAGCGATTGGGGTTCGGAGATAAAACGGAACGAGTCCGTCCGCGGGGATTGGACGTCACGGCCGCCGAGATTGCAGCACACGCCGACGTCGGTGTCGCGACGCTCTGGGACGTCGTGATGCTGAGTCGCGCTTTGTGTTGCGGCAGGCGAATGCCTCGGCGTTCACTCCGCCCCCGATCAAGCGCAGCGAACCTGTGCCTTCATGATCGAGGGCATGCGGGCTTAGCCTCGGATCAGGTCGGCAGCCTTTTCCGCGATGGCGTAGACGGTGGCGTTGGTGTTCGCCGAGACCGGCGACGGCATGATCGAGGCGTCCGCGACGCGGAGTCCCTCTATGCCGCGGACGCGGAGGTCCAGGTCCACCACGGCCATGTCGTCGGTGCCCACCCGGCAGGTGCCTGCGTAGTGGAAGTAGACGACGAGGCTCCGCGCCAGGTAGTCACGCACCGAGGCGCTGTCGCCGACGGCCATGCCCGGCTGCATTTCCTCGCCCCGCCACGCGGTCAGCGCTGGCGCGTTGCCGATCGAGCGAGCGATCTCGAGTCCGGCTTCCATCACCGCGACGTCGCGCTCGTCGCCGAGGTAGTTCGGATCGATGAGCGGGCTGACGGTGATTGCTCTGTCCGCCAGTCGGACTCGGCCACGGCTGAACGGAGTCATCGCCGAGAATGCAAGCGCGTAACCGTTGTCCGGGCCCGCCAGCGTCCGGGCACGCAGCGGAGCCGTGACGACGAGAATCTGAAGGTCGGGGCCCGAGACCGCGCCCGCGGTTTCGATCAGACCGATGGCCTGACCCATGAGGTTGTGCTGGTTGTGCGGCAGCTGCGCCGACGCCTCGTACAGCACGGTGGACATGGGGTGGTCGTGCAGGTTTTCACCCACCCCGGGAAGATCGAGGACGACGTCGACGCCCATGTCTTCCAAGTGATCGGCCGGACCGATACCGGAGGCGAGCAACAGATGAGCGGAACCGATGGCACCTGCCGTCAGGATGACTTCGCGTCCGGCTTTCGCCCGAACGGTGTATCCATCACGTAGGTATTCGATTCCGGTCGCGACCCCGTCGACGACGAGAATGCGCGACACGACGGCATCGGTGACGACATGCAGGTTCGGGCGATCGAGTACGGCGTCGTGCAGGTAGGCGTCGGACGCGCTCTGGCGGTGCCCGTCGACGATGTTGCCGTCGGAGAGACCGAATCCCGTTTCGGTTCCGCTGCTGATGTCTCGTGCACTGTCGTAACCGATTTCGGCGGCGGCTCGCAGTGCGGACGAGGCAACGGGGCTGGGGTCCGTCATCGGCCCGACGGTGAGAGGACCGTCGGTGCCGCGTAGTTCCGGGTCGCGGCCGACGGCGGTTTCGGTTCGCTTGAAGTACGGCAGGAGGTCGTCGAAACCCCAACCCTTGGCGCCCTGGTCGACCCAGGCGTCGTAGCTGGCACGGTGCCCGCGAACGAAGTTGAGCCCGTTGACGCTGGACGAGCCGCCCAACGCTCGGCCCCGGGGAACTGGAACGGACGACTGCGAGAACTGCTGTACGACAGTGCTTTCGCCCCAGTTTGCTGTCGTTCCGAGGAGCTCGGGCCAGCAGAACGGGATGGCCATCTCTGGCAGCGCGTCGGAGGAGCCGGCCTCGACGAGCAGGACCTTCGCTCGCGGGTCTTCGCTGAGCCGGGCCGCCAGGACGCTGCCTGCTGTTCCGGCGCCGACGACAATGTAGTCGAAATCGGGGTGGATGGGCCCGTGGAGGCCCGGGACGATGGTCGGTGTTCCGGTCAGTTGGTTCATGCCACAACAATGGCGAGCGTGGGCCCTCCACTCTGTTCAGTTACTGCACAGGCCGTGTGGCGGTGATCACCCGTCGATTCCGAATGGGCGCATTTTCTTGTACAAAGTGGTTCGACTGATGTTCAACGTCTTGGCGACGGCGAGCTTATTGCCCCCGTGACGAGCAAGCTCGTCCTCGATGACGGTGCGCAGGGCGCTGTCGATCGCGCCCAACCGTGGAGTTGCGGTTCTCTCCCGTAAACGGCCGAGATCACGGTCGGTGACGTCGCCCGCCGATCTGAGCCGAGCCGCAGCGAGCACTTCGGCGCGAAGTTCGGTGAGGTTGCCGGGCCATTCGTGCCCGATCAGCGCGCGCAGCGCAGCAGGCGTGAACCTGATCGGCGATCCGATCTCCGCGAGAAGACCGTCGACGAGTACTGGTATCTCGTGCTTACGCAGCCGTAGTGGCAGCAGTTCGACGCGGGTACGGCAACCGTCGACCAGTCGAAATGCATCCGGCGACAGACTGATCAGCGGCTCACTGGACACGGCGAACCACACAACCGAGCGTTCGACGGCCTTGTGCAGTGCATGGGCGATCTGCGGGGACAGCAGGTGGACGTTGTCCACCGCGACGGGGCGGTCTGCACTGTCGAGGCTCGCGATGACGGTGTGCAGCCACTGCTTCTCCGACTGCAGGATCGAATCGAGGGCGTCGAACAGAATCGGGTCGTGGCCCTTCATGAGGTCGGCCAGGATGGTCGAACGTCCGGTGCCGGGTTCGCCCGCCACGGCGAACGACGTGCCGTCCCGTCGCGAATTCGACAACTGGTCCGCGACGCGGTCGATACGCGACCTACTGAGCGTCGCCGAGGCGAGCGTTGATTCTCGTGCGAGTTCGACGATGACGGCGTTACCGAGCCTCCGGGAGACCGTGTCGGTCTGGCCACCTGAATTGAACTGGTGGGGAATGTCGTCTGCGATGAGTGGGTCGCGTGCGCGCAGGGACAGAAGATCGACGGCGTCGAGCTTGTCGACGGCGGCCGAATTGGCGATGACGATGCTGGGCGATATCGCGATCACGGGCGCCGTTCCACCGAGCACCGCTGCGTCGTGAAACGCGTCGAGTAATTGGTGGTCGCCGCGAGACTGTTGCCGAGCGAGCCGTCGGGCAATCTCGTCCGATCCCTGCATCACCATGTTGTGCAGAAGGGGACTGTCGACGGCGGTGTAGAAGGTCAGGGTGATGACCCCTTCGATGCGGCCGTTCACCGGATGCAGAATGGGAAAGCCGTAGCAGCTGAACATCTTCATCGCTTCGAAGAAGTGCTGATTCCCGCGCACCGCAAGGGGCTCTCGAAGTTCGCGGACCGTGGAGATCGAATTGGTGCCCGACGTCTCCTCGGTGAAGAGCCGGCCCGGCACGGCACCGTTCTCGGTCAGCGCATCGTCTATCCCGTTCGTCCCGTGCCTGATATCGACCAACCGGACGTTGCGATCCGCCAGGATCACGGAACAGTCGATACCCGCGAAGATGGTTGCCAGGCGATCCATTACCGGACGCGCGGCGTCGAGCAGGCGGCTCGAGCTCGTGACGGGAGAGACGTGCACCGCGGTCGGCAACCACGCGGGGTCGAGGCCGTTCATCGATGCACGCTGCCAGGACATTGCAATACGATCGGCGGCGAGCGTCATGTGCACCTCTCGATCCAGGCGACCGACGTTCTTCGCCTCGACCCGAAGGATACGTGTGCAGTCGAGGTGCCGCGATCATGTTTGATTCGACGCGTCGACTGTCGTCCAGGGGTATTGGACCTCGGCAACTGCCGACTGTTGGCAGACTCGACCCACATAGAACTCGCTCACTTTCCGACCGGAACAACAGCTCATCGTTGGACCGGAGCCGGCGAGTGTTCTTTCGTAGGGCATCATGAGTTGATGAGCGATCTCGAGTACCTGGCCACCTTGCTTGCTGGACTGGATGCGGAGATTGCACGGGTTTCTGCTGCAGAATCGGGCTCCGACGAGTATTCGTCGGCTGTCGATGACGCCGTCGATGCCGTCCTGCGATTGCGTGCGAAGGTCAAAGCAGGTTACCCGGGTAAGAAGGCCTACTACATCGCAGCGTCGACCGATCCGAACGGAATCAGGGTCGAGGGAATCTCTTCTTTGCAGGGCAAACGTGCCCACGAATTGGTACGGGACGGCGGGTGGATGCACGCGGACAACAGCATCGTGCTCGATCTTCTCGACGACGATCAGATCAGTCGGTACCAAGCTGTGGCGGGACGCGGTGTGGCGCAGACGTTTCGTGACTCACGTGAATACCTTGCCGCAGCAATAGGTCTCGCCGACAAGTAGATCGCAGTAGCGCAGTCGCCGTCCCACCCCGCGCCTACGCGTCGCACCAGTCCCACCCGGTGCGACGAGGTCGCGATGCTCGTGAACATGTCGACCGACTACTACGAGCACATCGAGCCGGGCGCGCTGACCATCGCTCTGCTCGGGCAGCTGGGCCGTTCGTACGGAATGAGCGCGTCGCACTGGTCCTCGACTGCGATTGCGACGTCGTGATCAGTCCGCCGTCCTAGCAGCGGCTCGTGCTCTTTCGAGGAACCCCCGCTTTCACACCCCGCGCCTACGCGTCGCACCAGCTCTACCCGGTGTGATCCGTAGGCCGGGGGTGTGTCGACCCATAGTTGCTGCTGTCGGACCACGATCCGAGAGGCGATCGCGTAGAACGCTCGAAAGTGTCACGTAAACGGCGTGCAATAACCTCCGGCGTCGACAGCTCACGCCAGTTCCATCGTGCAAACATCCACCCGAGTTCTCGCATTCGATCTTCGCGGTACTTTTCGGCCAGGGCCACGTCGCGCGGTGTCTGCCCGGGGCGCAGGAATTCGCTGTACTTGCCTTCGCCGTCGAATTCTCCGATGACGCCGGTGTCGGGGAACAGGAAGTCGACCCGCCCGAGGCACCGTCCGTCCGGGGTGAACACCCATTGATTCAGCAGCGGCATCGGCAGGCCCGCCTCTTTCATAAGCACCCGGCTCCGGCTTTCGCCGACGCTCTCGCTGCGGTCGGTCATGAATGTGACGGCTCGACGGGCGGCGGGCGCTCCGCGGCGATGGTGGGCGGAGTCGACGGCGACGCGAAGCTCGTCGAAGGTCACCAACTTCCGCGCGAGCGCGTTGTCGCCGACGCAGACTGCCCGTTCGAAGTCCACCGAGCGGGCGAGATCGACGACCGTTCTTGCGACGGAGGTCGCCCGGCATTCTCCGACGAGCACCCATTCGGAATCGTCGAACGACGTTGCGTGCAAAACCCGGCGGCGTGCGGTTTTCGCGCCGTAGGCACGGTTGACGGTGAGGTGAGCCTTGTTGAGGGGGACCGCCCACAGGGCCAGGCCGTGGAGGGCTGCAGCAGAAACGTGGCTCAGGACGGCGTCTGGATTCGACGCGTGTGCTGTGGCTCTCGCAAGTGCTCGATGCTGGGCGACGGCGTCGAGCTGGGTGAAATCCTCGCCGCGCAGGTACGCCCCGCGACGGATGCGGACGAGGCGTTGCTCGGTGCGCGCTCGGCGAAGTTCGCGTTCGGTCAGGCCGTCGTCGAGTGCTTGCCGAGTCGTCAGAAAATTCGGGTCCATGCCCCGTTGGACGCAGTGAGTGACGGTTTCGCTCCGCCGCGGAACTCACACCCCTAGCCTTCGCGTCGAACCACCCCTACCCAGTGCGACGCGTAGGCCGGGGGTGTGGATCGAGAAGGTTGCCGCGGCGTCGGTGGCGGGCGGTCCTTCGTGCATCTGTCGAGGTGACCCCCAACTCGAGCGGTGTGTGAAGCTTGATCTGTGAATGACGCAGTGGAGGAATCGACGCCTGGCGACCTGATCGCAGCTGCCAGGACATTGGCCGCCGTCGGTGAGCGTCGGATCCTCGGAATCGCTGGTGCTCCGGGTGCCGGGAAGTCAACTCTCGCAGAGTATCTGGTGGCTTCGCTCGGGCCCGAGGTGGCGGTTCTGGTCCCCATGGACGGTTTTCATCTGTCGAACGAGGTGTTACGCGACCTGGGGCGCCATGGCAGTAAGGGAGCACACGACACCTTCGACGACGGTGGTTACGCACGCTTGTTGCAGACCATTCGTAGCCAACGTCCCGGAGACCCCGTCGTGTATGCGCCCAAGTTTCGCCGGGACATCGAAGAGTCGATCGGTTCGGCAATTCCTGTCCGTTCGACGGTTCCGCTCGTGATCACGGAGGGAAACTACCTGTTGCTGAAAAGCGATGTGTGGTCCGCGGCGCGGGCATCGGTAGATGAGGTGTGGTTTCTCGACCTGCCCGCAGAGGAGCGTCGAATCCGGCTGGTGCGCAGGCACGAGCGTTACGGGAAGTCTTCGGAGGAAGCGTCATTCTGGGCGGCGGGTTCCGATGAACGCAATGCAGAAGTGGTCGCCGCTACCGCGGGGCGCGCCGACCGTGTTGTTCGTCTAGGACAGGACTGACTCACACGCCGTCGGGCTGCTCACTGCCGGCCAGAAGAATGGAGGCGATGAGCTCGGGGTTGTCGCTCATCGGCACGTGTCCCACCCCGGGAACGGTGATGAAACGAGCATGCGGCAACAGCTTTCTGACGCGGGGGAGCTGGTAGATCGGCAGCACCAGGTCGCGTCGGCCCCAGGCGATGGTGATGGGGACGCGCGGGTCGATGGGTTCGGGTAGTTCGTAGGAAGCGTCGAGTCCCTTGTCGATGAGGGTGTTGCTGACCAGTGATGCGGTGTCGACGACGGCGTCGGCGTAGGGGATCCGGCTGGGGTGGGCGAAGAAGGCCGACATCGCGGGGTAGCGAACTGCTTTGTAAGACAGCAACTGCGGGGTTCGGTCGCCCATCGCGCGGCCGACTGCGCGGAGCGCGCGGAAGGTGCCGATG
>NZ_JBAWFH010000114.1:0-3570 GCF_049591685.1 Rhodococcus sp. (in: high G+C Gram-positive bacteria) | reverse complement strand
CATCTCGCGTTCAACGCCCATTCCGGCAAGAAGATTGAGCCGGGCAGTGCGTCTATGTCCTGGCGCGATGTAGAAGCCTTTCACGTGCGATCCGGCCGACTAAGTTGGAAATGTCGGCAGCAAGTCCAATTCGTACTCAGACGTCACATTCTGTTTGCGTCACGTAGACGAAACAAACGCAGCGACTGCAAGGGCGTTCAAAAACGCTGCGCCGCAATGTGAGACGTTCGGCCAGCGGTTGCGGGTGGTGCCGCCCTGACTTACCGTGAAGCGCATTGTCACTGTCGGGCAAAACCCGAACCGTAGACGGAGGGTCATGCGTGACCGATCAGGCTGAACTCTCGGATACCACTGCGCTTTCCAAAGAAGCTGCTTGTTGCTCCACCGCACCTCACGGAGATGAGCCGACCGCCTACGACATTCGCGATCGCTACCGTCCCGGTACCGGTCCGGCTTTGCTCACCGGTGTTCAAGCTATTGCCCGCCTTCTCGTCGAACAACAGGTCGCAGACGCCGGCAACGGCATTCGAACGGGCACCTTCGTCTCCGGATACCAGGGCAGCCCACTCGCCGGTTTCGATCGGCTGCTCGCAGCAACGCCGGCGCTACGAAACGACCACGATATTCGGCTCGTTCCCGGATTGAACGAAGAGCTCGCCGCAACCTCCGTGTGGGGCAGCCAAACCGAACTGCCCATCGGCTCGCGTTCTCACGACTCCGTCGTCGGCGTCTGGTACGGCAAAGGCCCCGGCCTCGACCGCGCAACGGACGCGCTCCGGCACGGCAACATGTACGGGGCAAACCCCACCGGAGGAGTCGTCCTCCTCGTCGGCGACGATCCCGGCGCCAAATCCTCCTCCATCCCCTGCGTCAGCGAACGCTCCCTCGCCGCCATGAGCGTCCCCACGCTGTACCCACGCAACGCCGCCGAGATTGTCCAATTCGGCATGCACGCCATCGCCCTGTCCCGAGCGTCCGGATGCTTCGTCGCACTCAAAATCATCGCCGACGTCGCCGACGGCCTCTGGACCATCGACGCAGACACAAGCCAGGTCGACATCGCGGTCCCCGAGGTCGAATGGGACGGGAAACCCTGGTCCTACAGCCAACGGTTCTTCATGGCCCCGCCCGACAGCGTGCTCGCCGAGGCCGATCTCCTCGGACCCCGCTGGGCGATGGTCGACGCCTACAACGCAGCCAACGCCATCGACAGCATCGACGTCGCACCTGACGCCGCCCGAGTGGGCATCGTCGCAGCCGGCGGAGCCTACGACTCGATGCGGCAAGCGCTCGTCGACCTGGGTTTGTCCGAAACGGACCTGCACGAGCACGGCATCCGCATCCTGCGCGTCGGCATGATCTACCCGCTGTCGGCCACCCGCGTCGCCGAATTCGCGCGCGGCCTCGAGACGGTCCTCGTCGTCGAAGACAAGGTGCCGTTTCTCGAAACGCAGCTCCGCGACATCCTCTACGGGATGCCGAACGCCCCAGCCGTGTTGGGCAAGAAGGCGTCGGACGGATCCCGCCTCGTCCCCGTCGACGGTGAACTCACCGCCGCGCGCCTGGTCGAGCCCATCCGCATCGCGCTGGCACCGTACGTCTCCCTTCGCCGACCGCTACCGCCGCCGCTCACCCTCACCCCGCTCGACGTCAAACGCACCGCCTACTTCTGCAGCGGATGCCCGCACAACCGATCGACCGCCATCCCCGAAGGATCCATTGCGGGCGGCGGCATCGGCTGCCACACGCTCGTCACCATGTCCAGCCGAACCGACAGCGCCGTCAATGCCCTCACCCAGATGGGCGGAGAAGGCGCACAGTGGATCGGCCAGGCCGAATTCGCGGACGTCCCGCACACCTTTCAGAACATCGGCGACGGAACGTACTTCCACTCCGGTCAGCTCGCGCTCCAGGCGTGCATCGCTGCGGGCGTCAACATCACCTACAAGATCCTGTTCAATTCCGCCGTGGCCATGACCGGCGCGCAGGACGCCGAAGGCGGACTCTCGGTGCCGGCGCTCACCCACAAACTTGCTTCGGAAGGCGTCGCGCGCATCATCGTCTGCGCCGACGAACCCGAGCGTCACACCAAAGGCTCTCTCGCACCCGGCACCACGCTGCTGCATCGCGACAAGTTGGACGAGGCCCAGAAAGAGCTGCGCGACATACCAGGCGTCACCGTCCTCATCTACGACCAACGCTGCGCAGCCGATGCCCGACGCCAACGCAAACGCGGCATTATCCCGGCCCGCAGCACCCGCGTCGTCATCAACGAACTCGTCTGCGAGGGCTGCGGCGACTGCGGCGTCAAGAGCAACTGCCTGTCTGTGCAACCCGTCGACACCGAATTCGGCCGCAAGACGCGCATCGACCAGTCGAGCTGCAACACCGACTACTCCTGCCTCGACGGCGACTGCCCGTCGTTCGTCACCGTCGAAGTACCCGACAACGCGGTTGTTCCCTCCAAGCCGGTCGACGCCAGGCTCGATCCCCCACCAGTTTCCACACCGACGCTCGACCCAATCATCGGCACCCACAACATCTTTCTTGCCGGAGTGGGCGGAACCGGCATCGTCACCGTCAACCAGGTGCTTGCCACCGCCGCGTTGCGGGCAGGCCTCCACGTCGAAGGCCTCGACCAAACGGGATTGAGCCAGAAGGCCGGCCCCGTCACCTCGCACCTGCGCGTCGGTTCGACGACGATCGAGCCCTCCAACCGCATCACCCCGGGCAACGCCGACTGCATCCTCGCCTTCGACCTGCTCGTCGCCGCCGACAGCAAATACATCGGCTTCGGCAACCGCGGCCGAACGGTCACCGCAGCCTCCACGTCCAAGACGCCCACCGGCGACATGGTGTACGACGCCTCCGTCGCCTACCCGGACGAAGCCGTCATGCTCGACCGCCTCGAATCCGCGTCGAAAATCCTCACCTCGATCGACGCGATGAAGGCAGCCAAGGCCGTGCTCGGCAGCACCGAAGCCGCGAACTTCCTTCTCGTGGGCGCTGCGTATCAAGCAGGTGGACTGCCCATTCCGGGTTGGGCCATCGAAGAGGGCATCACCGTCAACGGCGTGGCCGTCGCCGACAACATCGCTGCGTTCCGGTGGGGTCAGGTTGCAGTCGCCGACCCCGACGCGTTCGCCGACGCCATTGCCCAGAAGGTGTTTCCCACCCACACCGAAGCACCGGCGTCGATGTTCGCCGGTTCGCCCCTGTCCGGCTCTGTTCTGGACCTCGTCCGTCGCAGAGCGGGAGAGCTCATCGCATTCCAGAACGCCCGCGTGGCGAAGCGATACGTCTCGGCCGTCGAAGATGTCTGGCGCGCAGAGCGACCGGTGACAGCGCAGACCGAGTTCTCCGAATCCGTTGCCCGCGGACTGTTCAAACTCACCGCTTACAAGGACGAGTACGAGGTCGCGCGCATGCTCACCGACCCGCAGTTCATCGAACTGGTGCGCGTCGAGGTACCGGGCGCGAAGAACTTGACCTTCAAGCTGCACCCTCCGGCGCTCCGTGCACTGGGCCGCAAGAAGAAGATCGGACTCGGCCCGTCGTCGCGGGTGCCGT
>NZ_JBAWFH010000113.1:0-22157 GCF_049591685.1 Rhodococcus sp. (in: high G+C Gram-positive bacteria) | reverse complement strand
GCACCAGCTCACCCTCGGCGTGACAGCTCGGTCTTCGAAGCCGAACGAACGCCGCCTCCCCATTCACCCTCTGCACATCGAGCGAATCGACGACGATCTCCGTCGGCGGATGTATTTCGAGGCGGGCTACGGAGAGCCGTTCGGAATTTCCGACGAGCACATCGCGGGGCTCACCGCGGGTATCCGCTCCCGGGCAGAACTGATCGAAGACTGCGATGTCATTCTGCTGCCGAAGCCGCAGGCGACCGATCTGTCGACGCTGAGGTCCGGCCAGATTCTGTGGGGTTGGCCGCATTGCGTCCAGGATTCGAAGCTCACCCAGGTCGCGGTCGATCGTCGGCTCACCCTTATCGCGTTCGAAGCAATGAACCACTGGACTGCCGAGGGTTGGTTCAGTCTTCATGTCTTCCACAAGAACAACGAACTCGCCGGGTACTGCTCGGTTCTTCATGCCCTGCAGTTGATCGGCTCGACCGGTGACTATGGGCGCCGATTGCGTGCTGCGGTCATCGGTTTCGGTGCCACCGCGCGTGGCGCTGTCACTGCCCTCAATGCGCACGGAGTACACGAGGTCGACGTCCTCACGCAGCGCGGCGTCACCGCGGTCAGTTCACCGATCCATTCCGCGCGGATCGTCAACTTCGACCTCGACGGGGAGAACCCGCGCAGAAGTCGGGCGCTGACCGAAACAGGACGGGTCCCGCTGTCGGACTTCCTCGGCGATCACGATGTGATCGTCAATTGCGTTCTGCAGGATACGAACTCGCCGTTGACCTTTCTTCGGAACGAGGACCTGGCCAGCATCGCGCCGGGCACGTTGATCGTGGACGTTTCGTGCGACGAGGGCATGGGGTTCGAGTGGGCCCGCCCGACGTCGTTCACCGATCCGATGTTCACGGTCGGAAACAACGTCAGGTACTACGCCGTCGACCACAGCCCTTCGTATCTCTGGGATTCGGCCACATGGGAGATCAGCGAATCACTCCTGCCGTTCATCCGAGTCGTACTGGACGGGCCGACATCGTGGGATGCAGACGAAACCATCCGCAAGGCAATCGAAATCCGCGACGGAACGATCGTGAATCCCAACATCCTGTCGTTCCAGAGCCGTAGCGAGGAATACCCTCACCTGCCGGTGTAGCGGTCGTTTTCGGATCTACGACGCTTCTGCGATCATGCCCGCGTTAGGCGACGCGGCATGGTCGGCTCGCGCGAGGCAGTCGACTACCAACGCCGCATGCAGTGACATCAAGCCGGCGGAACTCAATGGGTCGACGCCGGTGAGCTGTTCGATCTTCTTGAGTCGGTAGTCGACCGTATTCGGATGCACGAACAACGATTTCGCGCTGGCGCGGCGGTTGGCCTCACTCTCGACGAAGGTCTTGAGCGTGTGTAGTAACTCCGGGTATCCGACCAACGGTGCAAGCACCGCGCGCAAACGAGAACGTCCGGGCCCTGGCCTGGACAGCTGATATTCGAGCGCGAGGTCGCCGGTCCGGTACAGCCTCGGTTTCTTGTCGAGTGCGCGGGCGAGCTCGACGAGTTCGCGGCAGTGATTCGCCGCTGCATTCATATCGCCGGGCCTTGCGACGGCGGTTGCGGCCAGCACGTCGACGCCGTACAGCGCCGACAGCCGGTCCACGATGTCGTCCACCGACCGCGAACCCGCACACGGCACGAGGACGGTGCCTCCGTGCACGGTCAACGACACGAGTAGCGGCGACGAGGCGGAGATGCCCGGTGCGGCGGCGAGCGCAGCCGTGTCCATCGACATCGGGGTCCGGCCCTGGTCGCAGGCCGCAGGAACGAAACGCACCAACAGGACGTGGTAGTCGAGTGCGACGTCGATACCATTCCGCTCAGCGACGACCCGCGCCTCGGGATCGTCCGAGACCAGCATGTCGACCAGTCGAGCGAGGCGCTCACCGGTCGAAGCGACATCGGATCTGCACTGCTCGAGGTACGCGCTGGAGACCGCATTGCCGACCAGCTCGGCAGTCTTCATCATCAAAATCGCTGTGTCGACCACTCCGGAGCAGTCGGACACCTCCGAACCGTCGACACTGCGCGCGAACCCGCCCGATACGGCGGCATGCACCGCGTCCTGGGCGTCGCGCAACAACACACCGCGACGGGCCAGACGTTCCGCGACCATGCGAACCGTATCGAGCTCGTCGCGCTTCGGCGGCCGACCGAAACGAACACCGGCAGCCACGATGGCCGAGCAGTGCGCGTGCAGCGACAACGTTTGGCTTTTCGGGGTAGTTGTGTGTGGAGCTTCTGCGAACGTCGAGCTCAACCGCATATCAGGCCACCGTCCCATCCTTGTGTTTCCTGCGGTAACGGTAACCCAGTGAGCGGTCGCACAGTACGAGAATCGCCCGACAAACATTCCGTCAGTTTGTTTTGAACTCGGACTGCACACAAAAGACCGCCCGGCCTGACGTGGCCCGGGCGGTCTTCGTCTTGGTGGACAGCTAGCGATTCTCGAACTCGCCGTTGATTACTTTGCCTACTGGCGCGTCCTCACGAGCCTTACGTGCAGCCTCGCGCATCTCGATCCCGTCGGAGATGAGGTCGCCGATCTCCCGCGTCACGTCGCGTACAGCTCCCGCGATGATGACGGCGATCTTCCCAACATGATTCGCCGCCGACTCCGTGATTTCCTGAACGGTGTCCTTGTTACGTTCGAACTTGCCTACCACCACGTTCACCCCTGATCCGGTCCTGGTAGCGGATTGACCGCGACCGACGACACCGGCACCGACGGCGCCGGCCACCTACGCAGCCACCTTCTTGCGCTCGACGATAACACCGGCCGGCTGAGAGGAACCCGTCAACGAGTTGGGGAGAGCCAGCTTGAATATCTTGCCCCAGACCGTTCCGATCTGGTGGAAGAATCCGCCGCTGTTGTACGGCAAACCGTTCTTCTCGCACAACGCTTTTACTTCGGGCGCCAGTTCTGGGTATCGGTGAGCCGGTAGATCCGGGAACAGGTGGTGCTCGATCTGGTGCGAGAGGTTGCCCGACATGATGTGGAAGAGGGGCGAGCCTTCGATGTTCGCCGACCCCAGCATTTGACGCACGTACCACTCGCCGCGGGACTCGTCTGCGGTTTCCTCCTCGGTGAACGTCTGCACGCCGGTCGGGAAGTGGCCGCAGAAGATGATCGAGTAGGTCCACACGTTGCGGATCAGGTTGGCGCCGACGTTACCGATGAGCGTGGTGACGAAGAAAGGCCCCGTCAACGCCGGGAAAATGACGTAGTCCTTGAGCACCTGACGGCCTGCTTTACGCCACATTCCCTTCAGCAGGGGCTTGACGTCGTGCCATTTGCGCTTGCCCTGCACCACGTTCTCGGCTTCGAGGTCGTGGAGCATCACACCCCATTCGAAGAACGTCATCAGCAGGAAGGCATAGACAGGGTTACCGAGGTAGTAGGGGTTCCACTTCTGCCCCTCGTCCATGCGCAGGATGCCGTAACCGATGTCGCGGTCCTTGCCGACGATGTTGGTGAACGTGTGGTGCATGTAGTTGTGCGAGTGCTTCCACTGGTCGGCGGGGCACACCGTGTCCCAGTCGAACACCTGGGAGTTGAATCCCGGTTCACGCATCCAGTCGTACTGGCCGTGCATGACGTTGTGCCCAATTTCCATGTTGTCGAGGATCTTCGAGATTCCCAGCGCACCGACGCCTGCAAGCCACACCGGTGGCAGGAACGGGAAGTACATCATCGCTCGGCCGGCGATCTCGAAGCCACGCTGCGTTTTCACGATGTTGTAGATGTACTCGCGGTCCTCGTCACCAAGTTTCGCGACGGTCCGGGCGCGAAGCTCGTCGAGCTCGCGTCCCAGCTCCTGCACCTGCTCGTAGGACAGGACCGTCGGGTGCAACTGCTCGGGCTTCTCGGCGGAGCCGAAGAAGGGCAATGACACCGTAGGAAATGACACTGTGGGGAAAGCTATTCCGAACATTCGACAGATTCTCCGTTTCGGATGGATGTAAATCAGTTCTCGGTCGGGTCGGGTCGGTTGTCTCAGATGTCGATGGCGACGTCACCGACCGGTACCGACACACAGAGCTGGATCTTCTTGTCGGGTTCGCTGTCGGTTTCACCCGTCTGCACGTTCTTCGTGCAACCGGAGGTCTTCACCGACGTGCAGGTGAAGCAAATGCCCATCCGGCATCCGTACGCCGGCGTGAGTCCTGCGTCTTCGGCTTGTTCGAGCAGAGTGCGTCCTGAATTGGTGGCCACCACGTCGCTACCGGTGAAGGTGACGTCACCGTCCACGTCGTCGTTGACGACGACCAGGGGGGGAGCAAATTCTTCTAGGTGGAGCCGCTCGGTCAGCCCGAGTTCGGCGTACACGTTCTTGACTCCGCGCATCAGTCCCGGCGGACCGCACAGGTACGTCTCGGCGTCTCGGTACCAGGGCGCTACTGCCTCGAGATGCTCGGCGCCGAAGAAGCCGTGAAGATCGCCGCCGTCCTCCTGATCCGTGTACGCCAGCACCACTCGGATATTGGGGTGAGCGGCCGTCATGGTGTCGAGTTCGCGACGGTACGACACATCGTTCTCGGTGTAGGCGTAGTGCAGGAAGGTGAGATCGCCGCTGTACCCCTCGTCCAGCAGCGATCGGAGCATCGACAGAACGGGCGTGATGCCACTGCCGCCGCTGACGAGCAACACGCGCTCCGGCCGCGGTGTCGGCATGCGGAAGGTGCCGTCTGCCTGCGAGAGGCTGACGACAAGGCCTACTCGAGCGTTGCTGTGCAGGTACTGCGACACGAGCCCTTCCGGGTGCGCTTTGATGGTGAGCTCGATGCGGCCGTCGTTCCGGTGCTGCGAACACGCCGGCGAGTAGCAGCGGGTGTGTCGGACTCCGTCGATGACGACGCCAATCTGCACGAATTGTCCAGCTTCGAAACCGCGCCACTGATGGGTGGGCCGCAGCGTCAGCGTGACGGTGTCCGCTGTGGAGCGATGTACGTCGGTGACCTCGGCGCGTAGATCTCTGACCGTGGTCATCGGGTCGACGAGCTCGAGGTAGCGGTCGAGCGCGTGTGGCGTGGCCATTGCCTCGAACAGTGACAGCAGTGAAAATTTGCGGCGACCCTCGGCGCGTCGCGGCTTTTGCTGGAGTGTCATCTCGCCTCCCGAATTCGATCGATACGAAGAAACGATTTCAGTGTACGTATGTGCACTGAGAAGAGTGTGACAGATCGGCACCGGTAGCTGTCAACGGTTCAGTGACGACCCGTACATCACCGCCGTTACGTGACCTGAATCACTTTCCATGAGAACTCGGACCCGGTACCGGCAACCGCCGTCCGGTGGACGGCAATAAACTCGAACTCGTGACGGAACCGGGCACGCGCGCCGAGCGCAAGGAACGCACCAGACAGGCGCTGATCGAGGGCACCCTGGATTTGCTGCGTGACCGGTCATTCGCGAGTGTCAGCCTGCGCGAAGTAACTCGCTCCGCCGGCATCGTTCCCACCGCGTTCTACCGCCACTTCGCCTCCATGGAAGACCTCGGGGTCGCGCTCGTCGAGGACTCGATGCGCATGTTGCGCCAGATGCTCCGCGACGCCCGCAAGGATCCGAGTGTCAAGAACGCGACCGAATCGCTGCGCATTCTGGTCAGTGAAATGCGCAGCCACGAGGATCAGTTTCGGTTCATGGCGCGTGAGCGCTACGGCGGCGTGACCGAGGTCCGTAAGGCATTCGCCACGGAGCTGCGGCTGTTCGTCAGCGAATTGACCATCGATCTCTCTCGCATGCCGGGCCTGGAGAATTGGGACATCGCCGACCTCGAAATGGCGGCCGACCTGATCGTGTCGACGATGCTGACCGCTACCGTCGGCCTGCTCGAGATCGACCGTCCGGGCAGCGACAAGGAGAAAGAACTCTTGCGTCGTACCGAACAACAGGTCCGGCTGATCGTCCTCGGCATGGGAGTCTGGAGGCCCCGGTAGGCCGGACCGGTAGGCCACACCGCTGTAGGAAGGACATGCCGAAGTGAACTCGACCATGACGAGCGTGACTCTCGACGATTCGAACCCGGCAGGCCTGACGTTCGACGTCTCACTCGCGGGGCCCGCAGCTGGAATCCCGGTGATGCTGCTGCACGGCTTCCCGCGGACCTCGGCGTGCTGGGATGCCGTCATGCCGCGCCTTACCGAGGCGGGCCTACGCACCATCGCTCCGAATCAACGCGGTTACTCTCCCGGCGCAAGGCCGATCGGTACCTCGGCATACGAACCGTCGAGGCTGGTCGACGATGCGGTCGGTATCGCCCACGCACTCGGCCACGAGTCGGTTCATCTTGTCGGACACGACTGGGGCGCGGCGGTGGCCTGGCAGATGGCGGCGGAACGTCCCGAACAAGTGCGGTCGCTCACCGCGGTGTCCGTGCCGCACACCGCCGCCTTCGGATGGGCGCTGCGAGAAGACGACGACCAACGCGAGAGGTCGAAGTACTTTGCACTGCTCAGGCAAGAGGGCAAAGCCGAGAAAGTCCTGTTGGAGAACGACGCTCAGCGCCTGCGCGCGATGTTCTCCGAAGCCAGCCCCGACGATCGGTATGTCGAACACCTGCAACAGCCGGGAGCTCTGACTGCGGCACTCGAGTGGTACCGGGCGATGACGAACTCCTTCGGCACACTGGGTCCCGTCCGGGTGCCCACCACTTACGTGTGGAGTAACGAGGATTCGGCGATCGGGCGGGCGGCTGCGCAGCGATGCGGCGAGTTCGTCGAAGCCGAGTACTCCTTCGTCGAGCTGGACGGCATTTCGCATTGGGTACCGGAGGAGGCGCCGGGCCGGCTCGCTGCCGAGATCCTCGCGCGAGTCCGTTCGAGCTAGACCCGATCCGGGGATTTGACGGGCAGCAGCGCGCCGAGGCCGATTGCGAGAACGACCAGCAGTCCGCCGATGCCGGCGCGGTCCGAGTCGAAGAGGAAGACGAACAGACCGAACAGGGTCGGCGCGAGGAACGAGACCGCGCGGCCGGTCGTTGCGTACAAGCCGAAGAACTGGCCTTCTCGCCCCGGTGGCGCCAACCGGGCCAGATAGGTTCGAGACGACGACTGTGCAGGTCCGACGAACAAGCAGAGGACGAGTCCGAATATCCAGAACATCACGGGTCCGGACACGATCAGCAGCACTGCCCCGGCGACGATCATCGCGGCGAGAGAGAACACGATGACCGGTTTCGGACCCAGGCGATCGTCGAACCGGCCCGCGGTGACGGCGCCCAGTCCCGCAAAGACATTGGCGGCAACTCCGAACAACAGAACGTCCGCGGTTCCGATTCCGTAGACACTGACCGCGAGGACGGCGCCGAAGGTGAAGACGCCGGCCAATCCGTCCCGAAAAAGCGCACTGGCCACAAGAAAGTGCACGGTTCGCCGGTCCGCGATCCACAGTTCCCGCAAGTCACGAACAAGGACTCGGTACGACTCGATCACCCCAGCTTGGCCTGCGCGCGGGTCGGCCGCGAGGGTGGGTAGTTCGGGAACCGTCAGCAGAACGGGAATTGCCGAGACGGCGAACCATACGGCTGCCACTACCGCGACGAGCCGGATGTTGAGACCACCGTCCGTCGTGATTCCAAAGAGGCCACGGGTGTCGCCATCGCCGGTGATGAAGCCGAAATAGCAGATCAACAACAGCACGATCCCACCGAAATACCCCATTGCCCAACCGAATCCGGACACCCGCCCGATGTTGTCGGGCGTGGAGACCTGCCGCAGCATGGCGTTGTAGGGAATCCCGGCGAGCTCGAACAGGATCGAACCGGCGGCGAGGAGCACGAGCCCCAGCCATAGGTAGTGGTAATCGTCCACGACGAAGAACAGGCCGGCCATCGTGGCCACCGTCAGGGCCGTCAACAGGGCGAGCGATCGCTTCCGTCTCCCCTTCGCGTCGAAACGTTGGCCGGAGATGGGCGCCGTCACCGCGATGACGACACCGGCGAGCCCGATGGCCCAGCTGAACCACGAGGTAGCCGAGATCGAGCCGGGCAGATCGTCGCCGACGGCATCGGTGAGGTACACCGAGTACACGAAGGTGAGGATGACAGCGTTGAACGCCGCCGAGCCCCAGTCCCAGATCCCCCACGCGAACACTTGCCTGCGTGTCGTTGCCACCCCGACAGCGGCGGACTCCGCCCGATTGGTCATAGCTCGGAAGCTTATCCCCGCGGCGGCCACGGCACGCCACGAGTTATGCAACTGGTTGCATAGTCACCTAGTTGCATACATACTCCATTCATGGCCCTGGAACACGCGATTCTGGTTTCCCTCACCGAGCTGTCCGGTTCGGGGTACGAGCTGGCGCGTCGGTTCGACAAGTCCATCGGATTCTTCTGGAGCGCTACACACCAACAGATATATCGCGTGCTGGGGCGCATGGATGATTCGGGCTGGGTGGTGGGTGAGACCGTGATTCAAGGCGACCGCCCCGACAAAAAGGTGTATTGCGTCAGCGCGGCCGGTAAAGCGGAGCTCGATCGTTGGATCGCCGCGCCCTCCGACCCAGGGACGCTGCGCGAGGAGTTGGCCGTAAAAATCCGCGGCGCCGCCAACGGGGACACCGCCGCGCTGAAAACGGAAGTGCATCGGCATCGCTCGGTGCACGTCGAACGCCTCGAGCTCTACCGGCTCATCGAGAAGCGTGACTTCCCGTCTCCTGCGAACCTCGCAGGCACTGCACTGCACCAATACCTGGTGTTGCGCGGCGGAATACGGGTCGAAGAAGGTTTTGCCGACTGGTGCGACGAAGTATTGGAGAGACTGTGACCGTTCCCGACGACCACTCGCCCCTCGACGTCGGCGAGCCCGCGCTCGACAGATATCCAATCCTGCTGTCTCCGTTACAGGTCGGCAGGACGACCTTGAAGAACCGGGTCATCATGGGGTCGATCCACACGGGCCTCGAAGACCGAGCTCGCGACACCGGCAGGTTGGCGGAGTACTTCGCCGAGCGCGCCCGCGGCGGCGTCGCCCTGATCGTGACCGGCGGGTACGCACCGAACCGAACAGGCTGGCTGCTGCCCTTCGGCGCCAAACTGACCAACCGGATCGAGGCGCGCCGTCACCGCAGAATCACCGACGCTGTCCACCGCGAGGGCGGCAAGATCGCTTTACAGATACTCCACGCCGGCCGGTACTCCTATCAACCGTTCAGCGTCTCCGCGTCGTCGATCAAAGCCCCCATCAACCCGTTCAGGCCACGGCGTCTGACCGGTCGCGGAGTGCGCTGGCAGATTCGCAACTACGTTCGGTGTGCCTCGCTCGCCCGATCGGCGGGATACGACGGCGTCGAGATCATGGGCGGCGAGGGCTACTTCATCAATCAATTTCTGTCCGAGCGAACCAATCACCGCGCAGATCGGTGGGGTGGCAGCGCCGAGAATCGGCGCCGAATTGCCGTCGACATCGCTCGCGGCATTCGCACCGCCGTCGGCGCGGACTTCCTCGTGACGTTCCGGTTGTCCATGGCCGACCTGGTCGAAGGCGGACAGACGTGGGACGACATCGTCGCCCTCGCACAAGACCTCGAACGCGCCGGCGTGGACATGATCAACACCGATATCGGTTGGCACGAATCGAGAGTGCCCACCATCGTGACGTCGGTCCCGCGGGCGGCCTTCGCCGACTTCACAGGCAAGCTGGAAAAACATGTCGGCATTCCGGTGGCGGCGTCGAACCGCATCAACATGCCCGAAACAGCCGAGGCCATCCTCGCTCGCAGCGACGCTCAGCTCATCTCGATGGCGCGCCCGATGCTGGCCGACCCCTTCTGGGTGCGCAAAGCCCAAGCCGACGCCGCGGACAGCATCAACACGTGCATTGCGTGCAACCAGGCCTGCCTCGATCACGCATTCGTTCATAAAACGGTGTCGTGCCTGGTCAACCCCCGCGCTGGTCGAGAAGTCGAACTACAGCTACTCCCGGCCCGCGTCACGAAGAAGGTCGCGGTGGTCGGCGGCGGACCGGCAGGAATGTCCGTCGCACTCGAGGCTGCTCTGCGAGGGCACGTGGTCACCCTGTTCGAGTCTCGATCGTCCCTCGGTGGACAATTTGGCATCGCTCGCCTCATCCCCGGCAAGGAAGAGTTCGCCGAGACAATTCGCTACTTCACCAATGCGCTCCGCGATGCGGACGTCACCGTTTCTCTCGAACACCGGGTCACCGCCTCGGAGCTGGCGTCCGGAGGTTTCGACGACGTCGTCGTCGCCACCGGAGTCACGCCCCGGATACCTGCCGTCCCGGGTATCGACCATCCGTCGGTGCTCACCTACGCCGAAGTCGTCGAGGAAGGCAGAACCGTCGGCGATCGTGTCGCTGTGATCGGGGCAGGCGGTATCGGGATCGACATCTCCGAGTTCCTCACCACCGACAACTCCCCCACCCTTGACGTGAAGGAATGGAAGCAGGAATGGGGCGTCACCGAACCCGAAGCAGCCCCCGGGGCTTTGACGGCGCCCGTTCCGGCACCGTCGCCACGGGAGGTGTACTTGCTCCAGCGCAAGAAGGGCCGGATCGGTGCCGGGCTGGCGAAGACCACCGGGTGGGTGCACCGCGCCTCGTTGAAAGCCAAGGGCGTCCACGAACTGTCCGGTGTCAATTACGAGCGCATCGACGACGACGGCCTGCACATCACGTTCGGTGACAAGCGGGAGCGTCCCCGGACTCTCGAGGTCGACACGGTCGTCGTCTGCGCCGGACAGGAATCGGTTCGCGACCTGGTGGACGAGCTGGGAGCCCTCGGCGTTGCGATCCACGTCATCGGCGGCGCCGACCTCGCTGCCGAACTGGACGCCAAGCGCGCGATCGAACAGGGCACCCGCCTCGCCGCCGTCATCTGAGAAAAGATCCACTACCCTGACTGACCGTGAGCCTGCCGCGTCCCACCCCCGAAGCCCGCGCCGTCGTCACCGGAGCCTCCTCCGGAATCGGAGAGGCGCTGGCCACCGAGCTGGCGGCGCGAGGGCACTCGCTGATCATCGTCGCCCGTCGCGGCGAGTTGCTCGAGTCGCTCGCGACGACGCTGCGTGCCCAGCACGCGGTGACCGTCGAGGTGCGTGTGCTCGATCTGTCCGATCGCGAAGCACGCAAGGGGTTCGCCGAAGAGATCGCGGGGCGCGAGATCAGCGTGCTGTGCAACAACGCGGGCATTGCCACTTTCGGGCCGGTTTCGGGACTGGACCCGGCGTACGAGCGTGATCAGGTCGAGCTCAATGCCGTTGCCGTGCATGACCTCACCTTGGCCGTGATCCCCGGCATGATTGCGCGAGGCAGCGGTGGCATCTTGATCACCGGATCCGCCGCAGGCAACATGGCCATACCGAACAACGCCACCTATGCCGCGACCAAAGCCTTCGTCAACACCTTTTCGGAATCGCTCCGCCTGGAGCTGAAGGACAGCGGCGTACACGTCACCCTGCTGGCTCCCGGACCCGTACGCACCGAAACACCAGATCCGGCCGACGCGTCGATAGTCGACAAACTCGTGCCCGACTTCCTGTGGATCGACAGCGCCTACACGGCGAAGCTGTCGTTGGATTCGTTGGCCAAGAACAAGATGCGCGTCGTTCCGGGTCTCCTCAGCAAGGGCATGTCCGTCGCCGGCCAGTACAGTCCGCGTGCCATCTCCGCTCCGATCGTCGGAAGCTTCTACAAGAAACTGGGCGGATAGCCGGTTCAGCGTCGACGGCGCCGACCGGTTCCGAAGATGCTGCGTGAGATCTCTCGTCCCGCGGCCGATGCCGCGGACTTCAAAAAGCTCCCCACGGCCGGGTTCGCCATGATCCGTTCGATTGCCGACGGCCCGTCTGCGGGCGGCAGATCCGGGAGATCCGCGGGAAGCGGCGGGAATTCGATGGAGTCCGCCTCCGGCGGGTCCGCGGCGATCCGCGCAGTGAGCCTCTCGTAGGCAGATTCGCGGTCGATCGTCTCGCGGTACCGCGAACTCAATGGACTCGACGCCGCTGCTGCGGCGATGGCGTCGGAACCGATCGTGTCCATCAGCGACTGCGGTGGTCGGATGCGGGTCCATGCCACCGGCGTCGGTGCGCCCTTTTCGGAGAGCACGGTCACGATCGCCTCGCCTGTGCCGAGTGAGGTCAACGCTCCCTCGAGGTCGTACACGTCGGTCTTCGGGTACGTGCGCACCGTCTTGTTCAGTGCGCGTTGGTCGTCGGGCGTGAATGCTCTCAGCGCATGCTGGACTCGGGCACCGAGTTGCGAGAGCACCTCGTTCGGCACGTCGGTCGGTAGTTGCGTGCAGAAAATGACGCCGACTCCCTTGGACCGGATGAGCTTGACGGTCTGTTCGACCTGTTCGACGAAGGCTTTCGACGCGTCCGCGAACAACAGGTGGGCCTCGTCGAAGACGAAGACCAGCTTTGGCTTGTCGACGTCGCCCACCTCGGGCAGCGTCTGAAACAGGTCGGCCAACACCCACATGAGAAACGTCGAGAACATGGTCGGTCGCGACGCCTGAGCGCCGAGCTCGAACAGGGTGACGACGCCTCGCCCTTCTGCATCGACGCGCAGCAGGTCTTCGGTGGCGAGCTCGGGTTCACCGAAGAAGGTATCGCCCCCATCGGCTTCGAGATTGACCAGTGCACGCAGAATGACTCCTGCGGTTGCGCTGGATACTCCCCCGATGCCCTTCAGATCGGCTTTGCCCTCGTCGGAGGTGAGGTGCGCGATCACCGAGCGCAGATCTTTCAGGTCGAGTAGAGCAAGACCGTTCCGGTCAGCCCAGTGGAAAATCAATCCGAGCGTTGATTCTTGAGTCTTGTTCAGCTGCAGCACTTTGCTCAACAGCACCGGGCCGAAAGCCGTGATCGTCGCGCGCACCGGGACGCCGATGCCACCGGTTCCGAGAGACAGGAACTCGACGGGGTACCCGGCCGGGCGCCACTGCGACGCGCCCGTCTCTGTTGCACGCTGCCGGATTCGATCGTCGTCGACACCCGGCGCGGACAGTCCGGAAAGATCGCCCTTGATATCGGCCATCACGACGGGCACCCCGGCGGCGGACAGTTGTTCCGCGATCCCCTGGAGCGTCTTGGTCTTGCCGGTTCCGGTGGCGCCTGCCACCAGACCGTGCCGGTTGAGCGTCGCGAGGGGAATGCGGATGCGCGCCGCCGAGTCGACGACGCCGTCGACCACGACAGTGCCCAGTTCGAGCGCGGCCCCGCCGACCTCATAACCCGCCGCGATCGCCGTCGCGGGTGCCCTGGCGGCTGGCGCCTTGTCTGCTGTGGACGCTGGATCGACTGTCATCGTGGAAGAACCCTTCTGCGGTGCGCACCTACGGATCGACACCGCAAACCTTAGCGGTCACTTCGGCCGCACTAGGGTGAGTGTCGTGCAGGACAAACTTGTGTGGATCGATTGTGAAATGACCGGCCTGGACTTGTCGAAGGACAAGCTCATCGAAATCGCGGCTCTGGTTACCGACAGCGAGCTCAACGTATTGGGCGACGGTGTGGACATCGTCATTCATGCCGACGACGAGTCACTGGCCGGGATGCCGGACGTAGTGAAGAAGATGCATGCCAAGTCGGGTTTGACGGACGAGGTCCGAGCCTCGACGGTGACGATGCAGGAGGCTCAGGAGCGAGTGCTCGCCTACATCCGTGAGCACGTGCCCGTCGCGGGCACGGTGCCCCTCGCGGGCAACTCCATCGGGACGGATCGCGGGTTCATCTCGCGCGATATGGCCGAACTCGATACTTACCTGCATTACCGGATGATCGATGTGAGTTCGATCAAGGAGCTCGCGCGTCGTTGGTACCCACGGATCTACTTCGGGCAGCCGCAGAAGGGCCTGGCTCACCGGGCTCTGGCGGACATCGAGGAGTCGATCAAGGAGTTGAAGTACTACCGGCAGACGGTGTTCGTGCCTCAGCCGGGGCCCTCCACCACCGACATTGCGGCAATTGTGGACGGCCTCGACACGCCTTCCTGAGGGCGATTCGCAACTCACGATACGAACCGCTAGTATTGCTTCCGCTGCTGATGCAGAGCCCGAAAGGGCCGAGCGGACGTAGATATGGTGGGCGTAGTTCAGCTGGTAGAGCACCAGGTTGTGATCCTGGATGTCGCGGGTTCGAGTCCCGTCGCTCACCCCATAGAAGCAAGAAAGCCGGTCTCTGCGGAGGCCGGCTTTTTTGTGTGCTCATCCCCGCTCGCTGTTCACGGAGCGCGGCGCGTCCACCTGCCGGTTTATCCCGGTTACCGCACATACGTTCGATCACGCTCGCCGACTTCTGCTGTGCCACAACAAATTACGGCGTTGTAATTCATTTGTTCGAGTTTCCAATGTGGTTGATGTGACGTACGGTTACAAACGGCACTTTTGGGGAAGAAAAGTACCAACGTGACAGCTGTGAACAAGCAGCGTTGATTCGACGCGCCCCGAAACCTGCCACCAGCAAGTTCGAAGCCCACACGGGAGATATTTCAGTCGGGCAGAGACCAGGAGGCAGTACACGTGGGTCGAAGAGTTCACAGAGTGATCGCGGGTTCGGTGTTGTCGGCGGCGCTGTGCGTCGGAAGCACGGGGCTGATCAACCCCACCGTCGCCTCGGCGCAGCCGACCATCGAACTTCCCGCCATTCCGATCCCCATGCCCGACGAGATCCAGCGCGCAGCCATCCTGGCTGCCGTTCTGGACGCCACGGGCGTGCTCATCAACGAGGTCGCGGCTGTCATCCTCGATTCGGATCTTGGAGCGTCCGTACCGGACGACAGCAGCATCGACGAACTCGTACCCGAGATCGCACCACCCGCGGTCGGACTCGGCGGGTCGATCCTTCCGCTACCCGCACGCAGTTACACGATCTCCTCCGGCTACGGCGGGCGAGACAATCCGACGGGCGTAGGCGGCCAGTTCCACCAGGGCGTCGACTTCGCCGCGCCGTCCGGGACACCGATCTACGCGGTCACCGGCGGAACCGTCGAACAGGCAGGCGACGCGGGCGACGGCTACGGCAACCTGGTGCGAGTCAAGAGCGGGAACACCGTGACGTATTACGGTCACCAGTCGTCGGTCGGGGTGAACGTCGGCGACACCGTCGAGGCGGGCGACCAACTGGGAACCGTCGGCAATACGGGCAACTCGACCGGGCCGCACCTGCATTTCGAGGTCAGGAACAACGGCTCGAGCGTGGAGCCTCTTGGCTACCTGAAGACGCTCGGCATCGACCCGGGCCGCTACCAGTCGGCCGACGCGGACTGACCCGAACGAGGCGCCGCGCACAACGCGTCAATGCCCGCACCCCGACTTCGGGGTGCGGGCATTCACATCTTCTGCCCTACGCGTCGCGCCTCGAGCGAGAGGCTCACATCGAGGCAGCGTTACCGGCCTTCCAATCTTCCCAGGGAATGTTCCAGTCACCGAGTCCGTCGACACCGGACAGGGTGCCGCCGACGGTGTTCTTCACGACGACGATGTCGCCGCGCTTGGTGTTGTCGTAGACCCACTTGGCATTGGCGGGACTGAGGTTGAGGCAGCCGTGGCTGGCGTTGGAGTACCCCTGCTGCCCCACCGACCACGGTGCGGAGTGGAAGAAGATACCGCTGTACGACATCCGAGTGGCCCAGTCGACCGGGGTGCGGTATCCCGTGGACGAATTGACCGGAACGCCGTAGGTGGACGAGTCCATCACGAGATGTTCGAAGCGATCGCCGATGATGTACACCCCGTTGTCGGTGGGTGTGCTGTCCTTGCCCATGGAAGTGGGCATCGTGATGACGTTCTCACCGTTGACGTTGAACGTGACCTGCTTGGTGTTGTCGTCGGCGGTGGCTACGACGGCATCGCCGATGGTGAACGAGGTGGTTGCGTTCTCCTGGCCGTAGATTCCATCGCCCAGATCGCGCCCGTAGACGTTGACCGCGACGTCGATACGCGTCCCCGACGCCCAGTAATTCTGCGGACGCCACCGCACCTCGCGGTCGTTCACCCAGTAGAACGCGCCCTCGACGGCTGGTGTCGTGGTCACCTGAATGGCGTTCTGCGCAGCGACCTTGTCGGTGATCGTTTCGTCGAACTGCACGGCGACGGGCTGGCCGATACCGACTACTGCACCGTCGTTGGGCAGTACGTACGGCTTGGTGAAGTTGCCGGGCTGGCTAGTGGTGAAGCTGCTGACCGTGCTGGTCGCGCCACCCAGACCGTAAGCATCGGCTTGAACCCGATACTCGCGGTCGTAGCCGAGGGGTTCGGTGCTCGTCCACGACAACCCGTCGGGCGACACGGCACCGGATACGGGTTCGCCGTCGGGATTGAGCATGGTGACGCCGCTGAGCTTTCCGTCGTCGACGGTCACCGTCACCGGATCGGCAGGCGAAATTCCCACAGCGCCGTCCGGCACGTTCGAGGCAAGTTTGGGTTTCAGCAGCTCGGCGATCGGGTTCGAGTCGATCGGCGACGCGTCGACTTTGCTTTCGGTCGACATGTCACATCCGGACAGAACAACCATCGCCGCAACCGTCATCACCGCGGTGGACACCAGTCCGCGCGAGAACCTCATGAACACTCCACTTCCGAACCGACCGACTTCGGGCACCACCCGAGAGGGGCGCTCCGCGGCAATGATGCCAGGCAGCGCCAAGGGCATCCAACCAAAATGCCGCCCCTCGAGTAACGTTCGAATACCAATCGTCCGGTTCCGAAGTCGTGTCACCTCATAACGCCGAGGGCTGGGTGGTGTGAGTGGTCATCACGGTGTCGTCAGCGAAGAGTCATGTTGTCGTCGACGAGCTTGCCGAACCGCAGCGCGGGCAGGTCGCGGAAATAGTTCATCCGGAGACGCCACGGAGCCACGGACCCCTGCTTCGGGAACGTGTCAACCGAACGCAGCACGTAGCCGGCGGCGAAGTCGAGGAACGGTTCCTCTCCCACGGACGCGTCGCGAGTCAGCCGGACCTCGCGATACCCGTTCTTGTCCATGTGTTCGACGAGGCGCACGAAGTAGTCGGAGACGAGGTCGGCCTTCAACGTCCAGGATGCGTTGGTGTACCCGACCACGAAAGCGAAGTTGGGAACGTCCGTCAGCATCATGCCCTTGTAGGCCATTGTCTCGGTCAGATCCACCTTGCGGCCGTCGACGCTGAGTGTGACGTGTCCGAAGGCGACGAGATTGAGGCCGGTGGCCGTCACGACGATGTCCGCGTCGAGGTGCTTGCCCGACTTCAACGCGATTCCGTGTTCGGTGATGTGGTCGATGTGATCGGTGACGATCTCGACTTCGTCCTTTCGGATCGACCGGAACAGGTCGTTGTCCGGAACCAGGCATAGTCGCTGATCCCACGGGTCGTACTTCGGGGTGAAGTGCGTGTCGAGGTCGTACCCCTCGGGGAGCCACCCCTCCTGGAGCTTCCTGATCCTCTTCTTCATGAACTTGGGGTAACGCTGGCACAGCACGTACATGCCGATGGCAACCACCGCGTTCTTTACTCGGGTGACGCTGTACGCGGCACGCGACGGTAGGTACCTGCGCAGTCCGAGCGCGATCGGGTCCTTCGAGGGCAGCGACATGATGTAACTGGGCGAACGTTGCAGCAGAGTGACGTGCGACGCCGAATGAGCCAGGTTGGGCGCCAACGTGATTGCGGTCGCGCCACTGCCGATGACGACGATTTTCTTACCGGACCAATCGAGGTCTTCGGGCCAGTTCTGCGGGTGGATCACCGTTCCCGTGAAGTTTTCGACGCCCTCGAACTCGGGGGTGAATCCCTTGTCGTAATCGTAGTAGCCACTGCAACACATCAGATACGACGCCGAAAAGGTGACGGACTCCCCCGTGTCCGTCCTGAGCGCAGTGACGGTCCAACGCGAGGTGTCGGTGGACCATTCCGCGGATACGACTTTGTGGTGGAATCTGATGTGGTCGTCGATTCCGGCTTCGCGTGCGGTTTCCTCGATGTATTCGCGGATGGAAGCACCGTCGGCGATGGACTTCTCGCCGACCCACGGTTTGAAGTTGTAACCGAGCGTGTACATGTCGGAATCCGAGCGAATTCCCGGGTAGCGGAACAGGTCCCACGTTCCACCGATGCCCGCGCGGGACTCGAGCACGGCATAACTCTTGCCGGGCATTTTGTCGTGCAGGTGACGGGCCGCACCGATGCCCGAGAGCCCTGCGCCGACGATGAGAACATCGACCCTGGTGACGTCGACTTCGTTCGAGTCTTGTGTGAGTGGTGTGGTTGTCATCTGTGAACCTTCGTCGTGAGAGGGGCGGCGCGAGGTGGTGTTCGTACTCAGGAAGCGTTGCGCTTGCTGGTCGAGCGTCCGAGGGCGGCCACCTCGGCGTCCATCTTGGGGAGAAGGCGGGGGACGTGCTTCAACATCGCGCGGTCGCCGACGGTGGAATTGAGGATCGCACGGAAGCGGCCGGCGAAACCGACCCACTTGGGCACGTACACCTTGCGCCTACGGTTGACGAGACCGTCGACGAAGGCATCGACGCATTTGTCGACTGTCATGGTTCGGCCGAACGGCCCGGGCATGACGGCGAGCATCTCGCGGAATGCGCCGAGGTCTTCCTTGGCGTCGCGGACGAGTGGGGTGTCGATCCACGCCATGTGAGCCGAACCGACGCCGACTCCTCGGTGGGTGACTTCCAGTCGCAGTGCATTCGCAAAGTGCTCGGCACCGGCTTTACTTGCGTTGTAGGCAGCTAGGCCTGGGCATGCGGCAAATGCTGCCAGGGAGGACACGACGAGGATGTAGCCGCGCCGTTCGATCAACGACGGCAGCGTGGCTCGGGCGGTGTTGAAGACACCGAGAACGTTGATGTCGAGAACGCGCGCGAAGGTATCCGGATCGACCTGTAGAACAGAACCGTAGGAGGCGATCCCGGCGTTGGCCAGCACGAGGTCGATGCCGCCGAACTTCTCCACTCCCGCTGCCGCGGCGCCCTGCATTGCCGCAAGATCGCGGACATCGGCGACGACGGCCACGGCAACGTCGCCGAGTTCGGCTTCCAGTTCGCGAAGTGGCGCCTCATCGACGTCGGTGAGCACCAGCCTGCTGCCCTGTGCGGCCAGCGCTCGGGCGGTTTCGGCACCGATGCCCCGCGCAGCGCCGGTGATGAAGACGACCTTGTCGGACAGTGTGGGCATGGTGACAGGCCTCCCGTTCCAGCTGCCCCCTGTTTGGGAACTGTTACGTGTCACTTTCCATCTGATACGGACAAGTGTCAAGAACGTGTAGGAAGCGAACCCGAACCGAGGTCGTTCGCGAGGTCCTTCGACAGGCGTTCGGCGGCCGAGGCGAGCAGCGGAACGAACGTCTCACCCGCCTCCAGGGTGACTCGGGCGGTCGGACCCGCGATGGACATGGCCGTGAGGGTTGGGGCGCCGACAACCGGCACCGCGAAGCAGCGGACACCGATCTCTTGCTCGCCGTCGTCGATGGCGTAGCCGCGTGACCGTACGAGCTCGAGGTCGGCGAGAAGAGTGTCGAGTGTTGTCAGAGTGTTGACCGTCCGCGGGGTCATTCCGGTTCGCGCCACCAGAGCGCGGACTTCGTCGTCGCCCATCTGGGCGAGCAGAGCCTTGCCGACTCCGGTGCAGTGTGGGGGTACTCGCTGTCCGACCTCGTTGAACATACGCATCGCGTGCTCCGAGGGAACCTGCGCCACGTAGACGGCCATATCGTCTTCCAGGAAGGCCATGTTGGACGTCTCGTGGGTCGCCCGAACCAATTCGGCGAGATACGGTTTCGCCCAACCCCCGATCAGTTTGGTAGCGCTGTCGCCCAGTCCGATCAGTTTTGTTCCCAACGCGTAGCGTCGGGAAGCCAACCTGCGTACGCACCCGAGGGAGACGAGGGTCCCGACGAGTCGGTGGACTGTGGGCATCGGCAGGTCTGCGGCCTCGGCAAGCTCGCTGATTCCGATCGAGCCGCCCGATGCGGCCATGATCTCGAGCAATTCGAATGCGCGCTCCACAGATTGAACGCCGCCGCTGGCTGCCACAGTCCACCTTCCGTCGTCGTGTGAGTTCACACTATTCCACGAAGCGGAATGACCGATCAGTCCGTGTGATGCCGAGTTGCGACGGGTGGCGCGGCCGTCACCACCGACGGCGATTGCCGTTGCCCACGGGTAAACACGTTGAAGAAGATGTTGAGGAACACCGCGACGATGCTGGCAGCGCTGATGCCGGAGTCGAGGATGACATGAACCCAGTCCGGAAATGCCGAGTAGAAGCCGGGCACCGCGATCGGTATCACCCCGAAGCCGATGGCCACTGCGACGATGACGAGGTTCAGGTTGCCATCGAAGTCCACTTTGGACAGCGTCCGGATTCCGCTCGCCGCCACCGACCCGAACAGCACGATGCCCGCTCCCCCGAGGACAGGGAGAGGCACCGATGCCACGACTCGACCCAGTATGGGGAAGAGTCCGAGGAAGAGCAGCACCGAGCCGCCGGCCGCCACGACGTAGCGGCTCTTGATGCCGGTGACGGCGACGAGTCCGACGTTCTGGGCGAAGGCGCTGGCCGGGAAGGTTCCGAACACGGGCGCCACGGTGGTGGCGATCATGTCTGCGCGCAAGCCGTCACCGACTCGTCGGGCGTCGACCTCGGTACCGACGATTTCGCCGACGGCGAGGATGTCGGCGGTGGTTTCGGTCATGATGACGAGGATGACGACCGTCATCGAGATGATCGCACCGATCTGAAAGACGGGTGCGCCGAACGCGAACGGCTCCGGGAGCGCGAACAACCTACCGTTGCCCACGTCGGAGAAGTCGGCCTTGCCGATGACCAGGGCGAACAGGGTGCCCACGACGATGCCGATCAGAATCGACAGCCGAGAGAGCGTGCCCTGCACGAGTCTGCTGACCAACAGCACGACGGCGAGGCTGAATGCTGCGAGTCCGATGTTGGACATCGAACCCCAGTCGACGGCCATCTGGTCGCCGCCCATGGCCCAGCGCACAGCAACCGGGAGCAGCGAGATACCGATGACCGTAATGATGGTGCCGGTGACGACGGGTGGAAAGAAACGGACGATCCTGCTGAAGAACGGTGTGATGAGGATTCCGATTGCCCCGGCGGCAATGATTGCCCCGAATACCGAGTTGAGCCCACCCGGCCCGCTGGAGATGGCAACCATCGTCGAGACGGAGGCGAACGAAATGCCCTGCACAAGAGGCAGCTTCGCGCCGACGTAGGGAAGCCCGAGAGTCTGGAGCATCGTTGCCGCTCCGCTGACGAACAGGGCTGCGGAAACGAGGATTGCTATCTCGGTTCCGGTCAGGCCCGCCGCACCGCCGACGATCAATGGAGGTGCGATCACGCCGCCGTACATCGTGAGGATGTGTTGCAACCCGTAGACGTACGACCTTCCTATCGACAACCGCTCGTCTTCGGGCCGAGCGGGATTGTGATGAGAGCCTGCGTGTTTTGTCAGCTTCATCGCGTGCCCCTAGCAGAATCCGGCTACGGTGTCCCAGGCGCGACCCGCGTCGGGGGCGTCGTCGCGTTCGACCGTCGCCTCGATCAGGCCGTACGGACGATCGGCAACATGGAACACCTCCCCCGGGTTGTCGAGCCCGAACGGCTCGAGGTCCACGAGGAAGTGGTGAATGTTCGGCATCGAGAATTTGATCTCACCGATTTCCGGGTGCGCCTCGAGCACCTTGGTGCCCATCTGAAACAGGCTCTGCTGCAACGCCAGCGAGTGGGTCGACGCGAAGGCGTCGAGCATGATCGTGCGGACGTCGTCGAAGATCTTGTCGAAGTCGAGCTCTGTCGACAGATAGCGCCAGCGGGCGCTCACCGACGTCGCGAGGATGCGATCCGTCGTTTCCTTCAGGGTGGTGTATCGATCCTTCGGGTATCCCCAGAACTCCGAGGCGGTGGAGTTGAGTACCACGAGGTCTGTGATCCCCGAGATGACGGTCGTGGTGTCCCCGTCGACGGTGACGATGGTGTTGCGCTTCTCGTCGCTCGCTTTGACGAAGGAGTGATCGTATCCGTCGGAGGTCGAGGGTATTCGCGACCAGTTGTACTGCTCGATTTCCCACCGGCCACCGTCGATCCAGTCGAAGCTGCCGGTGAAGTGCAGCCCGAGCCGCATGGCGAAGTCCTCGATGGCCCCGATCCCATCC
>NZ_JBAWFH010000112.1:0-3689 GCF_049591685.1 Rhodococcus sp. (in: high G+C Gram-positive bacteria) | reverse complement strand
AACTCGGACGCCACATCTTCGCCGCACCCACCTACTACTACAAGACGGGAATCGCTTTCTTGTCGTGGCTCAACGGAAAGCAATCCGGCTTCTCGATGGTGGGCGGACTGGCGACCGGCCGCAGCGTAGAGCACCTCACGACACTGTTCGTGCTGGCCGATCAAGCGGGACTGCTGTCCGACCCCGCATTGGCCGTTCACCGAATGGGACTGTTTCTCGAACTGAACGGAGTATCGTGATGACGGACAATCCCTACGCTGCATTGTCTTTGAACACGAAGACGGTCAACAGCTGGACCCTGAGAGAAGCCGTGGACGGTGCCGCGCGCGCCGGACTCGGTGCGATCGGTCCGTGGCGCGATCGCGTCCAGGAGGTCGGCGTGCCGCAGGCGGCGAAGTTGGTGTCCGACGCGGGATTACGGGTCTCGAGTCTGTGCCGCGGCGGATTCCTCACCGCAATCGACGACGACGGGTTGGACGACAACCGCCGGGCCCTCGACGAGGCCGCCGAGTTGGGGGCGCCCGAGTTGGTCATGGTGATGGGCGGAATCCCGGATCGCGACCTCATCGGGGCACGGGCGCGCGTCGAAGAACGGCTCGGTCTTCTCGTGCCGTACGCCCTCGAGCGGGGAGTGCGGATCGCACTCGAGCCGCTGCATCCGATGTTCGTGGCTGATCGAGCGGTCATTTCCACACTGGGACAGGCACTGTCGATGGCCGAGCCGCATCCCGCCGAAGCAGTCGGCGTCGTCGTCGACACGTTCCACGTCTGGTGGGATCCCGATCTCGAAGCGTTGATCGAGACGGCGGGAGAACGTGGCCGCATCAGTTCCTACCAGGTGTGCGACTGGCTCGTGCCGATGGAAGCCGATCCTCTGCTGTCCCGCGGCATGATGGGTGACGGAGTCATCGACTTCGGCACGATCGGCACCTGGGTTCGACGAGCCGGATATCGCGGTGACGTCGAAGTCGAGATCTTCAACCAGAAGGTGTGGGACACCGACGGGAACGCGGTGCTCGAGACCATGAAGGAGCGCTACCGCGACCTAGTCCTGCCTACACTGCTCGAATGAAAATCCTCTTTGCTCCGGATTCCTACAAGGGCACCATCGGATCCGTCGATGCTGCCCTGGCATTGCGGGACGGATGGGCATCGGTACGAGACGGTGACGAGCTCGTGCTGATGCCCCAGGCGGACGGGGGAGAGGGCACGCTCGACGTACTGGCAGCGTGCACGCCAGGATCGCGTTGGTCGGTGGCGAGAAGTGTGCACGGACCGGATGGCCGACCCGTCGACGCGCGGTGGCTGACACTCGCCGACGGCCGCGCGATGATCGAACTGGCCGAACCATCCGGGATCGCGCTGATGGACGAGTTGGACGCCTTCGGTGCCGGTACGCGGGGGCTCGGAGAAGTCATCGCTGCGGCTCGGGCGGACCGCCTGTCCATCGCACTGGGTGGTTCGGCGTCGACGGACGGTGGTCTCGGCGTCCTGCGTGCGCTCGGCCTCCGCGTACTGGATGCAGCAGGGGCGGACGTTCCCGAAGGAGCGACCGGACTCATCGCAGCGGCAACCGTCGACCCGAGTGGGCTCATGTCCGCACCCGCGGACGTCGAATTGCTGACGGACACCTCGGCCGTGCTGTGCGGGGTGTCCGGCGCAGCGCACGTCTTCGGACCGCAGAAAGGGGCCTCGCCCGACGACGTCGAGGTACTCGATGCCGCTCTCGCGAAATGGGCCGAGTTGCTGGCCGGGGCGGGACTCGTCGCCGATCCCGACACGCCCGGCGTCGGCGCAGCAGGAGCGACCGCATTCGGACTGTGCGCGTGGGGTGCCCATATTGCCCCGGGAGCCCAGCGCGTGTCAGAGCTCACCGGGCTCGCAGACGCCACCCCGACGGCCGACCTCGTGGTGACCGGGGAAGGCAAGTTCGACCGAACCTCGCTCACCGGCAAACTCGTCGGCCACGTGGTGGGTTCGTGTCAGGCGTCCGGTGTGCGGGTCGCCGTCGTCGCGGGCCAGGTCGCGCACGAGATGGAGGTCGAGACTTTGTCGCTCTGCGAGATCGCCGGTAGCTCGGAGGCAGCAATGAGCGACACGCGTGCGTGGCTGGTGGAGGCAGGGAGGCGTCTGGCGGGTGCGGTTCCCACCCGTGTGTGAAAAGTGCTGTTGGGACCACACCATCCGTGCACGGGTGGCGCAGCCGCATAGAGTGGGCACGCCTCGCCCCCTCACTCCCAGGAGTTGTTTTCGTTGAGTTGGATTCGCCTGAACGACGTCGCCAAGGGATACGACGGGAAGGTGATGTTGCGCGAGGTGTTCTTCAAGCTCGCCGACGGTGATCGCATCGGGCTCATCGGCCGTAACGGCACCGGCAAGACCACGTTGCTGCAGCTGCTCCTCGGGCGGGAGACCCCCGACTCCGGAACTGTCGATGTCACCGAGGGCGCGCGCATCGGCTACTTCTCGCAGTTCTCCGAGCTCGAGGGCGACCGAAGTATTCAAGCCGAACTGGAAGCGCTGTTCACCAAGATTCACGCCATCGAGACCGAGCTAGCCGAGGTGGAAGCAGCGCTCGGAGGCGATCTCGACGAAAAGCAGATGTACAAGCTCGTCGACCGCCAAGCCGAACTGCTCGATGCGATGGAGAACGGCGGCGGCTGGACTTACCACCAGCGCATCGACACCGTGCTGTCGATGCTGGGGTTCAACGCGGAGCGGCGTGAACTGCCCGTCGACCGACTTTCCGGCGGATGGCGAAACCGAGCAGCGCTCGCGAAGATTTTGATCGAGGCGCCAGACGTCCTGCTGCTCGACGAGCCGACCAACTTCCTCGACGTCGCCGGAATCGCGTGGCTAGAACGGTGGTTGCGTGACTTCCGCGGCGCCTTGCTCGTCGTCTCGCACGACCGCGCGTTTCTCGAGCAAGTTGTCACCAGCATCGTCGAGATCGAGAACCACCACCTGCAGACGTATGACGGTAGCTACTCGGAGTACGTGCAGCAGAAGCAGTTTCGGCTCAAGAACCTCGAACGCGAGTTCAGCAACGAGCAACAACTACTTGCGTACGAGCAGGAAGCGATCAGCGACCGGAAGGAAGCAGTCAAGAACCCGAGCGGTGTACTCAAGCGTCGACTTGCGAACATCAAGAAGAGCAAGAACCCGCGGCCCGTCGACGCCGTCGTCACCGCAATCTACGGCGGACTCCACGTCCACGACAACCTTGCCGAGATCGCCGGGATATCGAAGAGCTACGGCGAACAACAGCTTTTCGCGGACTTGTCGTTCACGGTGCACCGTGGGGACCGCATCGCCATCACCGGGCCGAACGGCTGCGGAAAGACCACGCTGGTGGACATCCTCACCGAGGCTGAAAAACCGGACACCGGAAAGATCAAGTGGAAGACCAAGGCGCCGGCCTTCATCTACTACAACCAGGTGCTGGCAGACCTCGACCCGAACGACACCGTCACGCACTCCGTCAATGCCATGCCCGACAGTCTTGCTCTGACCGCAACGAAAAAGGAAGTCAATCGCTTTTTGACGCTTCTGCAGTTCAGCGAGATGGACCTGAAAACTCGGATCGGTGTGCTGTCCGGCGGGCAGAAGGCACGCGTCGCGTTGGCCCAGTGCCTACTGTTCGGTGTCGGAGTCATCGTGCTCGACGAGCCCACCAACCACCTCGACCT
>NZ_JBAWFH010000111.1:0-3781 GCF_049591685.1 Rhodococcus sp. (in: high G+C Gram-positive bacteria) | reverse complement strand
TGTGGCCTGTGGTTTCTGACACGAACTTAGCCCGTATTCGCAGTTGGATCAAACACCTGTTCGATCCGTGTCGCGTTTTCTACTGACTTTGTCGGAGCTGCGTGATACAACTTCGAACAAGCGTTCTTCGAACGCCTGATCGAACACAGGGTTCGGTCACGTTCGATCCGCACGACGCACTGGAGGTTCCCATGAGCATCGCCACCGAGCTACCGACCGAGAACATCACGCGCTCACGTTCTGCCGTTTCGTCAGACGTGCGAGTGCGACGGTCAGCGGTCGACCGTTCCACCACCGCGGCGCGGCGGCGGGCCGCTGTCCAGCGTCGGAGGTACGTGCAGGCTAGCGGTCCGCAAGGCCTCGGTCACCGCCACGGCTACTCCGATGCCTGCGTGGAGCCGGCACCGCATCAGCCCATCTCCTGGCTCGCCGCGGTGGCAGGGGTCGTCGGAACCGCGCTCGTCATTCTGGGTTTCGTCGCGCTTGCCAATCTTCGCGCAGAATCGATCGACGCTGCAGCGTCGAGTGCTGTGTCCGGAGCGACCGAGGTGTCAGTGAGCGCCGGCTCGCAACCGGTCGTCGTGACGGTTCAGGAGGGCGAAACCATCAGTGACGTGGCTCGCCGCATCGCACCGGGCCAGCCGGTGCAGCCAGTCGTCGAGGGATTGTTGCCCCTGGGCGACATGCCCGGTGCTGCCGTGTCCGCAGGGCAACAACTGGCGACGCCGCTCCTGCTCGGGCAGTAGTTCGACACCGTGGGCACCGTCGTGGCGCCATCGCCGATCCGGGCACTTCGGTTGCTGGGTGATCGAAATCCGTATCTCGCGCTCCGAGTATCCTCGAAGCCTGCACCCCTCCTCGAGAGTTATCCGGGGGAGTGCACCGGCTACGACGGAGGCTCTTTCATGCATTGCCCGTTCTGCAGGCACCCAGACTCGCGCGTGGTCGACTCTCGCGAGGCCGACGAGGGGCAGGCGATTCGCCGTCGCCGCTCGTGCCCCGAATGTGGCCGCCGTTTCACCACCGTCGAGACGGCAGTGCTCGCCGTCGTCAAACGTAGCGGCGTCACCGAACCCTTCTCGCGCGAGAAGGTGGTCAAGGGTGTGCGGCGCGCCTGCCAGGGCCGCGACGTCGACAACGACGCCCTGAATCTGCTCGCCCAGCAGGTCGAAGACGCCGTGCGCGCGTCTGGTTCGGCCGAGATTCCCAGCCACGAAGTCGGGTTGGCCATCCTCGGCCCGCTGCGCGATCTGGACGAAGTGGCGTATCTCCGGTTCGCGTCCGTATACCGGTCGTTCAGTTCCGCCGAGGACTTCGAGAAAGAAATCCAGGACCTCCGCGCGCACCGCGAGTCTGCTTCGGTCGACTAGAACGGCCGCACGGCCGCAGACCCTGCCGGACCGCCGATCAGGCTTGCCGGCCGCCGGCCGCTTCGATGGCCTTGAGAACTCGTTTTTCCGACACCGGGTACGCCGTGCGAACGCTTTGCGCGAACAACCCGACTCGGAGTTCCTCGATCATCCAGAACACATCTTGGACAGCCGCGCTCTGCTGCCTGCTTTCGGGCAACGACTTCAGCAGTCGGCCGTATGCGTCGTAGACCCGGTCCAAGACATCCATTCCGGCGTCGTCTCGTCTGACACTGCTGGGCAGCGACCGGAGCCTGACGGTCGCAGCTTCGAGGTAGCGCGGTACGTGCGCCAGTCGGTCACTACCGAATTCGAAGACGAACCCGTCGAACACCAGCCCGTCGTACTGTTCGCGAACATCGTCGGCGGCGTCTCCTGTCGACCGGTCGAGTACACCGCGCAGTTCGAGCGCAGCGGTGAGAATCGGCCGAACGAGGGCCAGTATTCGCGAGGTACGGTCGACCACATCGGCGTTGACCGCTTTCGACAGAGCAGCGAACTTCTCGGGCGACCTGACGGGCCCGCCGTGCGCCTGCATCGATTCGTCCACCGCCGTCTTGCGGCAGTCCTCCAGTAGCGCGTCGATGCTGCCGTACGGGTTCTGTCCGAGCGCGATTCGTTCGCGAGTGGGTATGCCGGCGATGAGTGCTTTGGTGCCACGGGGTGCGTGCTCGAGGAGCAATGCACGCGTGCCGTCGCGCATTGCGGCGCGCTGACCGGCAGGTGTGCTGAGCACTCGAACCGCCACGCCACCCTTCTCCGTTACGAGTGCGGGGTAGCCGGTGACTGTTTGGCCGCCGACCGACCTGGTGACCGTCTCGTCGAGATTGCCCAGGCTGAACGAAGTCCAGGCCAGTGTCGGCGCGCGTTCGGCGCCGCCGACGGCGCTGGCGACCTCCTGAATGACGCGCGGGGCCAGCCGCTTCTTCAGCGCGGCAAGGTCCTTGTCCGATCCGAGAACTTTGCCGTCTACGTCCACTGCAACGAACGTCATCCGCAGGTGGGCGGGTAGCGCCGAGAGATCGAAATTATCGGGGTCGATCCGGCACGAGCCGAGGCGCGAAAGTTCACGCGCCAGAGCCGACACGACCGGCTCGGAACGTGGCTTCATGGCCGCCAGCGCCGCGGCGGCGAAATCGGGTGCGGGAACGACGTTCCGGCGCTGCGCCTTGGGGAGAAGTTTTATGAGCGTAGCGATCAGTTCGGCACGCATGCCGGGGACCAACCAGTCGAAACCGACGGGCTGTACCTGCGCGAGGAGGGCTATCGGAATGCGCGCGGTCACACCGTCCGCTTCGGCGCCGGGTTCGAACTGATACGTCAACGGGAATCGGATCTCGCCTTGACGCCAGGCGTCGGGGTAGTCGCCGCCCAACACGGAGGCGGCGTCGGCGTTGACGACGGTCTCGGCGGTGAAGTCCAACAGGGTGGGCTTGGTGCGGCGCGTTTTCTTCCACCAGGTGTCGAAGTGCCGGGCGGACACGGCTTCGGCAGGGATACGTGCGTCGTAGAAGTCGAACAGAGCGTCGTCGTCGACGACGATGTCACGACGCCGTGCGCGGTTCTCGAGCTCGCCGACGTCTTCGAGCAACTCCCGGTTGCGGTGGAAGAACTGATGCTGGGTCTTCCATTCACCTTGTACGAGAGCGTGTCTGATGAACAGCTCACGGGAGACCTCGGGATCGATAGAGTGGTAGCCCACCGGTCGTCCGGTCACCAGGGGGAGCCCGTACAGGGTGACCCGCTCGTACGCCATGGCCGATTGACGCTTCGTCGACCAGTGCGGCTCCGAGTACGTCCGCTTGATCAAGTGCGGAGCGAGTCGTTCGGCCCACTCGGGTTCGATGCGAGCCGCCATGCGTCCCCACAGGCGCCCCGTTTCGACCAGTTCGGCCGCCATCACCCAGCGTGGGGGTTTCTTGAACAGTCCCGAGCCGGGAAAGATGGCGAAATGAGTGCCTCGGGCTCCGAGAAACTCACGCTTGTCGCCTTCCTTGAGCCCGATGTGCGACAACAGTCCCGACAGCAGCGCTTGGTGAAGAGCCGTCGGCGTACTGGCAGAGTCGGGAACGGACCAACCGAGACCCCGCGTGATCTGACGCAGCTGACCGTGCAGATCCTGCCACTCCCTGATACGGAGATAGTGCAGGAATTCGTTGCGACACATGCGCCGAAATTGATTGGAAGACAAGTCGTCTCTCTGCTCACGCAGGTACTTCCACAATTCGACGTACGCCAGGAAGTCGGAGTTCTCGACGGCGAATCGTGCGTGCTTCTCGTCGGCAGCCTGTTGATGCTCGGCGGGGCGTTCTCGGACATCCTGGATCGACAGGGCCGAGACGACAACAAGGGCGTCGGCGAGTGCTCCGGTG
>NZ_JBAWFH010000110.1:0-10098 GCF_049591685.1 Rhodococcus sp. (in: high G+C Gram-positive bacteria) | reverse complement strand
GGTCGAAACGATCGTGGCGGCGAGCCTCGGGGTCTTCTCGAACTTGCTTTTCATCGTCGTGGTGGCACTGTTCATGGCTGTCGACGCCATGTCGTACGACGCTCGGATGAACAGGCTCGAGCGGTTGCGGCCGGACATCGCTCGAGCGTTTTCCGCGTTCTCGGGGGGAACTCGTAGCTACCTGCTGGTCACCACGGTGTTCGGCCTGATCGTCGCGATACTCGACGGTGTGGCCCTCTGGATCCTCGGGATCCCCTTGCCCGTTCTGTGGGCGCTGTTGGCGCTCATCACCAACTACATCCCTAACGTGGGTTTCGTCATCGGTGTCATCCCACCGGCACTGCTCGCACTGTTGCAGGGCGGACCGAAATCGATGATCATCGTGATCGTCGTCTACAGCGTTCTCAATATCGTCATTCAGTCGATCATTCAGCCTAAATTTGTCGGCGACGCAGTGGGTCTCTCGGTCACCCTGACATTCCTTGCGTTGATCTTCTGGACGTGGGTGCTGGGACCGTTGGGAGCGGTGCTGGCCATCCCCGTCACGCTGCTGGCCAAAGCATTGTTGGTCGACATCGACCCGGCGACTCGATGGGCTGATCTGTTCCTCGGTGGGGCACCGACGGAACCGGCCGAGAAGGTCGAAAGTGTTGGAGAAAACCAATGAATCGATTGATTCCGGATTCTCAGCGCCGAACACTGGAGGAACTGGACGACCGGCTCGACCTGTCAACCGGTGACGCGAATGCCAAACGGTCCGCCTTCTGGATGATGTTGACGCTGTCGGGGGTGATCGCCGTCGCCGGTGTCGTATCTGATTCGACGGCCACGGTCATCGGGGCCATGATCGTCGCTCCGCTGTCGACGCCCATCCTCGGAATCGGTCTGGGAATCGCAACGGGGAAGGGTGCACTGATACTGCGGAGCTCGGCATACGTCGCGGCGGGCGTCGTCCTCGTGACGGTTTTGGGCTTCGTCTTCGCGCACGTGCTGCCCAATCCGTCGAACGTGTTGACCAACTCGCAGGTACTCGGCCGCACGTCTCCGACTCTGATGGATCTGACGGCAGCGTTGGCGACGGGGCTCGTGGGCGCCATCGCAATCACGAGGAGGGACGTCGGAGATGTACTCCCGGGCGTCGCGATCGCAATCTCGCTCGTGCCGCCGTTGGCTGTGGTGGGCGTGTGCCTCGGATCCGAATCACCGGCCATGGCTCTGGGGGCGTTCGTCTTGTTCGCCTCGAATGTGGTCGCCATGGTCATCACCGCGACGGTTCTACTCGTCGCAGCAGGGTACGGCCGTGAAGCCGAACGGGCTGCGAGGGCTCAGCGCCGTGCGTACGCGGTGCTCGCTGCGGCATTATTTCTGGTCGCGCTCCCCATGGTCGTCAATTCGCTGTCCTCGTTGTGGGCAGGACAGATCGCTGGTGCAACGGAGCAGTGGCTCGCTGATACGCCGGGCGCGGAGGTCATCGACGTCACGTGGCAGGGCAGAACGGCGACCGTCGCCGTTCTCGGTCCGCAGGTGCTGCCCTCTTTCGACGAGCTCGAGTCCTCGATAGACGCGCTGGTTCCGTGGAACCCCGACATCCAGATTGTGCACACCGTCGGGAGCCGGCTGGTCGGTGAGTGAGCGCACCGTTCATCCGTGGGAGATGAGGGCAGTTTCGGAGGGGAGGTCGAGAGTGGACCGAGCAGACCGAGACGGTTCGATCGAGGAGTCACATGAGCGGGATCGTGGTGTTGCTGATCGGAGCGCTACTGTGCTTCTACGGTATCCGTTCCGTGAACCTGGCCGTGCTGGCAGTCGGATTCGGGCTCGGGTGGTTGATCGCAGACCTTTTCCAGCCTGCGCTGTCCGTGCTGTTCCTGTTCGGATTCGTGGGAGCGTTATTGACCTGGGTCATCACGACTTTGGTATTCAAGTTCTCCGCGTATGCGATTGGCGGGCTTGCCGGCGCGATGGCCGGCGCGCGGATTGCCGACGTCCTGCAACCGGGTGACAACAACTGGGCCCTGAGCGCCATCGTCGTGTTGGCTATTGGTGTCGCGGCCGCTTTTCTGGCCGACAAGTACCGGGCCCGAGCACTGCTGTGGCTCACCTCCATCGGCGGCGCCAGCATGATGCTGAACGGGATCGGCCGCATGGCGGACTGGCTCGACTTCTTGCGAAACCCCGACGCCGGATGGCAGCAAGTAACGTCGACGCTCGCCTGGATCGCATTGGCGGTGGCAGGGTGGATCGTGCAGCGACACCTGTTTGCGGACAAGCTGAACGTACGTAATACGTTGCTGGGCAACGACGACGCAGAGAAGGGGTCGAACGGGTAGTTCGGCGCGAACTCTTCGACGCTGAAGCTGCTCAACCGATGAGTTGTTGTTCGGCGCGGGCGAACTCCTCGTCGGACAGGACGTCCGAGGGGTGGACGTCGCCCAGCTGCGTCAGCTTGGTAGTCAAGTCGTCCCTCCCCGCCCGCCGCAGGCTCGAGCCCGACGTCATGGCGCGTCGGAGGGACCAGCCATTATGGCGACGGCCAGGCGCACGTGAATTGCACGGTCTCGCGGCCGGGGGACCTCACCTGCAACGCAGCTGCAGCAGAGGCCGGGCCGGTATACACGTGGCGTACGAGTACTCGAGAATGAGTGAGTCGTTGCGTAGCGGAAGGCCGGTCGTCTTACCGGACTCACCTGATCCGAACGGGACGAACAGCGCGTTGGTCTGCCTCTCGGACGTGCAGGTCTATTCCCGTCGGAGTGTCCTCGAGGTGAGCTGCGTAGCTCGTTCACCCTGTTCGGATGACACTCTGATTCAGGTGTGATTTTAGGCTGAGTTACACGAGTCGACGCCCGGTTGAACCGCTGAGCGACTCCCTACTTCAAGGAGCTCAACCATGATCGATTCATTTTGGGAGCTAATGTGGTACACGCTGATCGTGTTCGCATTTTTCGCCTATCTGATGGTGCTGTTTCAGATCGTCGCGGACTTGTTCCGTGATCGCACCATGTCGGGTGTCGTCAAGGTGCTCTGGATCATTTTGCTGGTCGTGGTTCCGTACCTCACTGCTTTCGTCTATGTGATCGCGCGAGGTCGCGGCATGACCGCGCGCCAGATCGAGGCTGTGGAGTCTTCTAAGGAGGCAACCGATCGGTACATCAGAGAAGTGGCCGGCAAGTCGTCCGCCGAACACATCGCCGATGCCAAGGCGCTGCTCGACGCAGGCACCATCAGCGAGAACGAATTCGATACGCTGAAATCAAAAGCGTTGCGGTAGTGAGATTGTGCACTCTGCGGTCACGAAGGGGCAGTGTGGCATCGACACTTGTTGCCGCCTGAAGGGCCTCGTCTCGGCTGCCTGCCCGCTACCGCGGCAGCACGACAATGACCGTCAGCTTGCAACCGAGGCGACTCGCACGCCCGTAGGGCCGCAGCGAGCTGCACCGGGGCTGTGCGACGCTCGGATTCGTGAAACCGACGCTGCTTCGAGCTGCCATCGGTGCGCACCTGATCGGGTCGAGAGGAGATTCGGCATGACCCCGCGAGGGGGGCGACGCAACAGGGCATCGACAGAAGGAGCATTTCAATGAACGCGATAGTTGTAGAAGTCCATCACATCGTGCGGCGCATGCACGGGACCCAGCACCGGCATCGCAACCACCATAGTTGCCGTTTTCGTCGGCGCAGTCACGTGCACGCGCTCCTCGGTGAGCATCATCGGCTGCGGTGACGGCGGCGCGACCATGCATAGCGAGACCGAGACGTGGCTCGGCCGATGTGGTCCTACCGTGCGAATCATTGTGCAGTGCAGTGCAGTGCAGCGCAGCGCAGCGGGTGGCTGGCCCCACGCGCATCCTCGCCACCAGTTGCCACATCGCACCCGACCGTTCGGCCCAACGGGGTAACAGGCCGATCGAACACCGAGCGCTACTCCCGCCTGGTTTTGCCGTCATCCATGCTCCCGCGACCGAGACTATTTTCCTCGTCTTGAATATCCTCGACTGAAGGATTCCATCAGCCCTGCCCGCCAACGATTCACTTCCAATTGCGCGAGGGTCCGAACATGCAAGCGCTCCATGTTGTTTCGGGCGGGCGACCGGTTCCGACGGATCGGATCCCGTTCCTCCCGAAGATTAGGTAGCGGTGTTCGACAACGATGGAACGCTCTGGTGTGAAAAACCGCTGCCGATCCAGCTCGGCTTGGTCCTACGCCGCTTGGTGGTCATGGCCGACGAAGACCCCGCCGATCCTCGCGGCCGGAAAACAGCAACGGAGACATCGCGATGCTGCACTTCTCTGCCTTACATGCGTGGACCTGCCGCCCCGAAAGCTCGACGAACCATCCCTCGACCGGAGATGTGGCCGCCCATGAACGTTGCCGGTGCTGCTCCTGATTCTAGTTGGAGCCCTTGCATTTTCGTCGGTACTCGCACGGTATACGCGCAGTGAGGTGCTCGACACCGACCGTTACGTGCAAACGATCACCTCACTGGGGTCGAATCCGGTGATGCACGGAGAACTCGCCGATCAGATCACCAACGAGATCATGACTCGCCTCGACGTCGAGAACACCACCGCCGAGGCCTTGAGTCGATCACCGAGAACGCGCCCCGCGTGCCACCTGCAGTGATCGGCCTGGCGCCGGTAATCGCCGATCAAGCGCAGTCTTTCGTGCGCAGCACGGTGATGTCGATGCTGACCACCGATGAGTTCGATGCCCTCTGGATCCAGGCCAACCGGGAAGCCCATCGAGGACTGGTCGCGGTACTGACCGGCAACGCCCGGGCCGCCATCGAAATCAGCGACCAGGGCGACGTGAGCAATTCACTCGGGCCGATCATCGACACGGCCCGCGCCAAGCTGACCGATCGCGGATTCGCGTTTGCCGAGAAGATCCCGACGATCGACAAGCAGTTCGTGTTGTTCCAGTCTCCCGAATTGGTCAGAGCGCAGAAGGCGACGTCGGCGCTGAACGAAGCTTCTGCCGTACTGCCGTGGTTGACCCTGCTGATGGCCGCCGCTGCGGTCTGGGCTGCGCCGAAAGGCGCCCGCCGCCGCACCGCGGCGGTGGTCGGTGTCAGCGTAGCGGTGGCGATGGCACTGCTGGCGGTGGCAATCAGCATCGGACGGTCCATCTACCTCGGGGCTGTGCCGGCGGACGTGCTGTCGCCGCAGGCCGCCGCGGTGCTGATCGACACCTTTCTTCTGCCGCTTCGGACCACACTGCGCGCGGTGTTCGTGCTGGCCGTGGTCATTTCAATCGCCGATTTCCTCACCGGCTCCTCCGGGTCCGCGACCGCGGTCCGTGCTGCGTACAGAAAGGCTGTCGATGCGGTGCGCGCCCCGAATGAGGGCCGGGCGCCGTATCCCATCGAATCCGCGGTGGCGAAGTTTCGTACTGCGCTGCGAGCGCTCGTCATCGCGACCGCGGTGATAACCCTGGTGTTCTGGCGATACCCCTCCGGAGTGGTCGTGGTGGTGATCGTGCTTATCGCGGTGGCCATGTTGCTCGTGGTGGAACTGGTGGCCCGGCCCGCGTTGATCGAATGCGACGTCGAAGTCGACGATGCACCGCATGGATGAGAGTTGTTGTCGTGGAACCGATGCCCGTGGGTCACATGCTGGTGGACGGTGCCGCGGCGGCGGGCACGTGTCGCCGCAGCGCCCCAGACTCATCCGAAACGGATGACTGCATCGTGGGAAACGCAGCCCACACTTGTAACAAGCTACCTACTACTGGGCGAAGGGGACACCATGACTGCTGATTACGATCGCCATCCGGTCAGACAGGGAATCGCCGGCGGTACCACGATCGCGACCGCCATCTTGTTGCTCACTGGATCTGTTCTGGCTGTACTGCAAGGAATTTCGGCTCTGGCCAAGGACGACGTCTTCGTGGCCGGCCCGGAATACGTCTACAGGTTCGACCTCACCACATGGGGATGGATCGTTACTGTCCTCGGCGTGATCGGTGCACTGATCGCAGTCGGCTTGTTCACCGGCGCAATATGGGCGCGGGTGGCGGCGATCGTGATCGCGGCCCTGTCGATCGTGGCCAATTTCATGTGGCTCCCGTACTACCCGTGGTGGTCGATCGTGGTCATCGCTCTCGACCTTCTAGTCATCTGGGCCGTCTCGACCTGGCAACACGACTAGCCCATATCTCGAAAGGAATCTGCCACATGCCCGCACTCGATCTCGATGATCTCGGCCCTGTCGACTATCTGGTCATCGAATTCCCAGCCGACCGAACACCCGATGGATCGGCCCTGCCCTACCTCGTCGACCTGGTCGAACGAAACCTGATCCGTGTCCTGGATCTGAGTTTCGTTCACAAGGATCTCGACGGATCGGTGGGCGGGGTGGAAATCGAAGATCTCGGACTCACCGGCGACTTCGATGTCACATTGTTCGCGGAGGCGAAGAGCGGGCTGCTCGACGTCACCGATCTCGACGGGGCCGCATCCGTTCTCGAACCAGGATGCTCTGCCGCGATCCTGGTCTACGAGAACAGCTGGGCCGCACCGTTTGCCACCGCGCTGCGCCGCAACGGGGCACAGCTGGTCGCGACCGGTCGAGTCCCTGTGCAGGCCCTGCTTGCCTCCCTCGACTCGCTCGATGCCCAACCAGCCCAACCGCAACGTTAGGAGTCACATCATGCCGGGTCTACTTCGCGGGATCGCTCGCACAGCTGCCGTGGCGGGAACTGCAACCGCCGTCTCCAACCGGGTATCGCGGCGCCAGGGCAACCGTTGGGCTGCAAAGGAACAGCAGCAACCGCAGGGAGCGGCGCAGCCGCCACCGCAACAATATGCACCGGCCGCCGCCATGCCGGTGTCGAGCGTCGACCGCCTCAGCGCCCTCACACAGCTCGGTGAGCTCAAAACTCAGGGCGTTCTCTCCGAGTCGGAATTCGCGACCGAGAAAGCCAGGATTCTCTCCACCTGAGGCGCAACGATGCCGCTGCCGCAGAACCGGATCGGTGATCACACGCAGCAAGCACCACGCAGCGGCTGCGTGACCGCAGTGATGGACCGATGAATAGATCACGCAGGTACAGGGTGCTCGCATCGAGTTTCCGAGCACCGCCAAAACATTGCTCAATCGAGCAGGGCAAGGAGCCAGTCATGGCGGACAAGTCGAATGCGCGTCGCGCAAATCTACCCACACCTGATCGTCAATATCTGGGCTTGGTGACCTATGACGCCAAGGACCCGGACACCACGTTCCCTCCGATCGAACCTCTGCTGCCACCTGAAGGCGCGCCGAACGTGTTGATCGTGTTGCTCGACGATGTCGGCTACGGAGCAGCCAGTGCCTTCGGGGGGCCAGCGAATACCCCGACCGCCGAGCGCCTGCAACGCGGGGGATTGACTTACAACCGTTTCCACACCACGGCGTTGTGCGCACCGACGCGGGCTGCACTTCTGAGCGGACGAAACCATCATTCCGTCGGCATGGGAATGATCACCGAAACTGCGACATCGGCACCCGGGTCATCGGGTCTGCGACCGAACACCAAAGCCGCATTGCCGATGACGTTGAAACTCAATGGATACTCGACCGCTCAATTCGGTAAATGCCACGAAGTTCCACCCTGGCAGACCTCACCGGTGGGACCCTTCGACTCGTGGCCCACCGGCGGCGGGGGCTTCGAACACTTTTACGGCTTCATCGGCGGTGAGAACAACCAGTACTACCCTGCCCTTTACAACGGGGTCACACCGGTCGAACCGGAAGGAACTCCTGAGGAGGGATATCACCTCACCGAAGATCTCGCCGACCGTGCCATCGACTGGGTGCGTACCCAAAAAGCGCTCGCGCCGGAAAAGCCGTTCTTCCTCTATTTCGCACCCGGGGCCACACATGCCCCACACCAAGTTCCCTCCGAATGGGCGGACAAGTATGCCGGCAAGTTCGCCGACGGCTGGGATGCTCAGCGCGAGGCGATCTTCGCCAAGCAGAAAGAATTCGCGGTGGCGCCCGAAGACGCCGAATTGACTCCCCGCCCGGAGGCTATTCCCTCGTGGGACGAGATGAGCGATGACCTCAAACCCGTTCTGGAACGCCAAATGGAAATCTATGCAGGCTTCCTCGAACACACCGATCACCACGTGGGCAGGGTTGTCGACGCCATCGAGCACCTCGGTGCACTGGACAACACACTGATCTACTACATTATCGGTGACAACGGTGCCTCGGCCGAGGGAACGGTCAACGGCGCCTTCAACGAAATGGCCAACTTCAACGGTCTGGCCGCCCTCGAGACGCCGGAATTCATGGCCGAGATGAAGGACAAACTCGGCGGCGTCGACGCCTACAATCACTATTCGGTCGGCTGGGCGTGGGCGATGTGCACCCCGTTCCAGTGGACCAAGCAGGTCGCCTCCCACTGGGGTGGGACCCGAAACGGCACCATTGTGCACTGGCCCGCCGGGGTCACCGGGCAAGGTGAAATACGTTCGCAATTCAGCCATGTCATCGATGTCGCACCCACGATTCTCGAGGCCGCCGGCATACCGGAACCCACGTTCGTCAACGGGGTCCAGCAGTCACCGATCGAGGGCACCAGTATGGCCTACACCTTCGACGACGCCGACGCACCTGAGCGACACGACCTGCAGTACTTCGAGATGGCCGGCAACCGGGGCATCTACTTCAAGGGCTGGAGCGCGGTCACCCGGCACAGCACTCCCTGGCTACCCAACGAGGAGCTCCCCGCTCTCGACGACGACGTATGGGAACTGTACGACGGCACCACCGACTGGACCCAAGCCCGCGACCTGGCACGAGAACAGCCTGACCGGCTCGCAGCCCTGCAGCGGCTCTGGCTCATCGAGGCTGTGAAATACAACGTCCTTCCCATCGACGATCGCCGGTTCGAACGGCTGAACCCGACCATCGCCGGACGTCCGCAGCTGATCGAAGGCACCACTCAGGTCCTCTTCCCCGGAATGAAACGACTCAGCGAACACAGCGTCATCGATATCAAAAATCGGTCGTTCAGCGTGACCGCAGCAATCGAGACCCCGGCCACCGGCCCCACCAACGGCGTAATCATCGCGCAAGGCGGACGGTTCGGCGGGTGGGCACTCTACTTGCACGACGGGTATGCCTCCTTCGTCTACAACCTGCTCGGCATGATGGAATACACCACCACCGCAACCGAACCCCTTCGCGCTGGCAAACGCCAGATCCGCGCCGAGTTCGCCTACGACGGCGGCGGACTGGCCAAAGGCGGAAATGTCACCCTTTTCTATGATGGCGCAATCGCGGGAACCGGGCGCGTCGAGCAAACGCAACCCATGGTCTTCTCCGCGGACGAGACCACCGACATCGGCGAGGACTACGGCATGCCCGTCAGCGCGGCCTACGCCGGTGCGAGCAAGTTCAACGGCCGCATCGACGTCGTTCAGATCGATGTCGGCGACGACGATCACTCGCACCTCATCGACCCGTATGAGATTGCCAGAGTAGCGATCTCGCGCCAGTAGCCACGCGGACAAGGGAGCGAAAGCGACCGGGTGCGACCACGCGGAAAGGCGGGCCGATGATCGGGATCGCCCTGACGTTCCTCGGTGCTCGAATCATCGACTTCGGGCACTGGATCCACGAAGTCCTGGTGCTCCATGAGGGAAACGGGGCGACGCCACCATGACATGGGCGTTTCCCTCGATCGCCGGGATTTTGCTCGTCTTCGCAGCGTTGTCCGGACGCATCGCCGGTACCCCGGTCTCGGCTCCGATCCTCTTCACCACCGCCGGACTGATCCTCGGCGTTCACGGCGCTGGACTGATCGACATGGACGCCGCGGGGGAGACCGTCAAACTGCTCGCCGAGGTGACACTCGCACTGGTGTTGTTCGTCGATGCCTCACGGGTGGATGTCGCCGCACTGCGTCTCCAAATCTCTATCCCCGCCCGACTCCTCGGGTTCGGGCTACCCCTCACCATCGCCGCCGGGTTCGGTGTCGCAGTGCTGGTGTTCGGCGACCTCGGCGTTCCCGAAGCGCTCTTGCTTGCCGTGATTCTTGCGCCCACCGACGCCGCACTCGGGAAGGCAGTGGTAACACTTCCGGGTTTGCCGGTGAGAGTGCGTCAAGGC
>NZ_JBAWFH010000109.1:0-8743 GCF_049591685.1 Rhodococcus sp. (in: high G+C Gram-positive bacteria) | reverse complement strand
CCCCGACGCCCAGTCTCTGGACCGCCTCGCCTACAAGACGACGATCATTGCCTTCCCGCTGTTCGGTGCAGGCGTTATCCTCGGTGCCATCTGGGCCGAGGCCGCGTGGGGCCGCTTCTGGGGCTGGGACCCCAAGGAGACTATGTCCTTCATCACCTGGATCATCTACGCCGCGTACCTGCACGCCCGCGCGACGTCGGGCTGGCGCAACACCCGCGCAGCCTGGATCAACATCGCAGGCTTCACCGCCATGCTGTTCAACCTCTTCATCATCAACATGGTCGTTTCCGGCCTGCACTCGTACGCCGGCCTCAACTGACGCCGAGACCGCTGGCCACTCTCGTTCGCTGGTAGGGTCCGGGCCGTCAGGGGGAGGACGGGGTGCACGTGGCCCCGCAGCGGCAGGGGGAATCGATCATGGATCGATGGCAGACCAATGGGTGGCAAGCAGTCCGGCCGGCCGAGCTCGAGAACAGCGTTTCGGGTGAGGCTGCAGCAGATGCGGTGGGGGCTGCAGACGCGCGCGTAGAGCAGGCTCCAGAAAAACCGTCGGTGCAACCAACGGTCCAGACGACGGTGCAGAACGTGTTGCCGCCGGTTGCGGCAGCGTCTGCGCTCGACCTCACCAACGCGCTGCTCGTCAAGCAATCGGCGCCGCCGCCTGCGTCGGGATGGCGACGGTGGCTGTACACGTTCACCGGACGGCGTATCAACCTCGGCAACAGCGTCCGTGACGAGCGGTCGGCACGGCTGACGCAGCAGGTCGACCGTCATCTTGTCGGGTGCTACCGAGTTGCGGTGCTCAGTCTCAAGGGCGGAGTCGGGAAGACGACCACCACGGCGACGCTCGGCTCGACCTTCGCCGACATCCGGGGCGACCGCGTCATCGCCGTCGACGCCAATCCCGACCGCGGAACCCTGGCGCAGAAGGTGCCGATGGAAACGCCGGCAACCGTGCGGAACTTGCTGCGAGACATAGATGGGCTCCGCCGCTACAGCGATGTGCGGGCCTACACCTCACAGAACGCGTTCAGGCTCGAAGTCCTCGCGTCCGACTCCGATCCCGCAGTGTCCGAAGCCTTCAGTGCGCACGACTACGACACTGCGCTCGCCCTGCTCGAAAAGTTCTACAGCATCGTTCTGACCGACTGCGGCACCGGACTGATGCACTCGGCGATGAGCAGCATCCTCGAAGGATCCGACGCTCTCGTCGTCGTCAGTTCCGGTTCGGTCGACGGCGCTCGCAGCGCTTCGGCGACGCTGGACTGGCTCGATGCCCACGGCCACAGCGAACTGGTGCGGTCGTCGGTGGCCGTCGTCAACGCAGTGCGGCCGCGTGCGGGAAAAGTGGACCTCGCGAAGGTCGTCGAACACTTCGAGCGGCGTTGCCGCCAGGTGGTGTCGATCCCCTTCGACCCGCACCTGGAAGAGGGGGCGGAGATCGACCTGAACAGGTTGAAGCGGGGGACCAGGTCGGCCGTACTCGAACTGGCAGCGGCGGTGGCGGCGGGATTTCCCAGCAACCGTCCCGAGGACGTGCACCGAGCGCAGGCCGCGCGGGCAGAAGAAACGAAAGCAGCCCGTCTCTGACGACACGGGCTGCTGCTTGATTGCGGTGGATCGGTAAATCAGGCCTACTCGGTGGAGTCCTGCTTGCCCACCTCTGGACCGTCCGTACCCGACCGACGCGCGTTCTTGTTCATCTTCCACAGGAACTCGGGATCGTCGTCGGGGCCGACGACTCGTCCCGTAGGCGCCTGCGTTGTGGGGCCGAACGCCTTCCAAAACAGGACGACCACTGCCACCAAACCGATCAACGCCAAAAGATAGATCACGACGCACCTCCTCCTCCAAGGGTAGCCGCGCGGGGATGCAGTTAGCACCTCGCGCGGCTCGCAGTTTCCTGAGAATTCGGTACGTCGAAGGCACTGCCGTCGATCGTCGTAGATCGTTAGCGGTGCGCTGCTTCTGTGGTCAGCGACGACAGCAGCGCCATGACCTCGGATTCGCGGAAGCGACGATGCCCGCCGGGGGTGCGTAGCGATCCGAGTCGACCCGCGTGAGCCCACCGAGTGACCGTCTTGGGATCGACGTGGAAGAGCGCAGCGACCTGCCCGGGAGTGAGCAATGAATCCTGAGTTCTGTTCAGTGCTGGTGCGCTCATTGTTGTCGAATCCTCCGATGTGCTGCCGAACCAAATGGATGCACTGTTCGTGCTGGACCCCCATGGTGGCACTCCGACCCCTAGGTACTCGACTGATCTATGGCTGGTAAAGGGGAGGTAATGGACAAATCGGATAAGTCCGACTGTCCGAAAAGAGTGTTTCCGTGTCGGACGAGCGGTCGCTCGACAGTGGGTCCCGACCCGCAGCCGGGGCGGTAACCTGGGGTTCGTGAACGAACGCAACACGCCGCCCGTGCCCACCGCAACCAAGGGACAGCTGTTCCGAGACGTGGCTCTCTACAGCGGCGCCCGGCTGTTGCTCGTGATTGTCATCGCCGCCGCCATCATCGGCATCGGCCTACTCGTCAACGTCGAGATTCCCGTTCTGGTGGCCGCCGTGTTCGCGGTCCTCATCTCGCTACCGTTGTCGCTCGTGCTGTTCAAGAAGCTACGCATCCGAGTCAACGAGTCCATCGCCGGCGTAGACGAGGGTCGCCGACGCGCTCGCGCCGACCTGCAGGCCAAGCTCCGCGGTGAGGACGGCCGGTAGTGACCCGGATCGTCGACCACTCGGCGTCACGCGAGTGGGTGGACAACGCTGTCCGCCTCATCGACGCGGACGCGCAACGTTCGGCCGATACACACCTGCTTCGGTACCCGCTGCCCGCGGCCTGGAACGTTCAGCTCTACCTCAAGGACGAGTCCACCCACATCACCGGCAGCCTCAAACACCGGCTCGCACGGTCGCTGTTCCTGTACGCGATCTGCAATGGATGGATCACCGAGAACACCACCGTCATCGAGGCGTCCTCCGGATCCACCGCCGTCAGTGAGGCATACTTCGCACGCCTCCTCGGTCTCCGCTTCGTAGCCGTGATGCCGCGCAGCACGAGCCCCACCAAAGTCGCGCTGATCGAATCCCACGGTGGGCGATGCCATTTCGTCGATGACCCGGCTTCGATGTACTCGGAGGCGCACCGACTCGCAGCCGAACCCGACTCGCACTACATGGATCAGTTCACCCATGCCGAACGCGCAACCGACTGGCGCGGCAACAACAACATCGCCGAGTCCATCTTCGAGCAGCTCACCCACGAAGAATCCCCCATCCCGACGTGGATCGTTGTCGGTGCAGGCACCGGGGGAACGAGCGCCACGATCGGCCGCTACATCCGCTACCGCAGGCACGCAACACGATTGGCCGTCGTCGACCCGGAGAACTCCGCCTTCATCGGCGGCTACGAAACAGGACGCGCCGACCATTCGACCGGGAAGCCGTCGCGCATCGAGGGCATCGGCAGGCCCATCGTCGAGCCGTCGTTCGTCGGGCAGGTCATCGATCGGATGATCGCGGTACCCGACGCAGCATCGGTCGCCGCGGCGCGCCATGCGTCGATCGCTCTCGGGCGTCGGGTCGGTGGATCGACCGGCACCAACATCTGGGGTGCGTTCGGTCTCATTTCCGAGATGATCGCCGCGGGCCGCAGTGGCAGCGTCGTCACTCTGCTGTGCGACGGCGGCGAACGCTATTCGGGAACCTACTTCGACGACGGCTGGGTCGCCGATCAGGGCATGGACCTCACCGGCCCGACCGAAACGCTCGAACGCTTCGCCTCGACCGGCGAGTTCGAGGGCTGACCGGTATTGCGATCGGGTTCAGTCGCAGTCACACCCCGCGCCTACGCGTCGCACCAGCCCTATCCGGTGCGACGCGTAGGGCAAGGGTGTGGATTCGAGGTGTACTAGCGGCGCGCAGCACGCACTCGCAGCGCTCGGTCGAGGTGGTCGCGTTGCTCGACGACCAACCTGCGCAAGGCGGCGGGTGCCCACTCGTGTGCCGCGAGCCAGGCGTCGACGGGTTCGGTGGAGTCGGTCTGCGGGAACAGGCCGATGACCACTCGCTTCGCGATTTCGATGCTGCGGGTTGCCCACACATCCGCGATCGCGGCGAAGTAGCGCTCGTTGTACTGCTCGAGCAGATCGCGTCGCCCACCGGCTCGAAACCCGGAAACCGTCGCGTCGACGGCGTCGTTGGACAGCTCGTCGGAGTCCATCAGCTCCGTCCATGCCTGCGCTTTGGCGTCGGGTGTCGGCTGCGCAGCCACCGCGGCACGGTACGAGTTCCGACCGGAAGCTGTTCTGTCCGTCTGCAATTCACCGTCGAGTCGCTCGCGTCCGATGCTTCCGGTTGCGCTCAGCGCCCGCAGCAGCAGCCATCGCTGCTCCGAATCCAGATCGAGCCCCTCGATGGGCAACGTGCCGTCGAGCAGCCGATCGATCTGACCGGCACGCACGTCGGAGCCCCGCGCCGCCGACGCGACCGCTCGGAACCACGCGATCTGTGAATCACTACCGGGGTCGGCCGTCTCCAGGTGGCCCCAGCAGGTCTCCAACCAGTCGCGGGTGGATCGAGCAGCGTCGGGCTCCTCGAGGTAGTGGTCGACGGCAAATTGAGTGTTGGCAATGACGGCACCCACGACGCCGATGTCGACTTCGGACACAGCGAATCTCGTCGCGATGCCGATGTAGGTCCCGGGATTCAGTTCGGCGTCGCGGGTGGCATTCCACAGCGCCGACCAGATCAATCCGCGCGCAAGGGGATCGACGACCCGGTCTAGCGACGTCGACACCGTCTGCAACGAACGCTCGTCGAAACGGATTTTGGCGTAGGTGAGATCGTCGTCGTTGAGCAGCACCAGCGCCGCATCGGGCAGGTCGACGGCCGTGCTCGGTTGGCTGATGTCGATCTCGCGACGGTGGGTGCGCACGAGATTGCCGTTGGCATCCTCGTCGTACAGGCCGATTGCGAGGCGGTGTGGCCGCGGATCCGTCTGCTCGACGGTGGAGCCGGTGTAGGACAGCGTCGATACCCCCGTCGTGCGGAGCCACGCCGACGCCCACTCGTCGAGATTACGGCCCGACGCGGCCGAGGCATGCGTGAGCAGGTCGACGAGAGTGGTGTTGCGGTAAGCAAATTCGACGAAGTAGCGACGCGATGCCTCGAAGAAGGCGTCGTCGCCGACGTACGCTGCGAGTTGCTTGAGAACGCTCGCGCCCTTCGCGTAGGTGATGCCGTCGAAGTTGAGCTTGGCGGCTTCCAGGTCGGGAATGTCGGCGACGATGGGGTGCGTGGTCGGCAGCTGATCCTGGAGGTAGGCCCAGGCTTTGCGACGGTTGGCAAAACTCACCCAGGCGTCGGTGAACCGCGTCGCGTGCACCGAGGCGTACGCGCCCATGAAGTCGGCGAACGATTCCTTGAGCCACAGGTCGTCCCACCACTCCATGGTCACCAGGTCGCCGAACCACATGTGGGCCATCTCGTGCAGGATGGTGTTGGCGCGCTGCTCGTACTGCGCTTTGGTTGCAGCCGAACGGAATACGTATGATTCGGTGAACGTGACGAGGCCAGGGTTCTCCATTGCGCCGAGGTTGTACTCGGGGACGAAGATCTGGTCGTACTTGCCGAACGGGTACGGAAACTCGAACTTGTCGTGGTAAAAGTCGAGACCCTGCTTGGTGATCTCGAAGATGTCGTCGGGGTCGAAGTGCTCGGCGAGCGATGCCCGGCACAGCGCAGCGAGGGGTACGGTCGTCTCTCCGCGGGTCCACTCGTCGTCGACGCGGTGGTACGGGCCGGCCGCGACAGCGGTGATGTACGTGGAGATCGGAAGTGTCGGCTCGAACACGACGGTATCTCCCGAACGGGTACCGGCCTTGCCCGACAATACTTCCCATCCGCTCGGGGCGGAAACCTCGAACACGAACGGCGCCTTGACGTCCGGTTGCTCGAAGTTCGCGAACACCCGTCGGGCATCGGCCGGCTCGTACTGGGTGTACAGATACACCTGGTCGTCCACCGGATCGACAAAGCGGTGCAGCCCCTCGCCGGACCTGCTGTAGCGGCCGCGGGCGTCGACGACCACGGTGTTGTGTGCGCCGAGGCCGACGAGCTGGATGCGCGCCCCGTCGTGATCGACGGGAACGGAGGTGCCGTCGACTGTCACCGTCACGACCTCCGGTCCGATGAAATCGAGCCACGTCGCAGCGGTCGTTGCGTCGAACGTGATGGTCGTGCGCGTCCGGAACGTGTCCGAATCGGGATCGGCCGCGCTTCGCAGGTCCAGCTCCACGCGGTACGCGACGTTGCTGATGTGGCGCGACCGGCGTCGCGTCTCGGCTCGGGACAGGTTCGCGGTGTTCACGGTCTCCAGGGTAAATGGCGAGCACATCGTCGACGTGGTTCGTCAACGTGGGTTGACGGTTTCGAATCGTCAACGTAGATTGACAATCATGACCGAAGCAACGACTCTCGCGGCCGCAGCGGGCAGCCCGGATCCGAAGGAAGGTCTGCGGGCAGTGCTGGCGCTGCGGCGTCTTCTCGACCGACTCGAAGCGATACAGGTTGCCAACGCACGCAGGCAAGGCTGGTCGTGGCGAGCCATCGCGGACGCTCTCGAAGTCAGCAAACAAGCAGTGCACAAGAAGCACAACGGAACGGTGGGGTGAACATGTTCGAAAAATTTACGAGCGAAGCACGCCTCGCGGTGGTGGCCGCACAGTCGGAGGCTCGAACAACGAAGGCGTCGCGGATAGACACCGTGCACCTTTTTCTGGGCATCATCGACTCGGCGCCTGTAGATCTGGCGCGCATCCTCCGCGAGGAGGGATACAGCCGCGACGCGGTAATCGCCACGCTCGGTGATCGAGACGCCCGTGCACTGGAATCCATCGGTATCGACTTGGGCGCCGTCCGGGCGAGCCTCGAGTCCACGTTCGGTGAGGGTGCACTCGACGCGCCGGACCCGGGCCGGCGAGGCTGGTTTCGACGGAAAACAGGCCACATCGCCTTCGCGTCGAGCGCGAAGAAAGCTATCGAGAACTCGCTTCGCGAAGCGCTGGACCATGGCGATTCCGAGATCCGCTGCGAGCACCTGCTGCTCGGACTCATCCGGGGAGCGGACCCACGATTCACCGACGTGGTCACCGATTCGGCTAAGCTGCGCGAGCGGATCGACGCCACCTAGGGTATGCACCATGACTTTTCTCGCACGGCTCGTCATCAATGCGATCGCGATCTGGCTGGCAGCTCAGTGGGTGGACGGGATCGACCTCACGAGCTCCGGCCGCGGAACTGGCTGGGACCTGCTGGTTCTCGCGGGAATCGCCGCGGTGTTCACCATCGTCAACGCGTTCATCCGGCCCGCGGTCAAGCTGCTCTCGCTGCCGCTGCTCATCCTGACACTCGGACTGTTCACCCTCGTCATCAATGCGCTGATGCTGCTGCTGACGGCGTGGATCTCGAGCACCACCGACTACGGGCTGCTGATCTCCGGATTCGGTGCGGCCTTCTGGGGCGCACTGCTGATCTCCGTCGTCAACTTTCTCCTGGGCGCGTTCGTTCCCGAAAGACGCTGAGCGAAGAGGGTCAGGCGAAGGCCAGCGCGCCACCGGTTGCGAGACCCCACACCAGCATTGCCAAACCGGAGTCGCGCAGAGCCGGAATGAGTGCCAAGCCCTGGGCCCCTGCCCGGACCGGCTTGTTGGCGCGCGCCGCCAGAGGCAGAGCGATGAGGGCGACGAGTGCCCACGGGGTACGCGCGACGAGCGCGACGGTGACGGCGAACGGCACGACCATCAGCGCCAGATGCAGCAGGCGCGTGCGGGTATCACCCAGGCGCACCGCGAGGGTGTGCTTTCCGGACTCGGGATCTGTGTCGATATCGCGCAGATTGTTGGCGACGAGTACCGCGCTCGAAAACGACCCGACAGCGACGGCGGCAACGAGCCCGGCCCAATCGACCCGCTCCGCCTGCACGAACTGCGTGCCCAACACGGCGACGAGTCCGAAGAACACGAACACCGCGATTTCGCCCAGTCCGCTGTAGCCGTACGGCTTCTTGCCGCCGGTGTAGAACCACGCGCCCGCGATACAGACCGCGCCGACGACGACCAGCCACCATGCCGACGTCGCGGCGAGTACCACTCCTGCGGCGCCGCCGACGACGAAGCATCCGATGGCTGCGGCCTTCACTGCGCCGGGCGTCGCCACACCCGACCCGACCAGTCGCATGGGGCCGACACGGTCGTCGTCGGTACCGCGGATACCGTCGGAGTAATCGTTGGCGAAATTGACGCCGACGATGAGTGCCAGCGAAACCACCAGCGCCAGTAACGCTTTCCACCACACGGCGTCACCGAGCGATGCCGCGGCCCCGGTTCCGACCAGAACGGGCGCGATCGCGTTCGGAAGCGTGCGCGGGCGAGCGCCTTCGATCCATTGAGCTGTGGTGGCCATTGGCTGATCTTTGCGCATCACCCTCCCTCAGGGAAACGGCAGGTGCGGCAGCGGCGGCAGTTGAATGCGCGGCAATTCGATCCGCGGCAACTGGAACGGCGGTGGGGGCGGCGGTGGTGGTGGGGGCGGCGGAACGTAGCGGCCGCCATTCTGCGGCGGAACGTAGGCGGTGGCCGGTTGCGGCGCGGGTTCAGCGGTTGGCGCGGTAGCCGTCAGGGGAGGAGGAAGGGGCAGCGTCGTGGACGACGGTTCCGGCACCCGGGTACCGGCCACCCCGGTTGACC
>NZ_JBAWFH010000108.1:0-4430 GCF_049591685.1 Rhodococcus sp. (in: high G+C Gram-positive bacteria) | reverse complement strand
CGGCACCGCGGAGCCGTCCCACATGTGCGACTGGAACAGCGGGTTCTTGCCGGCGTCGACGCGTTCCTGCGAGACGGCGAGAAGCGGACGGACGTAGGTGTCCAGCTTGTCCTTGGGGCAGTGGTCGGTGTGCAGGGCGATGGTGACGTCGTACCGTGCCGCCACCACGTGGGCGAACTCGGCCAGCGCCACGGCACCGGTGACCATGTCCTTCACTCCGAGACCGGAGCCGAACTCGGCGCCGCCGGTCGAGAACTGAATGATGCCGTCACTACCGGCGTCGGCGAATCCCTTGATCGCGGCGTTGATGGACTCGGAACCCACGCAGTTGATAGCTGGAAATGCGAATTGGTGTTCCTTGGCCCGGCCAAGCATCTCGGCGTAGACCTCGGGAGTTGCGATCGGCACGGCGGCATTCCTCCATCTGAAGCAGTTGGTTGTCTGTTGCAGTATGGCAAGCCCGGACCGGTCGTGTCGCCGCTACCCGTCGACCGGGCGATCGACGGGGCAGCCTCCGATCGCGTTCGATTCGGACACCGCCCGCCCACCGCATCGACACCTGATGTTCGGATTCGCCCAGGTTCGGCCGGTAGTGTGGTCGCCGTGAGTCTTCTTGCTACCTCGGAAACCGTGACGACGAACCTTGCTTTGTTGCCCGGGTTTCTCGATCCCGTGAACCTGCTCAACTCGTTCGGCACCTGGGTGCTGGTCGGGTTGCTGCTTGTCGTCTTCATCGAATCGGGGTTGCTGTTCCCGCTTCTTCCGGGTGATTCGCTGCTGTTCACGGCGGGCCTGATTGCAGCGTCGAAGTCCGAGGACATTCCGCCTTTCGCGCCGATCGGGGTACTGCTCGTCCTCATTCCCATCGCCGCGATTCTCGGCGACCAGGTGGGGTACTTCATCGGAACCAAGGGCGGCGCCGCGCTCTTCAAGTCGAACGACGCGCGCTTCTTCAAGAAGAAGTACATCGACGAATCACAGCTGTTCTTCGAGAAGCACGGCCCGATCACCATCATCCTGGCGCGGTTCGTGCCGATCGTCCGCACGTTCGCGCCCGTCGTCGCCGGTGCGTCGAAGATGAAGTACTCGATCTTTCTCACCTACAACGTGGTCGGCGGCATCCTGTGGGGTGCAGGCGTGACGATGCTCGGATTCCTGCTCGGCCAGATCCAGTTCATCCGCGACAACGTCGACATCATCTTCCTGCTGATCGTCGCCGTGTCGGTACTGCCCATCGTGTTCGAGGTCGGCAAGCGCATGATCAAGGCCCGTAAGACCCCGCTGTCCGAGGCGGCCGACGCCATCGAAGCACAGCAGGACCCCACCTCCTAGACCCGGACGCCGGCAACAGTGATACAAGCGATTGGCCAGTTCGGCCCCCTCCAGACCGCCGGTCCACTCGTCGTGTGGATCGTGGTCGTCGCGTTCGTGTTCATCGAGTGCGCCGTCATCATCGGCCTGTTCCTGCCCGGCGACTCGATGCTCATCACCGCGGGCATCGTCATGGCGACGCACGCCTCGGGCACCGGCCACATCTGGGCGTTGTCCGCCGGGGCGATGATCGCTGCGATCGCAGGCAACCAGGTCGGCTACGTCATCGGTCACCGCACCGGATCCACTCTCGTCGCGCGCAAGAACGGCAAGTACCTCAATACCAAGAACCTGCACAAGGTGAATCTGCTGCTCGAAAAGCACGGGTTCTGGGCTGTCCTCGTCGCGCGATGGATCCCGTGGGTCCGGACGCTCTGCCCCATGGTCGCCGGCGCCGCCAAGATGAATCACCGCCGGTACACCATCGCCAGCACGCTGGGCGCGATCATCTGGGCGCCCGTGCTGCTCCTGGTCGGCTTCTACTTCGGCAATTTCCTCGACATGGTGCCGTGGCTTCTCCCGGTGGTCCTCATCGGCATGATCGTGCTGCTGGTCGGCGGCACAGGCGTCGGTATCTGGCAGTACCGCAAGGAAATGTCGAAGCCCGCAGAAACCATCGAGGTCGAAGAAGTCCTCGAGTAATTCACGACCTGTGTCCGACGACGAAGGTGCGCCGGAACGGGAAGGGCGTGCCGCCGTTCGCCGACGGGTACGCCTCTCGCAGCAGCGGCGCCTGGCCACCGCTGCGCCAGCGTCGCTGTCAGCACGCCGGTGCCGCAGCCGAGATCGACGACCACCGAGGGCGACTCGTGCCGTATCCGCCCGACCAGTTCGGCGAACGGCCTGGACCGCTCGTCGGCGTAGCGGTGGTAGATCCCCGGGTTCCACGACGTGCTCATCTCAACGGAACCCCGCTGCGGAGACCGTGTACGCAGCTTCCATCAGCATCCAGCCGCTCAGTTGCACGGAGAGATCGCGCTCCGGCACGGCCGAGGATCGCACCGTTCCGCCACGAGAGGTTGCAACCGAAAGACCGGGCCCCGGCAGCCGAGCCTGCGTCTCCCAGGCAGCTCCGAACAGCGGATGGTCTTCCACCTCGAGCCTGTTGTCCCACGCTGCCTCCGCAGACGCCAGGACTATTGCCGCCGCGAGTGTTCGCGCTGCCTCGTCCTCGTCGGAGTCGCCGAGCAGAGTGGTCGCGACCAACGCGAGGTAGCGGACGAGAATGCCGTCGAACAGGCCGCCGTCACCGCCCCCTCCCCCGACGATCACGCAGTCTCGACAGAGGCGTTCGTCGATGGCCGCAACCAATGCGTGCACGCGCTCGCGGTGGCGCGGCTCACCGAGACGGACAGCAAGTTCGGTCTCGACGCCCAGCACGACCCCCTGGCAGTAGCTGTACACCGCCCGGTCGAGTACCACTACGTCGTCGGAACTCGTTCCCGCCGAACGAATACCGTCCAAGATCAGCCCGGTGTCCGAGTCCTTGAGCTTCGCGTCCATCCAGTCCGCCATGGCCTGTGCACGCCACAGCCGACCGGTGCGCGCGAGGAGGATCGACGCGGGCCCGTTCGCGGGTGCGTTGAAGAAGTTGTCGCCCTTGCGCCACGGTATGCCGCCGCCGAGGTGCGGCGACCAGGAGTCGTGCAGTTCCATCTCCAGCGTCTGAATGGCGGACCTGTTGTCGACCGAATGCAGTCGTTGCGCCCGTTCCAGCGCCAGGCCCAACCAGGCCATGTCGTCGTAGTAGTTGTTCGTCCAGCCCGTGACGTTCCGAAAGCGATGCGCACGAGCAACTTTGACGAGACGGCGGCGCCTTTTCGGCGTCGGTTCGCGGGCGGCCGCATCGACGGCGCAGTCGAGCAGATGAGCCTGCCACCAGTAGTGCCACTTGAGAAATGACCGTTCCCGAAGCACGGGCGGCCACGCGACGACCCCGAGTGCGGTGCCGGGCAGGCCCCACAGTCGACGCACGTGCCGCGCAACGACGGCCCCCTCCGCAGCATCTGCTCGCTGCGCCCACACTTGCTGCATGCTCACGATCCTGCCACCTGACCTTCGGGCGGCTACACGTGTGTCAGGACCACGCCTGTGAGAGATCAGCGTGCCGCTTGATCCACGAGTGCATCGCGATGCCCGCGGCCACGCCCGCGTTGATGCTGCGGGTCGAGCCGAACTGGGCGATCGAGACGGTCATCGCCGCTCCGTCGCGGGCATCGGGGGTGACACCCGGCCCCTCCTGACCGAAAAGCAGCATGCAGTTCCTCGGGAGCTCGGCGGTCTCGAGGGGAACCGAACCCGGAGTGTTGTCGACGGCCACCACGGTGATGCCTTCGGCCCGCGCGTACGCGAGCAGGTCGGCGACGGTCTCGTGGTGGTGGATGTGTTGGTATCGATCGGTCACCATCGCGCCGCGACGGTTCCATCGGCGTCGGCCGACGATGTGCACCGCCTGTGCCGCAAAAGCATTGGCGGTGCGGACGACGGTTCCGATGTTGGCGTCGTTGGCGAAGTTCTCGATCGCGACGTGCAGCGGGTGGCGACGCGAATCGATGTCGGCGACGATAGCTTCGCGGGTCCAGTAGCGGTACGCGTCGACGACGTTGCGCCGGTCGCCTTCGTCGAGCAGCACCGGGTCGTATCGGGGGTCGGTCGGGCGCGCCGAGTCATGGTGCTGTTCCCAGGGCCCGACCCCGTTCGGGTTGTCGCCCCATTCCGTAGGGCCGACATCCGGAACGTCGACAACCGGGGAACTGCCGGTGACGTCGTCGCTGTCGCTCAAAAGGTTTCGTTGCTGTCGGGGGCGATGCGAAAGCCGTGCCCGGTCTCGTCGTTGGTGCAGGTGATGCCGTCCACGGCCGACAGGCAGGTGTAGCCCTCGGCCACGATCTCCTGCCCGATGCTCAGTGCGGGATCGATTGTCTCGCCGCCCGAGGTGTACACCGCTCCGCCGGAGCACATGAACTCGGCCGGGCCGGAGTTGGTGACACGAATGCCGTTGCCCCAGCTGATCATGCAGTCGTCGGGGCGGGGCGGTACGGGCGCCGTGGTGCCCTGGC
>NZ_JBAWFH010000107.1:0-9580 GCF_049591685.1 Rhodococcus sp. (in: high G+C Gram-positive bacteria) | reverse complement strand
GACTACTGCGGCGCGGGCACCGTCGAGTTCATCGTCTCGGCCGAGCGCCCCGACGAGTACTTCTTCATGGAGATGAACACCCGATTGCAGGTCGAGCACCCCGTGACCGAGATGGTGACCGGCGTCGACCTCGTCGAATGGCAGGTCAGGGTCGCCGCGGGCGAGAAGCTCAACTTCGAGCAAGGTGACGTCACGATGACCGGTCACGCCATCGAGGCAAGGGTGTACGCCGAAGATCCGAGCCGAGGCTTCCTACCGACCGGCGGCAACGTCGTCGGACTCGTCGAACCCTCCGGCAACGGCATCCGCGTCGACTCCGGTCTGTCCGTCGGAACCGTCGTGGGCAGCGATTACGATCCCATGCTGTCGAAGGTCATCGCGTACGCGGACGACCGAGCCGGAGCCCTGCGCAAGCTGGACCGTGCGCTCGCGGGAACAGCGGTGCAGGGCGTCGTCACCAACATCGAATTTCTCCGATTCCTCCTGGCCGACAAGGATGTTGTCGCAGGCCGTCTCGACACCGGACTGCTCGATCGACGGGTCGACGACTTCGTTGCCGTCGCCACGCCGGAAGACGTCCTGATCGCAGCGGCGGCCGAGCGCTGGATCTCGACCTGGCAGCACGCCGACGCCGACCCGTGGTCCGTTCCGACTGGCTGGCGAGTCGGTGCTCATGCCTCTACCGTGACCCGGCTCAGCACGGGAACGCAGACGACCCACGTCGCCATCACCGGTTCGCCGAAGTCGGCGGTCGCGGTGCTCGACGGTGGTGACCCGCGTGCATTGACCATCAGCAGCACTCGCGGGGAACTATCGGTGGTGATCGACGGACGCCGCGCAACCTACGCCTTCGCCCACCACGGCGAGACCACCTGGCTTTCCGGGTTCGACGGAACCTGGCCGGTGAAGCAGGTGCCGGAAGCGAGTGTCCGCGGCGACGACGCCCAGTCCGGCAACGCCGACATTCTCAGCCCCATGCCCGGGGCCATCATCGCCGTCGGCGCCGCCGACGGAACCGAGGTACGCGCAGGCGACACCGTCGTCGTCGTCGAGGCGATGAAAATGGAACACGCCCTGACCGCGCCCACCGACGGCACAGTCGAAATGCTCGTAGCCGCGGGAGACCAGGTCCGCGTCGACCAGTTGCTCGCGCGAGTAATCCCTGCAGACGTAATTTCAGTGAAGGAAGTAGAACAGTGAACAGCTATCTGACCACGGGAAACCTGCCCGACGAATACCAGCAGTTGTGCAAGAGCGTCGCGGATTTCGCGCGCACCGTGGTTGCACCGGTGTCGGCGAAACACGATGCCGAGCACACCTTCCCGTACGAGGTCGTCTCCGGAATGGCGGAGATGGGGCTGTTCGGGCTGCCCTTCCCCGAGGAATACGGCGGAATGGGCGGCGACTACTTTGCGCTGTGTCTGACACTCGAAGAACTCGGGAAGGTCGACCAGAGCGTTGCCATCACCCTCGAGGCCGGCGTATCCCTCGGTGCCATGCCGATCTACCGATTCGGCACCGAAGAGCAGAAGCAGGAATGGCTTCCGAAGCTCACCAGCGGCAACAACCTTGCGGCGTTCGGCCTGACCGAGCCCGGCGCAGGCAGCGACGCAGGCGGCACCAAGACCACCGCCAAGCGTGACGGCGACGACTGGATCATCAACGGCAGCAAGCAGTTCATCACCAACTCGGGTACCGACATCACGGCATTGGTGACGGTCACCGCCGTCACCGGAGTCGACGAGACCACCGGCAAGAAGCAGATCTCGTCGATCCTCGTTCCCTCCGACAGCCCAGGGTTCGTCGCCGGACCGGCCTACAACAAGGTCGGCTGGAATGCCTCCGACACGCACCCGTTGAGCTTCACCGACGTCCGGGTTCCGCAGTCCAATCTCCTCGGCGAAGAAGGTCGCGGCTACGCGAACTTCCTGCACATCCTCGACGAGGGCCGCATCGCGATCGCCGCGCTCGCAGTGGGCGTCGCGCAGGGCTGCGTCGACGAAAGCGTCAAGTACGCACGCGAGCGCGAGGCGTTCGGCTCTCCGATCAGTCGCAATCAGGCAATCTCCTTCAAGATTGCCCGGATGGAAGCGCGGGCATATGCAGCCCGCGCGGCGTACTACGACGCCGCAGCACTGATGTTGTCCGGCAAGAGCTTCAAGAAGGAAGCGGCCATCGCCAAGCTCGTCGCGTCCGAGGCGGCAATGGACAACGCACGCGATGCAACGCAGATCCACGGTGGTTACGGCTTCATGAACGAGTACACCGTTGCCCGTCACTACCGCGACAGCAAGATCCTCGAGATCGGCGAAGGCACTACCGAGGTCCAACTGATGCTCATCGCGAGAGGCCTCGGACTGTGACCCGTATCCGCCAGCGCGGCCTGTGGTTCGAAGAAATGGAACTCGACGCGGTGTACGAACACCGACCGGGACGAACCGTCACCGAAGCCGACAACACGCTTTTCACCACTCAGACCATGAACACGCAGGCCTTGCACCTCGACGCCGCCTACAGTGCGTCGACGGCGTTCGGAGAGCGGCTCGTGAACTCCATGTTCACGTTGTCCACGCTCGTCGGTTTATCCGTCGCGCAGTTGACGCAGGGAACCATCGTCGCGAACCTCGGCTTCTCGGAAGTGTCGTTTCCGAAGCCGCTGTTCCACGGCGACACCCTTTACGCCGAAACGCTGATTTCGGACAAGCGCGAATCCACGAGTCGGCCGGGGGAGGGCGTAGTCACGTTCACCCACACCGGGCGAAATCAGCACGGCGATGTCGTTGCCGTCGCCGTGCGCAAGACTCTCGTGCAGATGAAGCCTGGCGAGGACCCGGCATGAGTTGGGTTCCGGCCGGACCGGCATGGCTGTTCTGTCCCGCCGACCGTCCCGACCGCTACGGCAAAGCAGCCGCCGCAGCAGATGTGGTGATCCTCGATCTCGAAGACGCCGTCACTGAAGCTGACAAGCCCGCGGCTCGCGATGCACTCGTCGCAACACCGCAGGACCCCGAACGCACAGTCATCCGCGTGAACGCCTGCGACACCGAACATTTCGAGGCCGACCTCGCCTCGCTCCGTCGCACTCGGTATCGCCGAGTGATGTTGGCGAAGACGGAAAGTGCCGCGCAGGTCGAACGGTTGGACGGCTACGAGGTCGTCGCACTCATCGAATCACCGCTCGGTGCCGTCGCGATCGATGACATCGTGTCCGCGCCCGGTGTTGTCGGTGCGATGTGGGGCGCCGAGGATCTGGTTGCCGCCCTCGGCGGCACCTCGAGCCGGTTCGTCGACGGCACCTACCGCGACGTAGCGCGGCACGTGCGAGCGTCGACTCTTCTGGCCGCGAAGGCGAGGGGCGTGTTCGCTCTCGACTCGGTGTACCTCGACATCGCCGACCTCGACGGGTTGGCGGCCGAGTCGGAGGACGCTGTAGCCACCGGCTTCGATGGCAAGGTCGCGATCCACCCGCGCCAAGTGGAGGTGATTCGTGACGCGTACCGACCCTCGGACGAGGACGTTGCCTGGGCCACCAGAGTTCTCGACGCAGTGTCCTCCAACAGAGGTGTGTTCTCCTTCGAAGACAAAATGGTGGACGCGCCGGTTCTGCGTCACGCCGAGCAGATCCTGCGGCGCGCGGCTAGCCGATCTCGTCCCATCGGGCTGTTGCGACAGCGGCTCGGTGGGTCTGTTCCAGGAACTTCGTGAGCATTTGCGCCGGGTCCGACGATTGCCGAACGAGGTGATAGGGAAGCACCCATTCGCCGAGGCTGGTGTCCCAGTGCGCAGGTGCTTCGACGCCGGGATGGGTGTCGTACCCCTCCGGGTGCGGGTAGGCGTAGGAGTAGAAGACTCCTTCCTCGGCTCCACCGGGCCAGTAACCCGCGCTCGATACCTCGTCGCTGTAGGCCTCGTGCATCACCCAGTCCGGGCAGTTGGGTACCCCGCCGGGATGTTGTGGGGCCGGCCGACCCGAGAATCTGGTGACCGCGAGATCGAATGCGCCCCAGAAGAAGTGAACCGGACTCGACTTCCCGCGGAAGTCGCCGCGGAACGCGGAGAAGACACCGTGCGCGCTCACCAGCGATCGCCAGAACTTCGCCATGGCCTCGGCGTCGTACGACGCGTGTGTGGTGTCCTCGGCAAACGGTGTCGCATCGGGCAGCTCGACGGGTGTACCGACGATGTCGATCTCGAATGCGAGGTCCCGCAGGTGTGTCCGGTACTCCCGGTAGAAGTCCGCGACGGTGCGCGGGGCGAGCGTCATCCGGCGCGAGGTGCCGTCGGTGACGAGAAACTGCACTTCGTGGGCGAGGAAATCGAAGCGGATCTCGAGGCCACGCCCGTTCGCGGACATCAGCGACGTGGTGAGCCCGCGTGCGTCGACGTACAGCGGCACACCCCACCAGTGGTTGACGGCGGGGGCGAGCGCCATGCGCGTCTTACCGACGATCTGCGTCCACAGGTGGACCGTGTCGCGCGTGTCGATCCACGAATCCACTGTCAGCGCAGGCCATGCCTCGTTGCCTCGTACAGTGCGTTCATCTGACTCATGATGCCGCACGCTCAGTCGAACGTCACCCGCACCGAGATCGGTGTCGTCGCCAGCGCCGCGAAGCCCGCGCCGACGATGCGACCGAGGAGGGGTGAGTTCGCGAACGACCTCGCCCGCGCAGCAACGTCGTCGGCAGGCACGAATTCCGCCTTGCCGGTACGCCAACGGTTGCCGACGCGCAGGCACACCCGGGGATCGTCGGTGATGTTGGCTCCCCAACCGGACCGGGTGCCGTGCTGCGAGATGATCCAGGCGCCGGCGTCGTCGAATTTCGCGGATACCGGCACTCGGCGGGTGAGGCCGCTCTTACGCCCCGTCGTCTCGATGTCGGTCATCAGTGACACGTGCACTCCGGCTGCGGTGAGTCCCCGCATCAACGGATTGGCCATGTAGCGGCCGACCATGCGCTCGCGGCGGAACTTTCGCAGAGCGGGGTCGGGCGACGTGCCGCCACGCCTGCTTCGGAACGCGTCGACACCGTTGCGCTGCAGTGTGGTCACCGCGGTACGCCACACGGGCCGCGCGGGGTCGGGCTCTCCGCCGGTGCCGATGAGGTGGAGCTGATCGGTGTGCCACTGCAGGTCGAGCGCTCCATCGAGAGCCTTGAGCATCTTCGACGCCTTCAGCATCTTCACGTTGGGGAGCCCGAGCGAGATGGTGGGCGAGTCGAGACGATCGAGATTGTCGCGCACCAACGCGTGGCCCGCGGCGGGCATGACCGTCGCCGGACGGCCGATACCGATGACGTCGCAATCGCCCGAGGACAGTGCGAGAGTCATCGCCGAACGGGTGCGGAAACCGCCGGTGACGGCCAATGGGACTGTCCCCGCGGCGCGCCGGACCTCACGTGCGTAGTCGAGGAAGTAGGCCTCGCGTTTCGCCGTACTCTCCGACACGTTCGATGAGCGGCCCATCATCGCCGGGGATTCGTAACTGCCACCGCTGATCTCGATGAGGTCGATGTGCTCGTTTGCGAGCTGTTCGACGACGAGTGCAGAATCCTCCTCGCTGAATCCGCCCTTCTGAAAGTCGGCCGAGTTGAGCTTGATGCCGACGGCGAAGCCGGGGGACACCGCGCCTCGAATGGCGCGCACGACTTCGAGAACAAATCGCATCCTGCCGTCGAGGTTTCCGCCCCATCGGTCTTCGCGCTTGTTCGCCGCAGGGGAGAGAAATTGGGAGACGAGGTAGCCGTGCGCGCCGTGGATCTGGACGCCGTCGAATCCCGCGGTTTCGGCAACCGTCGCCGCGGTAGCGAACCGACCGACGATGCCGAAGATCTCGTGTTCGGTCATGGCCCGCGGTGCCGGAAGGCCAGGGATGTCGAGGGCGATCGCCGACGGTGCGATCGGAACCGCGCGGGTGGCGATCGGATTCGCCTGTCGCCCGGGGTGATTGAGCTGCATCCAGATCGGGGAGCCGCCCCCGTGGGATGCTCCGTTTCGGCTTGCCGCGGCCCAGGCGGTCAGTGCGTCGAGATCTCGATCGTCCTCGATGACGACGTTGCCCGGCTCGCCGATGTGCAACCGGTCGACCATGACGTTGCCGGTCAACACCAGGCCGTAACCGCCGGCGCCCCACTGCGAGTACAAACGCCCCAGCCGGTCGTCGGGACCGTGCGCCATCGTCCCGAGGCCCTCGCTGAGCGCAGCCTTCATGACCCTGTTGGGCAGAACCTGACCACACGCCAGTGCGAGCGGCGAGGAGAGCGCGGTGGTGGTTCGGTCCTCGTGCGTGTCCAAAGCTCGCTCCTGGGTATCCGTCGACGGTTATGCTGAAGGGCATACCTTCGAGCAACCGTAGGTGTCACCGTCGGTCACGTCAACGGGCCGGGCAAAACTCGAGGAGTGGCCAGTGAGTAGAAGTACCGCCCGCGAGGACATGCTGCGCAGTGCAGCGCTGCTGTTTCGGGAACGCGGGGTCGAAGCCACCTCCCTCGCCGACGTCATCGAGCGTGCGGGCGCACCGCGCGGGTCGATCTATCACCACTTTCCGCGCGGCAAGCCGCAGCTCGTCGAGGAGGCGACGCGTACCGCCGGTGCGTTGATGGGGTCGATGATCTCGGCGGGCATGGCGAACGAGGGTCCGGCGGCGACGCTCCGGGCGATCATCGGTGGGTTCCGCGATCAACTGGAATCGACCGACTACACCGCGGGTTGCCCAGTGGCCCCGGCTGCGTTGGAGGGTGCGAATTCCCCGTCGGCAGTGGCTGCTGCGGGGGAGTCGTTCACCTCCTGGGAGGACACGATCGCCGCGTCCCTGTGGCAGCGCGGGCTTCCGCAGGAGCGGGCGCGCAGCCTCGCGACCATGGCCATCTCGGCGTTCGAGGGTGCCTTGATCATCGCGAAGGCGCAGCGCAGTACCCGTGCACTCGATCGGGTGGAAGTCGAACTTCTGCAGTGGCTGGGCAGCGCCCTGGACGGGGTGGGCAACGCGCGAGCCTAACGGTTCGACTATTGATATAACTCGAAGTAATAGGTACCTTGCGACGATGCCACTATGCACGGCGTCATAGTCGAAGGGATCTCACATGCCTCTGTCTCTCGAAAAACTCGACAGGCCGGCACTGTCCGCGCGCCGTCGGTACGCGGCTCTCGCCGTCATCTGCCTGGCAGAACTACTGGTCGTACTGGACAACACCGTCGTCAACGTGGCGCTGCCGTCCCTGGGTCTGCAGCTACGCGCCAACATCAGCGGCCTGCAGTGGGTAGTCGACGCGTACACCCTGACCTTCGCCGGCCTGCTGCTCGCGTTCGGGCATCTCGGTGACCGGTACGGCCGCAAGAAGCTCATGATCGTCGGTCTCGTCGGCATTGCGGTGATGTCCGTCGGCGGCGCCGTCGCCACCGATCTCGGCCAGGTGATCGTAGCCCGCGCAGCGATGGGTGTCTGCGCGGCCGCGGTGTTCCCGGCGACGCTCGCCCTCATCATCAACATCTTCACCGACGCACGGGAACGCGCCCTCGCAATCGCAGCGTGGACGGCCATGGCAGGCTTCGCCATCGCGATCGGACCCACCGCGGGCGGATTCCTGCTCGAACGCTTCTCGTGGCATTCGGTGTTCTGGATCAACATGCCGGTTGCGATCGTCGTCGCGCTCGCTGCACTCGTGTGCGTTCCCGAGTCGAAGGCAAGCCAGGTCGGCAAGTACGACCCGATCGGCATCATCGCGTCACTGGCCGGAATCACCATCCTGGTGTGGGCGATCATCGAAGCGCCGCATCAGGGTTGGCTCTCGGCAATCAGTGTCGGTGCCTACGCGGCCGGCGCTGCGTGCCTGATCTTCTTCGTTTGTTGGGAGCTGCGGGTCCCGTCCCCGGTACTCGACATGAACCTCTTTCGCATCCGCCGGTTCTCGCTGCCCGCCCTGTCCATCGCCGTCGCCTACTTCTCGATGTTCGGCTTTCTGTTCATGATCACGCAGTACTTCCAAGGCGTCATGGAACTCAGCCCCCTCGAATTCGGCATCCACTCACTACCCTTCGCGGTGTCCATCGCGATCGGAGCGCCGTTGGCCACACTGATCGCCCAGCGAATCGGCACCACCGCAGTGATCGTCTTCGGCCTGATCGTGATGAGCGTCGGTATGTTCATCGCAGGCCAGGTGAAGGTCGAAACGCCCTACCTCGGACCGGTCGTGGTGTCGATGGTCCTGATGGGGCTCGGCCTGGCCATCGTGCAGGGCCCGGCAACGGATTCGATCATGTCCTCGGTGTCTCTCGACGAAGCAGGCACCGGATCGGCGGTGAACGACACCACCCGTGAAGTGGGCGGCACGCTCGGTGTCGCCGTACTCGGATCGATCGTGGCCTCGATCTACACCACGAAGGTGGCGCCCCGCATCGACGCCATCCCGGATTCGATCATGGACCCCTTCCAGAAGGCGTTCGCCCGCGAAACCGTGGTGAGCGTCGTCGAAATCGTCAAGGCACCGACCAACCCGATCTTCGTGACCCAGAAGGCCGAACTCGTCCATGCCATGAAGGCTGCATCCCTGGAGGGATTCCAGTTGGCGTCGTTCGTCACCGTCGGTGCCTCGATGCTGTGCGCGGTCGCCGTCGCAGCGTTCCTACCCTGGGTCCGTTCCGAAAGAGACGGGCTGTTGCTCGCCTGGCGATAGTGCGCTCCGCGCCCGTGTGCACTTAATGTTGTGTGAACAGCACTTTCCGTACACGGGCGGCGGAGCCGCATAGACTCGCTCGGTATGGCCGAAGCGATCGATTCGTACTTTCTGGGCACCGTGTCCAACGCGGTGCCGGGATCGCGGTCGCTCGGCCCGGCGCTGACGAGTGCGCGTGCACTCGAACTGTTCGACGCTCAACTCGGTAGCCGCCACCTCGACTTCGCTGCCCGCTGGCTTCGCTCGCAGGGCAAGGGCTTCTACACGATCGGCTCGTCCGGTCACGAGAGCAACGCGGTGGTCGCCGGAGCGCTCCGGCCCTCCGATCCTGCTCTGCTGCACTACCGCTCGGGCGCATTCTTTCTCGAACGCGCCCGGCAGGGTGGTGGCAGCGACGCCATCGGGGATGTGTTGCTCGGATTGGCCGCCGCCACCGAGGATCCCATATCCGGCGGCAGGCACAAGGTCTTCGGTCGAGCCGACCTCGCGGTCATCCCACAGACCTCGACCATCGCCTCCCATCTTCCGCGCGCGGTCGGCGTCGCATTCGCCATCGCGCGGGCGCGCAAACTGGGCGTCCCCTCGCCCTGGCCCCTCGACGCCGTGGCCGTCTGCAGTTTCGGTGACGCCTCCGCCAATCACTCGACGGCGCTGGGCGCGATCAACAGCGCCGCGCATTCCGGATACCAGGGCGTTCCGATGCCGTTGCTGTTCGTGTGCGAGGACAACGGCATCGGAATCAGTGTCCGAACACCGCCGAAGTGGATAGCCTCGAACTTCGGCGCCAGGCCGGGACTCGAGTACTTCCACGCCGACGGCGGCGACCTCGTCGCCACACACGAGGCGTCGACGGCAGCGGCTAACTGGGTACGTCGACACCGCCGTCCCGCGTTCCTGCACATCGAGAC
>NZ_JBAWFH010000106.1:0-2329 GCF_049591685.1 Rhodococcus sp. (in: high G+C Gram-positive bacteria) | reverse complement strand
GACCTCGCCGCCAGGCTCTGCGTCAGCCAGTCCGCCCTCAGCCGGCAGATCGCAGAGCTCGTCGAACTCGGCTACATCGATCGGACCCCGGATCCCGACGACAAACGTGCGTCGCGGGTCCAAGTCTCGGCGGAGGGCCAGCAGAAGCTGACCGCCATCTGGGACCGTCGCGCCGACAGATTGCGCGAGATGTTGAGCGATTGGAGCGAAACCGAGGCACTGGGTGCACTCGACTCCATCCGGAAGCTCAACGAAACCTTCACCGAAGACGCGCACGAAGCAGCGCACTTGAAACTGATTGCGAGATAAAGAAATGACTACAGCAGTAGAAGCTCCGCCCGATACTCAGGCGTCGGAGAACGACGCCATGACTCACCGTCAGATCCTCGAAGCGCTCACCGGACTCCTCGCCGCGTTGTTCACTGCGCTGCTGAGCACCACCATCGTCGCCACGGCACTTCCGACGATCATCGGAGACCTACAGGGATCGCAAACCGCCTACGCGTGGGTCATCACCACCGCACTCCTGGCGAACGCTGCGTCGACACCCATCTGGGGCAAGCTGGCCGACCTGTTCAACAAGAAGGCCCTCGTCCAATCGTCGATCATCATCTTCGTGATCGGCTCGATCATGGCCGGATTCGCACACAATGTGCCGTTCCTGTTGACAGCGCGCGTCGTTCAGGGTATCGGCATGGGCGGTTTGACCGCCCTTGTCATCGCCATCATCGGCTCGATCGTTTCTCCACGTGAGCGTGGCCGCTACTCCGGCTACACCGGCGCGGTCATGGCTGTGTCGATGTCCGGAGGGCCCATCCTCGGCGGCGTCATCGTCGACAGCCCACTCGGTTGGCGCTGGTGCTTCTTCGTCTGCGTTCCGTTAGCCGTCATCGCTCTCGGACTGCTGCAGAAGACGCTGCACATGAAGACCGAGCGCAAGGAAAACGTGTCCATCGACTGGCTGGGCGCTCTCCTGCTCACCGCGGGCGTTTCCGTTCTGCTGGTGTGGGTTTCGTTCGCAGGTAAGGCCGACTACTACGGTTGGCTCTCGCGCGAATCGGCCATGATGGTCGGCGGCGGACTGCTGCTGCTCGTCCTGACGGTCATCGTCGAAGCCAAGGCAAAGTCGCCGATCATCCCGCTGAAGATCATCACCGAACGCACCACCGGCCTTGCGATCATCGCGTCCATCGCCGTCGGCGTCGGCCTGTTCGGAGCGACCACCTTCCTGGGACAGTACTTCCAGACCGCACGCGGCTACTCCCCCACCGAAGCGGGCCTGCTGCAGCTGCCCATGGTTGCCGGAATGCTCGTTGCGACAGTCGGCTCCGGACAGCTCATCACCAAGTTCGGCAAATGGAAGCCGTTCATCGTGATCGGTTCCATCCTGCTCGTCGTCGGATTCATGCTCCTCGGATTCATCGACCACGAGACCAGTCTGTGGACCGTCGGCGTCTTCATCGCCGTCGTCGGACTCGGCACCGGCATGCTGATGCAGAACCTCGTTCTCGCAGTGCAGAACACGGTCAGCGTGCACAACATCGGCGCAGCGTCGTCGACAGTCGCGTTCTTCCGTACCTTCGGCGGCGCCATCGGCGTATCTGTTCTCGGATCACTGCTCGCCACCCGCGTCGGCACGCTGTCGCAGAGCGGATTGGCCGAGCTGGGCATCGATTCGAGCGGTGGCGGTGGGGGCTCGCTGGATCTTGCGTCGCTGCCTCCCGCGGTCGCTACCGTCATCCGCACCGCCTACGGCGACGCCACCGGACGCATCTTCCTCGTCGCCGGGTTCGTCGCCATCGTCACCTTGATCGCAGTCGTCTTCATCCCGAACCGGCCGCTGCGCAAGACAATCGATTTCGCCCAGGCACCCGCCGAGGGCGAAGAGACCATCGAGGTACCGTCGTTCGGCAACACCCGTGAATACCTGGCGTCCGAGGAGACGGCCGACCGGAATGCGGTCACCGGTAAGCACGAGGCACCCGCTGGATCGGCTCCCTTCGAGGGGCTGAGCACCGACGCTCGCGACCGACTGCTCAACCTCCTTCTGCCGGAGCCGAAGGACACGCTCGAGGCCCTCGACGAAGCCGAGGCAATCCGCGCCGAAGTCGTTGCTCTACAGCAGGAACTCGACGCGAAGATGCTCGACTTCGATGCCGTGTGCGAGCGATTGCGTCGGCTCGGCCTCAGCGAAGGTCAGATCGCACGGGTGCTCGGAGACGCGCACGTACCCGATCACTTCGTTCATTCGGCTATGAACGGCCAACGCGTCAACTAGCAACACAACGAACGAAGGCCCGCACACCTGCTGGTGTGCGGGCCTTTTTTC
>NZ_JBAWFH010000105.1:0-5178 GCF_049591685.1 Rhodococcus sp. (in: high G+C Gram-positive bacteria) | reverse complement strand
CAGTTGGTGGAGGCTCTGGACAACTTGTCGGTCACCGGTAATACGTTGGTCGAGCAGCGTCCGGCGGTCGATACGTTGATCGCGTCTCTGACGGCGACGGGTGCGTCGACGGCGGATTTCCTGGAGGTCAATGCGGAGAACCTGGTGCGCATTTCAGCGGACTCGCGTGAGGCGCTCGAGTTGTTGGCGCAGTACTCTCCGTCGTTCGGATGTACCTTCTCCCAGTTCGTTCCGGTGGTCGAACGCGCGCAGAAAGTCATCGGTGTCGGCGACGAGTATCGAGGCATCAACGTCACCGCCTCGTTCGTCAACCCGAAGGGCCGTTACCTGCCCAACCAAGACGAACCACGACTGTTCGACGATCGTGGTCCGCGCTGCTACACGCCGGCGAACACCGAGGCGGGGGAGTTCTTCCCGCAGTACCCGGGCGGGTCGGCCAACGACGGTTCGTATCAGGTCCCGTCGAGAAACCCCGGTCCGCAGGACATTCCGGAGCTCGCGGCGCCGCAGTACTCGGCACTGCCGGGTCTCGGGGACGCGCAGCCGGTGAGCTACGAGGGTTCTGAGTTCGAACGTGACACGTTGGCCGTGATCTACGGCGGCGCAACAGGAACAGCCCCGGAGGATGTTCCTTCGTGGGTCACATCGGCGGGGGCGCCGGCATTGAGGGGTGTGGAGGTGACCGTCAAATGAGGGGGCTTCTCGCGCCACTCGTCAAACTGATCGTGTTCGCGGTGGTGACCATTCTCGCCACGGGCGTACTGGCATTCTCGATCGCCAATATCAGCGGCGGCGGAGGAAAGAACTACAGCGCGATCTTCAGTGACGTCGCGTCGCTCAACCAGGGCGACGAGGTTCGCATCGCCGGTGTTCGTGTCGGCGACGTGAAGAAGATCGAAATCGTCAACGAGCGTGAGGCCAAGGTCGAGTTCTCGGTCGACGGACGCGAATGGCTGCCGTCGACGGTCTCCGCGAACCTGCGCTACCGCAACCTCGTCGGCCAGCGGTACATCGCCATCGAGCAGGGTGCAGGCGACCAGGGCGGCAAGATCAACCCGGGCGAAACGATCCCGCTGTCGCAGACCAAGCCTGCCGTCAATCTGACGACACTGTTCAACGGTTTCCGGCCGCTGTTCCAGACGTTGAGCGCAGACGACGTGAACAAACTGTCGTACCAGATCATCCAGGTGTTCCAGGGGGAATCCGGAACCATCTCGGAACTGGTGCGCAGTACCGCAAGCCTCACCAACACCGTCGCCGACAAGGACGCTGTCATCGGCGCCGTCATCACCAATCTGAACACGGTGTTGCAGACGGTGAATCAAAACGACGACCAGCTCGATGCGCTCATCGTCAACACGCAGCAACTCGTGTCGGGTCTGTCCGCCGACCGCGATGTCGTCGGATCGGCAGTCACCTCGCTCGCCGGGCTCACCGACGCCACGGCCGACCTGCTCGAACCGACCAGGCCGTCCATCCAGGGTTCGGTGTCGGCGCTCAACACGTTGGCCACCACGCTCAATGCCCGTGAGGCGGACCTGACCAAGGTGATTCAAACGCTGCCGAAGAAGCTCGACAAGCTGATTCGCACGGCGCAGCAGGGGTCGTGGTTCACCTTTTACCTGTGCGGAATCGACATTCAGGCAGGACCGGGCACCTCGCCCAACCTGAATCTTCCGACAGGCTTGCCGACGGTGAATCAGCCGCTGTACACAAATTCGGCCGAGCGTTGCAAAGCCGGGGGGATCAAGGAATGAAACGTAGCCCGACAGTTGCCGGTGCGCTCGGCATCATGTTCGTCCTGCTCGCGACGATGGCGGTGTTCTCTCTCGACCGGCTACCGATTCTCGGTGCCGGCTCGACGTACACTGCTGAATTTTCGGAGGCCGCAGGCCTCAAGTCCGGCAACGAAGTTCGTATTGCGGGCGTGAAGGTCGGAAAGGTCGACTCGGTCGAACTCGCCGGCGACCGCGTCGAGGTCAAATTCCGCGTGCAAGATGCGTGGGTTGGCAACAACTCTTCGGCGTCGATCCAGATCAAGACGCTCCTCGGCCAGAAGTACCTGGCCGTCGAACCACGGGGCGACGAGGTTCTTCGACCCAAGGATCCGATCCCGTTGGAGCGCACGACATCCCCGTACGACGTCATCGACGCGTTCTCCGATGCAGCATCGACCATCGAGGATATCGACACCCCTCAGCTCGCGGCCAGCTTCGAGACGCTGTCTCAGGCCTTCTCCGAAACACCCGCCGACATCCGTGCTTCGTTGGACGGCGTCAGCAGGCTGTCCGAGACAATCGCGAGCCGAGATGCCGAGTTGCAGAGGCTGTTCGAGGCGACGGGCAAGACATCGAAGGTGTTGGCGGACCGGAACGAGGAATTCAACCGTCTCATCTCCGACGCCGGACCACTTCTCGAAGAACTGAACAACCGCCAGCAATCCATCTCGCAGTTGCTGACCGGTGTGCAGCGTCTGTCGCAGCAGCTGACGGGCCTGGTACGCGACAACGAAGAGCAGATCACGCCGATGCTCGAGCAGTTGAACGGAGTCATCGACATCCTCAACGAGAACAACGACGCGCTCTCCCGCGGACTCGAGCTCTACGCTCCGTTCGTGCGGTTGTACGCCAACGTCGTCGGCAACGGACGCTGGCTGGACATCACGCTCGCCAACCTGACTCCTCCCGGCCTGCCGCTCATTCCGGGTTACCGTCAGCCCGCGCGTGATCTGGGAGGCAACTGATGAGTGACTCCGGAGACAACGTGCAGAAGAAGGGCCGCGGCAAAGCCGTCGTCGCAGGCGCTGTCGTCATCGTGCTCATCGTGGCTGCGGGTCTGTGGTGGGTCTTTTCCCGTGCAGGCTCGACCAACATCACCGCGTATTTCGACAAGTCGGTCGGCATCTACGAGGGCTCGGACGTCCGGGTTCTCGGAGTCGAGGTCGGCAAGGTCACCTCGGTCGTGCCCCAGGGAGACCAGGTCGAGGTCAAGATGCGAGTGCAGCGGGGAGTAGACATCCCCACGGACGTTCGCGCCGCGCAGATCACGCCGTCGCTGGTGTCCGATCGCTACGTGCAGCTGACGCCCCCGTACTCGGGCGGCGACAAGCTGTCCGACGAAGCGGTCATCCCGCGGGAGAACACGGCGACGCCGGTCGAGGTCGACCAGATCTACGCCAGCATCGACGAACTCTCCGACGCCCTGGGGCCGACCGGCGCGAACAAGGACGGTGCGCTCACCGACCTCGTCAACACCGGAGCTGCGAATCTCGACGGCAACGGTGCCGCACTGGGCGATTCGATCACGAAGCTGTCCGAGGCGTCGCGCACGCTCAGCGATTCGCGCGGCGACCTGTTCGACACCGTGAAGAACCTGCAGACGTTCGTCTCCGCGCTTGCCGCAAACGACGAGCAGGTTCGTCAGTTCAACAACCAACTCGCAGACCTGACGGGCTTCCTGGCGGGCGAACGCGACGACCTGGGTGCTGCGCTCAACCAGCTTTCCATCGCACTCGGCGACGTCGCAGTGTTCGTCGCGGACAACCGAGATCAGCTGGTGCAGGCCGCCAACGGCCTGGTGCAACCCACCCAGACGCTGTCGAACAACAGGGACCAACTCGTCGAGACCCTGACGATTCTGCCGCTCGCCATCAGCAACCTGGTCAATTCGTACGACGCCGAATCGGGCACGCTCGCGTCGAGGGCGAACCTGCAGAACGAAACGCAGGATCCGCTCGGAACGGTCTGCCGACTCATCGACCTCGGCAAGTTGGTGCCGGGTGATCCGCGCTTCGAACAACTCGGCGCACAAATCCAGCCCATCATCGACCGATGCGGTGAGATCACCACCCTGATCCAGGGACCGGTGCGGGAGTCCGGGCTGGTTCTGCCGTTCGGTGTGCTGACCAACGACACCCAGCAGAACAACGTCGTGCCGGGAACCGTGCCGGGCGTCGTATCGCCTCGCCTCGGTGAGAACAACACGCTGCCCGGTCTGCAGCAATCGCTTGGAGGGGGACAGTGAACGCGTCGCTTCGCAGAACGTCGATGAAATTTCGGATCAACGCGCCACGGCGTCCCCTCACTGCTCTCGTCGGCGCCACGGTCGTCGTTCTGTCGGCCACGGCCTGCTCGCAGGGCATTTACGGCATCCCGCTTCCAGGCGGTGCGTCGGTGGGCGACAATCCAATCAGTCTGACAATCCAGTTCCAAGATGTACTCGACCTGGTGCCGCAGTCGACCGTCAAGGTCGACGGGGTCGAGGTCGGCCGAGTCGACTCCATCTCCGTCCCCGACGGGGAGTGGACGGCGAACGTCGGCGTCATCATCAACGACTCTGTCGAGTTGCCGGCCAACGCGACCGCGGCCGTCGAGCAGACGTCGATCCTCGGCGAGAAGTTCATTCAGCTCACTGTTCCGGCGGAGGACACCGACCCGCGCAAGATGCAGGACGGCGACACCATTCCGTTGGAGCGCACCGAGGTCACGACCAACATCGAGCAGGTCTTCGGTGCCCTGTCCCTGGTCCTCAACGGCGGCGGCGTTGGTCAGTTGGCGCCGATCGTCAAGGAGCTCAATGCGGCGTTCGAGGGGCGTGAGGGAACAACCCGGAGCCTCCTCGAAGAGGCCAACACGCTGATCACCGGACTCGAAGAGCAGCGCAACGACATCACCCGGGCGCTCGACGGTCTCGACGTCCTGACCACCGAGGTCAGTGCGCAGACGGACAAGATCGATCGGGTACTGCAGGACCTCCCGATCGCCACCGAGGTTCTCGAGCAGCAGCGTCCGCAGTTGACGCAGATGCTCGGCCAGCTCGATCGGCTGGGTGCCGTCGGTACCGATGTGATCGAACGGTCCAAGGACGACCTGATCGCGGATCTCCGCGCGCTGCGCCCGACGCTTCAGGCGCTGGCTGCATCTGCGGACGACATCGTCACGACGTTGCCGCTGATACCGACGCTTCCGTTCCCCGACGGTATCGAAGAGGTCACCCAGGGCAATTCGGCCAACCTGTACCTCTCGCTCGATCTGTCGATCGGCACTGCACTGCGCAATTTCGGTGTGGGAGAGGGAGATCCGGTGTACATTCCGCCGAAGTTCGGTGATCAGCTTCCGCTGGTGGATCCGTCGAACCCCTACTACAACGGCAACGGACCACGTCCGGGTTGGCCGACGA
>NZ_JBAWFH010000104.1:0-14368 GCF_049591685.1 Rhodococcus sp. (in: high G+C Gram-positive bacteria) | reverse complement strand
GCCGAAGTGATGCACGAGCGGCGGCCCGTTGATCAAGCACTGACATAGCGACGTTGCCTCACGATCAGAGCGATGAACACCACGGCGCCGAGTACACCGAGGATGACCGATGCGGGAATCTCCATCGGCGCGACGACAACTCGGCCGATGAGGTCGCAGGCGAGGAGCAATCCGGCGCCGACGAGTGCCACCCAGGGCAAGTTCTTGTGCACGTCGTCCCCCAAGATCATGGAGACGAGATTGGGCACGATGAGCCCGAGGAACGGGATGAATCCGACGACGACGGTGGTGACACCGGTCGCGACCGCAACCATGCCGACGCCTGCGAACACGACGTATTCGTAGCGAAGCCCCACGCTGGTGGCGAGATCCTTACCGAGTCCGACGACGGTGAACTTGTTGGCGAGCACGTAGGCGAGCACGGCAATGATCGCCACTGCCCACAGCGGTTCGTAGAAGCCGCGGACCACACTGCTGAATCCACCCGACCGCCACGCCGACATCGATTGCAGCAGATCGAAAGTGCCGGCGAGGAACGTGGTGACGGAACCGACCACTGCGCCGAGCATGATGCCCACCAGCGGCACCACGAGGGAAGACCGAACCGAAAGTCGTCGCAGCACTGCGACGAAGACGAACGTGCCGACGAAAGCGAACCCCGTCGCGACCACCATCTTGAGCATCGGTGTCGCTTCGGGGAGGAGCAGAAAGGTGAACAACACGCCGAGGCCTGCCCACTGGGCCGTTCCCGCCGTGGTCGGTTCGACGAACTTGTTCTGCGTGATCATCTGCATGATGACGCCCGAGATGCTCATCGCCATCGCGGCGAAGATCAGAGCAAGGGTGCGAGGCACGCGCGAGATGAGGAACATGTTTCGAGCCTCGGGGTCGTGGAGCAGAGTCGACAGCGAGATGTCGTAGCCTCCGACGAACAGCGAGATGACAGCGAGGACCGCAACGAGAACGGCGATGGCGGTGAGTACGGGTGTGCGGTGCGACATGGTCGAGAGCTCCTGCGCCATCGAAAATTACTGCGCCATCGAAAGTTACTGCGCCTTGAACTGCTGCGCCGCAGTCGTTTCGACTGCGGCGCAGTGAGAAAAGTCCTAAGCTGCCGCGTTCTCGAACGCGGTGGCGATGGATTCGAAGGCTTCGGTGTAAGCCTGGATACCTTCACGGGTGTAGAAGTACTGATCGAGATAGATGATTTGATCTTCGGTCATGAAGGTGGTGTTCGCGAATGCCTCCTGCGCTGCGAACACGGCGGAGGCGGGCGAGACGTCACCTTCACCGGCGGCGGCGTCGCGATCCAGAACGATGACCCAGTCGGGGTTGGCCTGGGCGATCGTTTCGGGGGCGAGCCCGGAATCTCCATGGATGTCACCGGCCTCGCCGGCGAACACGTCTTGCAGATTGAGCGGCTCGAGCAGCCGTACGATGCGCTCGGCACCGTTGTCGATCTTGCCCCCGTTGACGTTGGCGAGGAAGACGGTCTGACCGGAGGTCTGCGCTGCTGCGTCGTCCTCGGCTGCGTCGAGTGCGGCGACGATGTCGGCGGCTTCGTTCTCCTTGCCGAAGATGGTGCCGAGAGTCTCGGTCTGCGTCTTCAGCGATTCGACGAAGTTCTCGTCCGTGGGCGAGATGTCGATGGTCGGTGCAATACGGCTCAGCTCGTCCGTGTACTCACGGAAGCGGTAACCGCCGATGATCAGGTCGGGTTCGGCCTCGCTGACCAGCTCGAGGTTCGGCTCGCGATGGGATCCGACGTCGAAGATGTCGTCGTTGCCGACCCAGTCCTCGAATCCCTCGTCCGGCATGATCGGCTTCGGTAGGGCAACGGGCTCGATGCCGAAGGCCTTCAGCGTCTCGAAGGACGTGTTGTCCAGGGCCGCGACTCGCACGGGATTGGCGGGGACCTCGACGGTTCCGTTGGCCGTGTCGACACTGACGGTGTCGGAATCGGGTGCTGCTTCGCCAGCGGACTCGCTGCAGGCAGACAGGACGAGCATCGAGACGGCCGAGGCTGCGATGAGCATCGTTGTACGGGACTTCTTCACGCGCGCTCCGAGGGTCTACGAGTTGTTAATTAAGAAGTAAAGTAACTGGTTAGGTGAGCCTGTGCAAATAAGCCTTGAGTGACGCTGGTCACCTGAAATCGCGGGACTTCGACTGCACCCGCAGGTCCATGAGTTGCAGATGATCTGCCACAACGGTGACCGCGCCCTCGGCATTCTGAACCTTGCCTCGAATCAGCAGCGCGGGCGCAGTGAGAGCCAACTTTCGATACTTCGCCCACAACCCCACCGAGCAGACGACGTTGACCATCCCCGTCTCGTCTTCCAAGTTGACGAACGTTGCTCCCGCCGCCGTCGCAGGCCGCTGCCGATGTGTGACCGCACCCCCGACCAGCACACGGTCACCGTCCGGGACCTGGAGCAGACGGTTAGCGGGGAGAACGCCCAGCGCGTCGAGTTGTTCCCGAAAGAACTGCGTCGGATACGAGTTCGGCGACACGCCCGTGGCCCAGACGTCCGCCGACGCTAGATCCAGATCGCTCATACCAGGCAGCGAGGGAGCATTCGTGGAGGCACCCAACCCGGGGAGGAGGTGCGGACGCTCCCCCGCTGCCGCGCCTGCAGCCCACAGCGCTTCCCGACGGGTGATACCGAAGCACCCGAGAGCCCCTGCCGTAGCGAATGATTCGGCCTGAGCCGTCGACAGTTCGACGCGCCCGGTGAGATCGACGAAGGACGTGAACGGGCCGTACAGTACGCGCGACTCGACGATGCGCTCGGCGAGATCCTGGCCGATGTTGCGCACATCGGCCAAGCCCATCCGGATCTCGAGACCGGCGCCGCAGAGGTCTGCGTGCCAGGAACTCGCGTTGACGTCGGGACCGTGCACCTGAACCCCGTGTCTACGGGCGTCGGCAACCAGGGACTGCGGCGAGTAGAAGCCCATCGGCTGTGCTCGCAGCAGGCCTGCGCAGAACGCCGCCGGATGGTGCAGTTTGAACCAGGACGAATAGAACACCAGTGACGCGAAACTCTGCGAATGACTCTCGGGGAAGCCGAAATTGGCGAAGGCGAACAGTTTTTCAAAGATCCGGTCCGCCGTATCGCCGACGATGCCGTGCAACTCGCGCATTCCGTCGTAGAAGCGGCCCCGCAACTGATTCATCCGCTCCGGCGACCGCTTCGAGCCCATGGCACGGCGTAGTTGATCGGCGTCGGCTGCGCTGAATCCGGCCACGTCGATGGCCATCTGCATCAATTGCTCTTGGAACAGCGGCACCCCCAGCGTTCGATCGAGCGCCTTCTTCAACGACGGATGGTCGAACGTGACGGGCTCGAGGCCGTTGCGGCGCTTGATGTACGGGTGCACCGAGCCGCCTTGGATCGGGCCGGGCCTGATCAGGGCGACCTCGACGACAAGATCGTAGAACTCTCGGGGCTTGAGCCTCGGCAGCGTCGCCATCTGGGCACGCGATTCCACCTGGAATACCCCGACCGAATCGGCCCGTTGCAACATCTCGTACACGGCAGGCTCGCCGAGATCGATGTCCGCCAGATCGACCCGAACCCCCTTGTGTTCGTACACCAGATCGATCATGTAGTGCAGCGCAGAAAGCATGCCGAGACCCAGCATGTCGAACTTGACCAAACCGACTGCAGCGCAGTCGTCCTTGTCCCACTGCAACACACTTCGATCGGCCATCGTGGCCCATTCGACCGGGCACACATCGGCGATCGGACGGTCGCAGATGACCATTCCACCCGAGTGGATACCGAGATGACGAGGAAACCCCTCGATCTGCCGCGCCAGGTCGAGAACGGGCTCGGGGATCTCACCAACTTCTTGGTCTCCCGACTTGTCACCGATGTTCGACCAGCGCGTGACCTGTTTGCTCCACGCATCCTGCTGACCCTGAGAAAAACCGAGGGCACGGGCCATGTCGCGCACGGACGACTTTCCTCGATACGTGATGACGTTGGCGACCTGCGCGGCGTACGACCGACCGTACTTCGCGTAGACGTGCTGGATCGCCTCCTCACGCCTGTCCGATTCGATGTCGACGTCGATGTCGGGCGGTCCGTCGCGCTCCGCGGCCAGAAAGCGTTCGAAGAGCAGCTTGTTGGCGACGGGGTCGACATTGGTGATGCCGATGGCGTAGCAGACCGCGGAATTGGCGGCCGATCCTCGACCCTGGCACAGGATGTCGTGTTGCTTGCAGAACGAGACGATGTCGTGAACGACGAGGAAGTAGCCCGGAAAGTTCAACCGCCCGATGATGTCGAGTTCGTAGTCGATCTGCGAATAGGCCGCTGGGTTGTCGGCGGGCGAACCGTACCGTCGTTCCGCCCCCTCCAGCGCCAGAACACGCAGATAGCTGAGCTCGGTATGCCCCGGCGGCACGTCGAACGGCGGAAGTTGGGGCGCGATCAAATTGAGGTCGAAGGCGCACTCCCGACCGAGTTCCACTGCCGCGTGGACGACGCCCGGGTAGTGACGGAACAATCGGGCCATCTCGGCACCCGACCTCAAATGTGCTCCGCCGGTGGGCGGCAACCACCCCGACGCCTCGTCGAGACTGCTGCGCGCGCGCACCGCAGCCATCGCCATGGCCAGCCGTCGACTCTCCGGTACCGCGTAATGGGCAGCGGTGGTCGCGATGACCGGAAGGGAGTACCGCGCCGCCAACTCGAACAACGCATCGTTTCGCTCGTCGTCCTCGGGCACGCCGTGACGGGTGAGTTCGACGGTGACGCGGTCCGCACCGAATCGATCGACGAGATCGCGCAGTGCTGCATCAGCCGCGTCCACGCCACCGCGATGCAGTGCGCGTCGAACATGCCCTTTGCGGCAGCCGGTGAGGATCTGCCAGTGCCCGCCGGCCGCATCGGACAGAGCGTCGACGTCGTATCGAGGCTTGCCCTTCTCGCCTCCTGCGAGATGCGCTGCAGCGATCTGGCGCGAGAGCCTGCGATATCCCTCCTGGCCGCGGGCCAGCACCAACAGGTGCGTTCCCTCCGGATCCAGTGCGCCGGTACGAGAGGTGTTCGTTCCCAGCGACAGTTCGGCCCCGAAGACGGTCCCGATTCCGAGCGCTCGGGCGGCCTCGGCGAAACGCACCACGCCGTAGAAGCCGTCGTGGTCGGTGATCGCGATGGCTTCGAGTCCGAGTCGAACAGCCTCTTCGACCATCGCTTCCGGCTGACTCGCACCGTCGAGGAAGCTGAACGCAGAATGCGCATGCAGCTCCGCATATGCGGTCGTCGGCGGAGCCGACCGTCCCACCGTCCCATCGTAGACCTCGCGTTTGCGCGACCACGCCGGGCTGTCGCCACCGTCGCCGACTACCGCGGACGCGGCACGGGCCGGACGGCTGGAGAGCACTCGCTCCATCTCCGACCATGTCGGAGGGCCGTCGTTCCATACCTCACCGTGTCGTCCCATGCCGTGCCCTCCTCACCGTCGCTCGGTACCTCACACGCCCGACTCGAACGACAGAGATTCGTTCGAACATGTGTTCCCATTAGAACGCAGTGCACCGACAGAAATCAATCGGCGCGACGAGCCGATAGGCTCGCTCGGGGTCTTCAAGGTCAATTCGAGAGAGTCGGAGAAAAAACGTGACACGTTGGGCTTCGTTCGTCGTTTCCCGCAAGCGGTGGGTACTCACCATTGCCGTCGTGGTGGTGGCGCTGAGCGGCGTGTGGGGTCTCGGCGTGTTCGGCAAACTGAGCGAAGGCGGATTCGTCGACCCGGGCAGCGAGGCGGCCGAGGTGAGCTCGCTCGTCTCTGGACTCGGCCAACCGACACCCGACATCGTCGCCATTTACACCGCGCCCGAGGGGCGGACCATCGACGACATCGGACCGGAGGTCACCGCTGTTCTCGACCAATTCCAGAGCGAATACACCGTCGAGAACGTCTCGTCCTACTGGTCGGCGAACGCGGCAGCCAAACCGTTTTTGATCTCCAAGGACGGTACGAAAGCCCTCGCCACCGTCACCCTCGGACGCGACTCGGGCGTCACGTTCTCCACGTTCGGCGAGTTGCCGCCGCAACTGGAAGTGCCCTCCGTGAATTCGCAGTTCGCCGGCGGCTCGGTCGTCGGTGTCTCGTTCAGCTCGACGCTCCAAAGCGATCTGGTGCGATCCGAAGCAATCGCCATCCCCATCACGCTCATCCTGCTCATCGTCATCTTCGGCGGCGTCGTCGCTGCCGCGGTTCCGGTGTTCGTGGGCATCCTCAGTGTCGTCAGCGCACTGGCAATCCTTCGCGTGCTGACCTCGTTCACCGAGATCAGCTCGTTCTCGATCAACGTCGCATCCCTTCTCGGCCTCGGCCTTGCCATCGACTACGGCTTGTTCATCGTCAGTCGCTTCCGCGAGGAGATGCGCGCAGGAGCCGAACCGGCCGACGCAGCAGTGCGTACCGTCCTGACCGCCGGACGCACCGTCATCTTCTCCGGACTGCTGCTGATCTGCGCGTTCGCCGGGATGCTCGTCTTCCCCCAACCCGTCGTCAAGTCGCTCGGGTTCGGTGCGATGGCGGCCGTCGCGGGGGCCGCAGTTCTGTCGCTGACGGCTGTACCCGCACTTCTCGCCATCCTCGGCCCGCGGATCAACAGTCTCACCTGGAGCAAAAGCGCCTCCGACCGAGGCGAAGCGCGTGCACAGAAGTTCTGGGGCACCGTGGTCACCCGCGTGATGAAGAAACCCGGCATCGTCGCTGCCGTCATCGTCGTAGGCTTGCTCGTACTGTCGGCGCCCATCTTGAAGGTGACACTCGGCGAGATCGACTACACCGCATTACCTCAGGACGACCCTGCCCGCGTCGCCGTCGAGACCCTCAACACCCAGTTTCCCACCACCGGCGAGGGCGCAACGGTCGTCCTTCGGGGCATCGACGGGCAGAAGCCCCAGGGCGCTCCGATAGCGGACATCACCCGTCAAGCTCAGGCAGTCGACGGCATCGGCCGGGTCGAGTTCACCGGATCCTCGGACGACTTCGTCGTACTGCAGGCCACGTTCGGCGAACCCGGCCCAGGTGAGACCGAAGTGGAGTCGACCAGCGCTGCAGTAGCCGACCTACGCCAGATGACGCCCCCGGGGGGAACCGAGATACTCGTCGGCGGTTCGCGGGCCTTGGTCGACGACGGCAACGCCGCGATCGCGAAGTGGCTGCCCGCGATGATCGCGATCATGGTCGTCTCGACGCTGATCCTGCTGTTCCTGGCGTTCGGATCGATCGTGCTGCCGATCAAGGCCGTGCTCATGGCCGGATTGAGTCTTGCTGCGACCTTCGGTGTACTGACCTGGGTGTTCCAGGAAGGACACGGAGCCGAGCTGCTCGGTGTCACACCTGCCCCACTCGAAGCGACGTTCGTCGTCCTCATCCTCGCCGTCGTATTCGGGCTATCGACCGACTACGAAGTGTTTCTGATGTCACGCATGGTCGAAGCGCGTGCTGCCGGTGCGTCGACCGAGGAAGCGGTGATCGTCGGCGCGCAACGGACCGGACGCATCGTGACCGCGGCGGCCCTCATCCTCATCGTGGTGACCGGAGCCTTCACCATCTCGGACCTGTCGATCATGCGATTCCTCGGGGTCGGCATGATCTTGGCGTTGATCGTCGACGCCACGATCATTCGAATGTTGCTCGTTCCGTCACTGGTCAAGTTGATGGGCGAAGCGAACTGGTGGGCACCGGCATGGATGAAGAAGGTGCACGAGAAGGTCGGTATCGGTCACTGACGACGCCGAGATCGGGCTGGTTCTCGCAACTTACCTAGGAGTAAGTTGTCGAGCATGGCGAACTACATCGTGACCGGCGGTACGGGCTTTCTCGGACGCAACGTGCTCCCGCTGCTGCTGGAGCGCGACCCCGGGGCCAACGTGCACGTGCTGGTGCGTCAGCAGTCCGTCGCCAAGCTCGAGCAGCAGGTCGAGCGGCTCGCAGACAAGAACCGAATACACCCGCTGATCGGAGATCTGACCGCACCCGGTCTCGGAATCGATGACGCACCGTCCGCCATCGACCACGTCGTTCACCTCGGGGCGATCTACGACCTGACGGCCGGTGACGAGCAGGCGTCGACCAACGTCGAAGGCACCCGATCCGTAGTCGAATTGGCGGTTCGCCTCGGTGCCCGCCTGCATCACATCTCCTCCATCGCGGTTGCCGGCGATCATGCGGGCCCCTTCACCGAAGACGACTTCGACCTCGGTCAGCGATTCTCGACGCCGTACCACCGGACCAAGTTCGAGTCGGAGCAGATCGTGCGCCAATCGGCAGCGGACTGGCGGGTCTACCGCCCGTCGGCCGTACTGGGCCATTCGCGCACCGGCGAGATCGACAAGATCGACGGCCCCTACTTCTTTTTCCCGTTCTTCGCCGAACTCGCCAAACTGCCCGGTGCGTTGCCGATCACGGTTCCCGACTTCGGATCCACCAATCTGGTCCCGGTCGACTTCGTCGCAGCAGCCCTGGTCGAACTGATTCACCGTAACCCCGCAGGTCAGCATGTGTTCCATCTGGTGAACCCGGAACCACAATCGATGCGGGAGGTATACGCGGCCTTCAGTGCCGCGGCAGGCGCCAAGGCCAGGATCATCGGCGTACCGGGTGTGATTGCGGCACCCGTCGTCGCGCCGCGACTGGGTGCGGTTCGACTCGGACGTAACGCGGTGTTCAGCAAATTCGGTCTGCCGCCGGTCATGCTGGACCACTTGACCCTTCCCACCACGTTCGATTCATCTGCTACCCGAAACGCATTGCACGGCAGCGGGATCGAGCCTCCACCCCTCGCGGAGTACGCCGATGCACTGTGGACACACTGGCGGAAGAACCTGGATCCGAACCGCGCCAGGCGGAGTGATCCGCGCGGACCACTCGCCTCACGCCACATCGTCATCACCGGCGGGTCCTCGGGCATCGGTCACGCAACGGCACGAGCCGCCGCACGCAAAGGCGCCACCGTCATCCTGCTGGCGCGCCGAGCCGACGAGCTCGACGCAGTGGTCGCGGGCATCCGGGCAGAGGGCGGAGACGCCCACGGTTATCCCTGCGACGTGACAGACGCCGAATCCGTCTCTCGCACCGTGAAAGCGATTCTGAGCGAACACGATCACGTCGATATGCTCGTCAACAACGCCGGTAGATCAATTCGCCGGTCGCTGTACCGGTCGACCGATCGACTGCACGACTTCGAACGCACGATGGCCGTCAACTACTTCGGCGCTGTTCGGTTGGTGCTCGCTCTGCTTCCACAGATGCGCGAGCGCCGGTTCGGCCACGTCGTGAACATCAGCAGTGCCGCCGTGCAGAGCCACACCCCGCGCTTCGCCGCGTACGTCTCGAGCAAAGCAGCACTGGACGCGTTCGCCGAGGTTGCCGCCGCCGAAACCCTCTCGGACGGAATCACGTTCACCACGATTCACATGCCGCTCGTTGCGACTCCGATGATCACACCGTCCGGCGACAAGAACCCCGGCCCCGTGGTGTCACCGGAGAAGGCAGCCGCGATGGTGATCCGCGCCCTGGTCGAAAAGCCGAAGAGAATCGACACCCCACTCGGCACGCTCGGTCAGTTCGGCAGCATCTTCACCCCGCGGAGCAAGGACCGCACCATGCATCAGTTCTATCGGCGGTTCCCCGATTCCGCAGCCGCAAAGGGCGAGAAGCACGAACCGGCCCTACCGACCGATCCTGCGCCGAGAACCACCTACGACGCATCGAGCGCTACCGCAAGGGTGGGCAGGCTCGCCCGACGAGTAGGCCGGCTCGTCCCCGGCGCGAACTGGTGATCTGGCGACCGACCGTTCGTGCCCACACCCGACCGAATCCGGCGGCAAGATACGTCAGCGACCCCAGTGCGAGAACCCATTTCGTGACACTGACGGCCGTCGTCGCGCGGACAACGGAGTCGGTGATGTGCTTCGGGTGGTCCAACAGGTGCAGTCCGACGATGTTCTCGACGTAGTCGCCTGCCGCCGACGCGATCGGCGCGATCGAGAGCACCGCAGCAACCTTCGGCGTGATTGGCGTCAGCTCGGCCAGCCTGGCAGCACCGGCGCGCAACGCGGCGGCATAAATGGCCGGGTGGACGAAATCCGGGTAGTAGTGACTGCGAAAACGGGCAGTGTCGGCGTCGTCCATTCCAGCGAGAATCCGTCGGTATCGATCGGCCGACCATGCCGTCTGCACCTCGAGAACACGTGGTCCCGCCGGGCCGAGCATGCGCACGATGTTGGCCTGCGACGCAGCGAACACGAGCGACCATGCCACGAGCGGGGCGTTTCGAGACTCGAATTTCATACGCCGATGGTAGGGCCTTCGTCGACCGGTAGTTCGCGCATCAGAAACGGCAGCACCACCGATTCGAACTTTCGGTAGTTGTCGCGATGGATGCTGTGCCCGGTTTCGAACGACACCACCGAGCAGTCCGGGATCGCGGCGACCATCGATTCGAGCCGAACCGAATCCACCATGCCGCCCGGCCCACCACGAAGAATCAACGTCGACGCATCGATCGCCGAAAGCTGCTCCCACCAAAGAGGATTCGGGAGACGAAACTGCGCAAGGGCGGTGCGCGTCATGGAACGATCGAACGCGAAGACGGCACGGGGGTGCCGCACGACGGACGTGCCGGCATGCCACAGTTCGGTGGGCGTGGGAAACCGCCCGGTCAGGGTCGGCGGTTGGTCTCCCGGCCGGATCGGAATCGGCATCTCCTCGAGCACCAGGGACCGAACGGTCCGCGGACGATCCTGAGCGACGAGGGACGCAGCGTAGGCGCCGAGCGAGTGCCCGACCAGGTCGACGGACTGCAGATCCAGGTGCGCGAGCACCGCCGCGACGTCGCGCCCGAAGGTCTCGAACGTGTAGTCGGCGGTGTGCGCGCTGCGGCCGTGGCCGCGGAGGTCGATGGAGATGACCCGTCGACCTCGTGCCGTCAACGCCGCCGCGAAGCGATCCCAGGTGCCGCTGTCTCCGCCCATCCCGTGAACGAGGACGACCGGAACCGCATCGAGGAAAGTGCCTCTCGATGTCCAAGTGTCCCGGTAGGCGATACGCACTCCGGCAACGTCGAGGATGGCTGTTTCGACACTCATCGGACCTACGCTAGAGCGGAACCTGTGGAGCGACTCATCTGGGCTGGAGCGGAGCCTGTGGAGCGACTCGGGTGGCCTACTCGTAGATTCCTTCGACGCGCCATCCGTCGCCGTCGTAGATGAGCAGCAGTGCGCGGTTTTCGTCGAACAGCACCTGTAGCCGAGCACCGTGCATGCCGATGGCGGGGTCCCACCATCTTTCGTCCACCGGCCAGGGACCGGCCCACCCACGTAACGCCCATTTTTTGCTGCCCCAGGTGAGCGCAACGGGTTCGGCATCGAATTCTCCGCGCAGCCCGATGTGCACGTCGTTGCCGCTGCCGTCTTCCATCGTCACTCGTGGACAGGTTTCCATCACTGCGGCGGGCGCGGGCTCGGGCAACCGTCCGGGCCACGGAGCCGACGGGTCGGACACGGGAATGAGTTCGTCGCCGAGGCTGCGTAACGTCACTCTTTCTGCCGGCCCTCTGCCGCCGCTCAGTACGCCGATCTTGACGGCGTCACCTCCGAGCAGGCCCTGCACCCGAACCAGTGCGCGTCGAGCCCGTTCCTCTTCGTCGCCGACGCTTCCCCACAGACCGAGTTGCAACTCCCCGGCAGCGACGACTTCCACCGGCTCGAGCCGCAACAGTGTGATGCCGGACGTTGGTCTGCTCTCGCTGCGTCCGGTGAGCCATCCGTCGAGCTGCCACCGCACCCGATCGGCGGTGCCCTCCGGTGTCAACGGCTCGGCGCAGCGCCAGATACGCGACACGCTTTCGCCGTTCCCCGTCGACGCGTGGACTCGTAGTCGAGTGCAGGCCACCGCTGCTGCGGCGAGCCTGGTGTGCAGCTTCTCCGCCATTCCTCGTCCCGCGAATGCTGCAGCGTCGACTCGGTCGATCGGTGGGTCGCAGGCGTACTCCACGTCGAGGTCGGGAGGAAGAGCGCGCGCCGATGGTGGTCGCTCGGGTTCGCCTCGGGCACTGCGATGGGCCAGCACCGCATCGGTCCCGAACCGCGACGCCACGTCCCCGGGTGTCAGTGCTGCGAAGTCACCGATGGTGCGCAGGCCGAGGCGCCGCAACAGATCGATCAGTTCGTCCCGATCGGCTGCGGCGAGGCTCGGTTCCGCCGCGAGTTCCGCCACCGGTAGCGACGCCAGAAATCCTGCTGCGCCTCCGCGCGGAACGACGGTCGCATGTCTGGCCGCGATGACGGCCGTCGTCAGCTCGTCGGCGATTCCGACCTGACATTCGACGCCTGCGCCCGCTGCCTGATCGATCAACCGTTCGGCGGCCTTGTGTTCGGATCCGAAGTATCTGCTCACCCCACGGGCTCCGAGAACCAGAAGGCCGGGGCGAAGCACCTCGACGCCGGGCGCGATGGCATCGACGGCAGCGGCGACCGGCTCGAACAATCGCCCGTCTCGGTCCGAATCTGCCGTCACCACATGCACATCCGGGCATCGCGCTTGAGCTTCGCGTTTGCGCAGGCCTCGTCGCACGCCCTCTGCTCGCGCCGTCGCCGAGCATGCGATGACCCTGTTGGCCGAGACGACCGCAACCGGATGTGTGGCGGGGAGGTCGGCGACCGCAGCAGCGGCGACCGCAGGCCAATCCGGACACCACAGCGCCAGAACGCGGCTCATGCCAGCACCGCCATCCTGTCTGCACCTCGGTCGGAAGAATTGGTTGCAAGAGGAGCCGGAACCCACTGGATACGGCCGCTCACGGACCGGAGATCGATACATGTGCTGCGCGGACGCATCGCTCGGCCCTGTGCACGCACGTCCAACCGCAGACTGCGCAGCCTGCCACGACCCGACTGCTCGCCCGTACCGACTCCATCGACGCTGCGGACGGACGCGTCGAGACGTAGGTCGACACCATCCCAGTGCCCATCGGTGACCAGCAGCGTCGCACCCTTGCTCCGGGCACGCGCGACGACGGCACGTGCCCGTGACGGCGGGACAGACCGACCCCCGAGACCCAGCACGACGAGATCCAGGCCGTCGAGCAGAATGGCCGCGACCTCGACGGGATCCTCACCCGGATCGGGAACAATTGCCAGGCGCTCGAGATCCGCCCCCATCTCGGCTGCGGCGAGCAACCCGAACCGCGGTTGCCCCACCACTGCCACGTAGCCACCGGCCGCCGTGGTTGCCGCGACCATGCCGAGCAGCAGAGAACCCGCACCCGAAACGGCCGTCACGGAACCCCGCGCCAGACCCCCGTGCGGTAGCAGTGCCGCGAGCGGATCGGGCACCGCGAGCACCGACTTCGACGGTGCTCGCGGCACCGCCTCGGCCACGGCTGAGTCAGGCACGGATACGTCAGGGCTGTCGACTGCCGAAGCACCTGTACCCGAAGTGCCGGTCGCCGGGGCACCGACCGAAGCAGCGTGCCCCTCGGACCCCGGAAGCTCCATCGACCGCGTCTCCCCGCCCCGCGCAGGAACCGACGCCATCCGGCGCCGAAGATGCTCCACCCGCTCCGGCAGTGACATGGCATCCAACGACAGGGATGACGGCGACATGGCATCCAACGACAGGGATCCGTCTGCGTCGACAGCATTGGCAGGAACGGACATGCTTACTCCCCATGAATCGTGGAAAACTCAACACTCGAGCCCGTCCGTGAGGCAGCGGGGAAGTCATACCTTTCGAACAGACTTTCGAACTCCCCTCCAGTAAAGCCGCTTCGCTCACCATCGTCAAGATGACCACAAAAACCCAGGTGAGGGGCTTGGGGACAGCCTGGGGTCACCACCACGGGCACCGATGCTCACTGTCCACTAACCTGTGGTCGTGACCGACCAGCAACGCTTCGTACGGGTCGTCGGACCCGACTACCTTCTCGCCGGCAGGTACCGCCTCGCCTACAAGCTCGGCGGCGGCGGTATGGGCGCGGTGTGGCTCGCACAGGACACCCTGATGGGCCGCAAGGTCGCGGTGAAGCAGGTCACCTCGACCGCGAATCTGACGGACAAGGCCGCGCGTGACGTTCGCAACCGGACGATGCGGGAGGGCCGAATCGCGGCTCGCCTGTCCAGCCCGCACGCAATCGCGATGCACGACGTCGCCATCGAGGACGGCGAGCCGTGGCTCGTCATGGAGTACATGCCCTCACGCAGTCTCGCCCAGGCGCTCAACACCACCGATTACCTGCCGTCGTACGAGGTGGCTCAGGTTGGGGCGCAGGTGGCCGACGCACTCACCGAGGCCCACGAAGCAGGCATCGTGCACCGTGACATCAAACCCGGCA
>NZ_JBAWFH010000103.1:0-3727 GCF_049591685.1 Rhodococcus sp. (in: high G+C Gram-positive bacteria) | reverse complement strand
GGTTAGGTAAGGCTAGCGATATACATCTGGGAGGTCGGCAGTGTCCGGAGGGTCGGCAGTGCAGAACACGCAGGTCCCCTACTGGGTTGCGGTACTGACGCCCGAGGAACGCCCCTTCGGCACGCGGCGCACCGACGGAAGAATCGATGCGATCGACGACTCGGTCGTCACCAGCACCAGAACTCAGTGGGCCGGAGCATCCCATCCTTCGGCAACCATGTTGCTCGCAGTCCTCGCCGCCACCACCGGTTCCTGGCAGAGCGATCGGTGCTGCAAGAGCACCTCCGGAATTCTCGTCGACCTCGAGAGCGACCCCGAAGACCTCGAGACCGACCGCACACTGTTCCCCGTGCGACTTCCGACCACCGGTGAGCCCGATGCTTTGACGGCGGAGGTCCAACGCCGGATTGCTGCCGCGCCCAGCGGAGGTCGATACTTCGCCGCCGCAGCCACCGCTCCGGCTCTCGCCCGCAAGCACGGCGCGCAAATCGCTTTCCGATTCGGGGGCGAGCCGTCGACGGCCGACTCCGATCCGGCCGCGCCGCTGCGCCACTCGCTCACGGTCACGTGCGATGTGACCGAGGTCGACGGCGTCGTTTTCGTCGATACCGCGTTTACGTGGAACTGCCGCGTGTTTTCTCAGGCTGATGTCGACGACTTCGAGCGCTACTGGGAGAAAACCATCTCGACGTTCTCCTGAGTCACAAGCCCCTGAGCAACTGCACGTCCTGCGCCAGACCCTCGGCGGGGGTTTCGAGGATTATCGGCGCGCCCGACGCCTCGGCCACGGCCGTCAGAATTTCGGCGTCGATTGTGCCGTCCGCCAGGTTCGCGTGCCTGTCGCGCGCGGAGTCGAACTCGTCGCGCGAATTGTTGAGGTGCACCAGGTCGATCCGCCCCGTGATGGCCTTGATCCGGTCGACGACGCCGACCAGCTCCTCACCTCCTGCCCATGCGTGGCAGGTGTCGAGGCAGAATCCGGCACCGAACTCGCCGACCGCGTCCCATAGCCGCGCGATGTCGTCGAAGTGCCGGGCCATTGCGAAGTCACCACCGGCGGTGTTCTCGATGAAGATGGGAACGCCGAACCCGCCTTCTTTCGCCTGCCGTTCGAAGAGCTTGCGCCAGTTCTCGAAGCCCTTGGCGGTGTCCTCGCCGTCGCGCACATGTCCGCCGTGCACGACCAGACCGATGGCCCCGATGTCGGCGGCAGCGGCGGCCTGCTCGATGACGGCTTTGCGAGACGGGATCCGAATGCGATTGTTCAAGCTCGCGACGTTGAGCACGTAAGAGCTGTGCACCACGACGTCGACATTGCTCGCTTCGAGTTCCTCGCCCTGCGGGTGGGGCGCCAGCTTGTTCCACTTCTGCGGGTCGGTGAGGAACATCTGAACGAAGTCGACCCCGAGGCTCTCCGCCGAGCCCAGGGGATCGGCACTGTCACGAACGTGTGCTCCGATGCGCATTTCTCCATAGTAGGAGGCCGAACCAGTCGCCGCGCCCGCCGTCCGAGTACGAGATCAGGGTCTCCCCCGATAGTGGAGGTAGGCAAACACTGAAACACTGAACTCATGACTGATACCGCCCTGCCGGGTCGTTCGACGGGCTCCACTCCTGCTGCCAGCGCCAAGGCGCTCACCAAGACATACGGCTCCGGGGACACCCAGGTTCACGCCCTGCGGGATGTGAACGTCGAATTCGCCCGTGGGGAGTTCACGGCCATCATGGGTCCGTCGGGATCGGGCAAGTCGACGCTGATGCATTGCCTGGCCGGTCTGGACAACGCTACATCGGGCTCGGTCACCATCGGCGATACCGACCTGACCGATCTGAACGACAAGCAGATGACCGGATTGCGCAGAGACAGAATCGGATTCGTGTTCCAGTCGTTCAATCTGGTTCCGACACTGACGGCGCTCGAGAACATCACACTGCCGTTGGACATCGCAGGCCGGAAAGCCGATCAGGCGTGGCTCGACACCGTCGTCGATCGCCTCGGGCTGCGCGACCGCCTCGGTCATCGCCCCAGCGAACTGTCCGGCGGTCAGCAGCAGCGCGTCGCGTGCGCCCGCGCACTGGCCGGTCGACCCGACATCGTCTTCGGCGACGAGCCGACCGGAAACCTCGATTCCCGCTCGTCCGGTGAAGTGCTGGGCATCCTCCGTGCCGCCGCCGACGAGTTCGATCAGACCGTCGTCATCGTCACCCACGATCCACGTGCTGCCGGTTATGCGGATCGAGTGGTGTTCCTCGCCGACGGCGCGGTCATCGACCACCTCGCGAACCCGACCGCCGAGACGGTGCTCGATCGCATGAAACAGTTGGAGACGGTCTGATCATGGACGGCGATCACACACGTTCGAATCCCAAACAGTCGAATCCCAAACAGTCGAATCCCATGCGCAAGGTGTCGTTGCGCAATCTCGCCGCTCACAAGGTTCGACTGGCCCTGACGGTGCTCTCGGTCGTACTCGGAACCGCCTTTGTTGCAGGGTCTTTCGTGTTCACCGACACTCTGCAGCGTACGTTTTCTTCGCTCTTCTCCGACACTGCGCAGGGTGCAGACGTTCGAGTGAGCGCCGAGGACGCGAGGTCGAGCGGAGTGCCGACGTCGGACGCGGCCGTCATTTCGGCACTTTCGAATGTTCGGCAGATCATGCCCTATGTCGGCGGGCAGATCGTCGTACTCGACGAAGAGGGTTCGGCCGTGCAGACCGGCGGCGCCCCGACGATCGGCGAGGTGTACATCCCCGCCGATCGACGCCTCGGCGACGACACGATATTCGTCGCCGGAACCGCGCCTGCGGCTCCGGGCGAGGTGGTCGTCAACCAGGGCGGTGCGACGCGCGCAGGCCTCGAGGTCGGCGATGCGACGAAGGTGTTGGTGCCGTCCAAGGGAACCGTCGAGGTGACGGTCACCGGAATCTACGACACCCCGGTGGAATCCGGCGGATACATCGGCATTCAGTTCTTCGAACCCCAGGCGAACGAGCTCTTCTCCGACGGGCAACACGTGCAGTACTACGACGTCGCCGGCACGGATCTCGCGAGCCAGGGCATGACGCAGAGCGATCTGCGCGACGAGATCGCCTCTGCCCTCCCGGACGCGGAGGTGCAGACAGCCGACGAGGTCCGCGACGAGGCTCAGGCGGAGATCGAGTCCGCCCTGTCGTTCGTCAACTACTTCCTTCTCGCTTTCGGCGGAATCGCCCTTCTCGTCGGCACATTCATCATTTACAACACCTTCTCGATGATCGTCGCCCAGCGCGTTCGTGAGCTCGCGCTACTGCGCGCCATCGGTGCAGGCCGCGGTCAAGTGAGTCGATCGGTCGTCCTGGAGGCTCTGGTCGTCGGTGTCATCGGCAGCGCCATCGGGTTCGCCGGCGGAGTCGGGCTCGCATACGGCCTGCGCGCGCTGCTCAACGCCTTCGACGTCGGACTCCCGACGGGCACCCTGGCGCTCGAACCCAGGACAGTGGTCGTGGCCTTCGTCGTCGGCATCGTCGTCACGGTGCTCAGCGCGTACGCGCCGGCGCGGCGAGCTGCCAAGATCCCACCCGTCGCAGCCATGCGCGAAGAATTCGCTTCGGCGGGCGACAGTCTGCGTACCCGCACCCTCGTGGGCGTCGTCATCGGCCTACTCGGCGGCATCGCCGTCGTCATCGGCGCACAGTCCACCGGCGGCCCTGCAGCGGCAACCGTCGGCGCCGGGGCCGTCGCCGTCATC
>NZ_JBAWFH010000102.1:0-6457 GCF_049591685.1 Rhodococcus sp. (in: high G+C Gram-positive bacteria) | reverse complement strand
GCTCCGCATTGCGTTGTCGCGCCGGACGTCAGGAATCTTCGGTCAGCTCCCGATCACGAAGGCAGACCACATCCGACATCGCGCTGGCCGAAACGATCGCAATCCCCGTCGTCGTGGTGTTGCTCGTCCTGGTCTTCGGTTCCGCGGTCGCGGCATTGCTGCCGATCCTCGTTGCCGTGTTGTCGATCATCGGGTCGCTCGCGTTGCTCAACGGGCTCACCCAGTTCACCGACGTCAGCATCTTCGCGATCAATCTCGTCACCGCGCTCGGCTTGGGACTGGGCGTGGACTACGCCCTGCTGTTCGTAAGCAGATACCGCGAGGAACTGCGCGGCGGGAAGACACCTGAGCAGGCGGTGATCGTCACGCTGGGCACAGCCGGGCGCACGATCGCGTTCAGTGCGATTACCGTGCTGGTCGCGCTGTCGGCGATGCTCGTGTTTCCGCCGTACTTCCTCAAATCGTTCGCCTACGCCGGGATCGCGGTCGTCGCCGTTGCTGCAGCGGCAGCCCTCGTCACGCTTCCGGCCCTGCTGGTGGTGCTCGGTACACGCGTCGATTCCGGACGACTCCCGTGGCTCGAAAAAGAACGCGCAAGCGGGGTTTCACGGTGGGCCCAGTTGACACAGGGCGTCATGCGTCGGCCCCTGGTCATCTTGCTGCCCACCCTCGTTCTCCTCGGAGTGCTCGCGTCGCCGTTGACCGGCATCACGTTCGGCGAGCCCGACGATCGAGTGCTTCCCGCGTCCTCGGCGGCCCACCGCGTCGGTGACCCGCTTCGAAGCGACTTCGACACCGACGCTTCGTCTTCGGTGGACATCATCGTCGCCTCGTCCGAAAACGTCGCGGCATTGGCGACGCAGATCAGCGACATCGACGGCGTGGATTGGGTGGACTCCGCTTCGGGGAGTTGGGAATCGGGCCTACCCGTTCCGGCATCGCCGTCGAATGCGCAGTACCAGGGCCCGAGCGAGCAGCGCATCATCGCCACACTCACCGTGGATCCCGCGTCCGACGATGCCAAGAACGTCATCGAACGCATCAGAGACCTCCCCGCTCCGAACGGCAGCGAGGTGCTCGTCGGCGGCACGACCGCCGTACTGATCGACAACACCGCAGCCATCAGGGACAACCTGTGGATTGCAGTGGCGATCATTGCCGTCGTCACGATGATCCTGCTGTTCTTGTTCACGGGCAGCGTAGTTCACCCTGTGCGTGCGGTGATCGGCAACGTCGTCACCCTCGGCGCAACGTTCGGCGTGATGGTGTGGATGTTCCAGGACGGTAACCTTGCGTCGCTCTTCGGGTTCACGCCGGGTCCGATGAACTTGTCGATGCTGGTCCTGAGCGCCTGCGTCGCATTCGGCCTGAGCATGGATTACGAGGTCTTCCTCCTCGGCCGCATCAAAGAAGCCCGCGACCGCGGCGAAACGTCGAATCACGCGGTGGTGACCGGGGTGTCGATGACCGGCCGCATCATCACATCGTGCGCGCTACTCCTGGCGGTCAGCTTCTTCGCTTTTGCCGTCGGAGACGTCAGCTTCATCCAACTATTCGGTCTGGCAACGGGATTGGCCATCCTTATCGATGCAACGATTGTTCGAATCGTCCTCGTCCCGGCCGTGATGAAACTCCTGGGCGAGGGCTCCTGGTACGCACCCGCCGTGCTGCGCCGAGTGCACGACAAGGTCGGTATCGACGAAGGGCCTGCGACACAGGGAGAACCTGGGAATCGATCGATGACCGTCGTGTCAATTCACCACGCGTACCCGGCCTCGACACCCAGGCCGGGTACGTCACGTCAAGCGTAGAAGCGGACGGACGAGGCGATCGAAAATGTCCTTCGGAAATGGGAAAAGACTCGACGCAGTTCGCTGAGATGCCAACCCGTGCAGCGCCAGCCACACCGCGGTGGCGTCGGCGAACGGGTCATCCGTCGAAGACCTCTTCGCGCGAGCAGCTTCGGCCATGGCCTCCACGAGAACGGCGAGTACATCTTGACCTAGTTCCTCCGCGGCGGGCCTGGAGATGGCATCGTCCTCCACCGCGCGCGCGGCACTCCACAACCCGCCGAACATCACTCTGTACCGTTCTGGCTGACTGTCGGCGTAGTCGAGATACGCCTCGCAAATAGCTGCCAGCCGGGCCGCGGAATCGTTACCCGCTGCGCGCCTCGCCTCCATCAGGGCCTCCCTTAACGACGCGAATGCCTCGACGACCACCGCCTGCAAGATGGCCTGCGCGTCGGGGAAGTGCGGGTAGATCGATGGGGCGGCAATCCCGGCCTGCCGGGCGACGGCCCGTAAGGTGACAGCCTGCTCGTTGCCAGTCGCGTCGAGTATCTCCGACGCTGCGGCCAGTATCTCGGCGCGCAGGCGTTGACCGTCACCACGCGCGTTACGACGGCGTGGCTTTCCACCGGTCTCGGAATTTGAACTCATCCTCGTAACCTTACAGCTGCGTCCAGCGCACCCGGCCCGAGTGAAGGGTTGATTCCGGAATCCCGTGGCGGGTGATTCAGCTGGCTGCACGGTCTCGAGGCTTGGTACCGGTACGGCGACGGTTTTCCACCACGATGAGCCCGGCGGCGGCGACGATCCAGGTGATCAATACCGCCCATCCAGCCCATCGAGCCGAGCCGTTGAAATAACTGACATCTATTATTGAGCTGATTGCCGCCCCTGGAGGCAGCAACTCGGACGCCAACCGCGCCGCATCGGGCAGCAGGTGAGGTCCGACCGTCGCGCCACTTGTCGAGTTTCCGATAGTGATCAACAGCAGTGTTGCGATCGGAACACCCATGGCACCGAAAACGGCACTCGAAGCCATTGTGGCGAGAGCCGTCGCCGCTGAAAGCAACGCCAGTGTGATCGATAGGGATGCAATGCTGCCAGGCAACGCACCGAGGATTGGTCCCGCAATCAGTGATGCCATCGATCCGACGACAGCTGCGAAGACTACGGTCGCAATCAGGCGGTGTCGCATGTGTACGACTGAAGTGGACGTCGGGAGCGTCTGCGCTAAAATGAACGAGGCCAGGCTCACTCCGAATGCGACGTAGAATCCCACTACACCCCGGCTGTCGTATCGAATCAGCGGCTTGATGTCTGTAGTTGTCACCTCCGATCCGCTCGAACGACCGTATACACCGACCAGATTTTCCAGTGCCCCGACTGTTGAAAGACCGGTCGCTCCGGCAACTTCAAGAGAGAGGGCAGTCTGCGACGTTCTGTACACGATTGCAACTGCGTAACGCCCAGCGATCAGATTGCCCCCTGCCGCGGTGTCGGACACAGTTGTCACCGAGACGGCATCGCCCAGGACTGCAGAGACCTGCCCTGCCAGGTCCTCTCCGACGACTGCCACAGGTATGTTGCGAGGTGTTGGATCGCGCTGCAGACCGACGTACATGCCGATAAATGCGGCTGCAGTCAGCAGCGCGATAGCCATTGGCTGCAACCACGCTTGCACGACCGAATGCGCAACAGCAGTGTAAGCGTCCGCGTGGGACTGGCAAAACTTCATACGCGTGATTTTGACGTGATCGGATTGCTCGGATTTGCACCGGCGGCTCGACTGTATATTCAACTCGACGAAGTACGTCCGTTAGCGAGTCGGGTATACGCGCGTGCATTCTGCGCCCCGACTTGAACAACTTCAGTTGCTTTCGGCAGGCCCATTGCGCGTGTGTCGACAAACATACTTTCCGCTCGCTCTACAACGAATGTCTCATGCCAGACACCCACTGCGCCTGGCGCTTTCCGCGCGGTCCGGTTGAACCGAGTCCAAGCGGGCCGATGATGCTGTGATGTCGCCGAGGCGTACTCGTACAGCTTCTCCACGGACGACCAGTACTGAACGACATAGGGCCCGTTCCGGTTGAAAAGCATTTCGTAACCCAGCAATCCTGAATCTGGGTCAGCGCTGAGTTCCTTCACCATCGGCGGCATCGCCAAGAATGCTGGGATCCACAGGTCTGGACGCCACCATCTGTTCGGCGTCATTCCGATATGAAACACCACCAGTGTCTCATTGTAGCTATGTGTGGTACGCCCAAAGTTGATTTCAGACACGGGATCTCCTTGGTCCTATTCACGTTATGGTCGGGTGAAATATTCTCCGTGAGGGTATGTTGATCGTTTACTCGTGTGCTGTGAGTAGACGGTTTAGGGCGAACCTACAATCTTGCATGAAACCGTGACCGTAACTGTCAATACATGATTCGCGAGATCGTCTCCGCGACCACCGCTGGCTTGTCCGATCCAGCGATTTCGAGAGTGTTCGATACTGTCAGCTGCAGCGCGAGTCCGCCGACATTTTCAGCGGAAGAAAAGCGTGGTCGCAGAAAAAGGTGTGCACCGACCGGCACAGGGTTCACGAAGCGGACTTTGTGCGAACCGTAGTTAACGATCAATCTTGCCTCGATCGTTTAAACCTGCCCCGCAAGAAAGGGCAGTAACGACAGACTGAAGTACCCGTCTGCGATGGTCCCCCCGAACGGGCTTTCCTCCGCGGCTCGGTCGATATCGACATGGGTCCATTGATGGTCACCGGTGGCCTGGGCGAAGAGGTCGACCTGATTCTGGGTGACGGTAGTCCACGCGCTGACCCCCAGGTCGTCGCCGACAGCGGCCTGAACTTCGTCCGCCGAGACGAATGTTCTTGCGTGTCTCCGTCATTACTGCCGCGCGCTCCCGTGTGCGCTCCGGCGTTCTCGAACACTGCTGCCAGGCCTTGTCCGCCGCCGATGCACATGGTTTCGAGGCCGTACCGTGTCTCACGGCGACGCATCTCGCGTAGGAGTGTGGCGAGGATTCGCCCACCGGTGGCACCGACCGGGTGGCCGAGCGAGATGCCGGAGCCGTTGAGGTTGAGGCGGGAGTCGTCGGGTTCGATGTTCCAGGTGCGCAGGACGGCGAGGGTTTGGGCTGCGAACGCTTCGTTGTGTTCGATGACGCCCATGTCGTCAAGAGCGAGGCCGGCTCTGCCGAGGGCCTTCTCGGTGGCGGGGACCGGTCCGATGCCCATGGTGCGCGGCGGCACGCCTGCGACGGCCCAGGAAACGAGCTTCGCGATCGGCCGTAAACCGAGTTGGTCAGCTTTCTCGGGGGTGGTGACGATGGCGAGGGCGGCGCCGTCGTTCTGTCCGCCGGCATTGCCTGCGGGTTCTCGGCGGTTTCGATCTTGCCGCCGGGGACGGGGTAGTTCTTACCGCCTGCGGTGACGCGGGCGCGCACGAGGCGGTCGGAGAGGTCGACGGCGTCGCTCGTGATGCCCCAGCGCATGCCGGTGGCGTAGAACTCGGCTTGGCTCATGCTTTCTGCGCCGCCGGCGAGGACGAGCTCGCTGGCACCGGCCTGGACTTGCATGCAAGCCTGCAGGACTGCTTGGAGGCCGGATCCGCAGCGGCGGTCGATCTGTGGGCCGGGGACGTCGATTCCGAGGCCCGCGTCGAGGGCAGCGACGCGGTTAAGCGCGGGGGCTTCACCGTTCGGGGATGCCTGTCCGAGGATGACGTCGTCGATATCGGTCCCTGAAATGCCAGTGCGGCTGACCAGTTCGGCGATGACCGCGGCGGCGAGGGTTTCGGGTGCGATGTCCTTCAATATTCCGCCGAAGCGGCCAACGGGTGTGCGGAGGGGTTCGCAGATTACGGCGTCTGGCATTGATTTCTTCTTTCGCAACAAGCGTTGTGCGGTGTCGGCATGCTCGTCGGTCACATGTAGCGGCCGCCGGTGACTTCGGAAACTGTGCCGGTCATGTAGGAGGACAGGTCGGATGCGTAGAACAGGGCTACCGATGCGACTTCCGTCGGCTCGCCAGCTCTCCGCATGGGAATTTCGGGTAGCTTTTCGTCCCACACCTTTTGAGGCATCGCTTCGGTCATTGCGGTCCGGATCAATCCTGGCTGTATGACGTTGACGCGCACTCCGTGATGTGCGACCTCTTTCGCGGCGGCTTTGGATAGTCCGACGATGCCTGCTTTCGCGGCGGAGTAGTTCGTTTGACCGAGGAAGCCGACTTTGCCGGATATCGAGGACAGGTTGATGATCGATCCCCCGCCGTTGTCTCGCATGATGCCCGCGGCAAGTCGGGTTCCGTTCCAACACCCGCGCAGGTGTACGTCGAGAACCTGGTCGAATTGGTCGATGGTCATCTTGCGCATCGTCGCGTCACGTGTGATGCCGGCGTTGTTGACCATGATGTCGACCGACTCGAACGCCGATAGTGCCGCGCCGAGTAAGCCGTCGACGTCCTCCGATAACGTTACGTCGCATCGGACTCCGATGGCGTCGGTCGGTAGAGCGTCGGCGGCGTCCTTCGCTTTGTCTTCGTCGAGGTCGCCGATGACGATGCGGGCGCCGTGGTTGGCGAAGGTGGTGGCGATGGCGAGACCGATGCCCTGTGCGGCGCCGGTGATGACGGCTGTTCGTCCCTTGAGCATGGAAGGTCCTGT
>NZ_JBAWFH010000101.1:0-7017 GCF_049591685.1 Rhodococcus sp. (in: high G+C Gram-positive bacteria) | reverse complement strand
GCTTGATGGTGCGCTGAACGCCCTTCATCTTCGCGCCACCCGGTAGAGGACCCTTCGGCATTGCCGGTCCGCCCTTGGTTCCGAGCGCGGCCAGCCGCGACTCGATGGTGTCCATGCGCTTGCTGTCGATGTTCTTGGGCAGCTTGGTCAAATACTTCTGCAGACCGGACAGCGGAATTTGGTTCTCGCCGTTTCCGATCACGATGTCGTAGATCGGGGTGTCGCCGACGAGCCGCGCCGTCTTCTTCTTCTCCTGTGCGAGGAGGGACTTCACTCGCTGCGGGGCACCCTCGGCGACCAGAACGACACCGGGGCGGCCGATGACGCGGTGGACTGCATCGAGCTGCGTGGTTCCGGCGATCGCGTTGGTGACCCTCCACGAACCGCGCAGGTTGTCCAGCGCCCATGCGGCCGCGCCTGCCTGGCCGTCGGCCTTCTTGTACACCGACTTCTGCACACGACGTCCGAAAATGATGAACGCGACGAGCACGCCGAGAACGATTCCGAACGGCAACAGGAACCACTCGATGCTGAAGATCAGCCCGATGAGAAACGCAATCACGCCGACCCCGACGATCGCGCCGATCATCAGCGGCAGAAGCAGCTTGTCGTCTTTCCGCTGCATCTGGAATGCCTGCCAGAGTTGCCCGCGACGTTCTTTCGATGCCTTCTTGCGCGCAGCCTTGGCGGCCGCCTTTGCTTCCTTGCTGGGCTTTCCTGCTTTGCCAGCTTTACTGCCGTTCGCCATGCCTCACAGGATACGTCCCGCAACAGCACTCAGTTGCACCGCGCCGCACGAATGATCTAGCGAGCAGCCAAGCGTGCCATCAGCGAGCTGGCTTCCTGCGAAGCCTCACCGCCGTCGACGAGATGGCTCATGCTCGCGGGGAGCTCACGACCGTGATGCTGCATCGCCTGGGCGTACAGGCGGCCTGCCCGGTAGGACGAGCGGACCAACGGCCCTGCCAGGACACCGGCGAAACCGACCTCGGTGGCGTAGTCGGAGTGCTCAACGAATTCTTCGGGCTTGACCCAGCGCTCGACCGGGTGGTGACGTGGGGAAGGCCGCAGGTACTGCGTGATCGTAAGGATGTCGCACCCTGCTTCGTGCAGATCGCGGATCGCTTCCTGCACTTCCTCGGGGGTCTCGCCCATGCCGAGGATGAGGTTGGACTTGGTGACGAGGCCGTCGTCGCGCGCTGCGGTGATGACGTCCATCGAGCGCTGGTAGCGGAATGCCGGCCGGATGCGCTTGAAGATGCGTGGCACGGTCTCGACGTTGTGAGCAAGAACCTCGGGGCGTGAGGAGAAGACCTCGGCCAGCTGATCCGGCTTGGCGTTGAAGTCCGGGATCAGCAACTCGACGCCGGTGTTCGGGTTGAGCTTTTTGATGAAACGAACCGTCTCCGCGTACAACCACGCGCCGCCGTCTTCGAGATCGTCACGCGCAACACCGGTGATCGTCGAGTAGCGCAGACCCATGGCCTGAACGCTCTCGGCCACGCGGCGGGGCTCGTCGCGGTCGAGGTCGTCGGGCTTTCCGGTATCGATCTGGCAGAAGTCACACCGTCGCGTGCACTGTTCGCCGCCGATGAGGAAGGTCGCCTCGCGGTCTTCCCAGCATTCATAGATGTTGGGGCAGCCGGCTTCCTCGCAGACCGTGTGCAAGCCCTCGCGCTTGACCAGGGCTTTGAGCTCGGAATATTCCGGGCCCATCTTCGCTTTGGTCTTGATCCAGTTGGGCTTGCGTTCGATCGGGGTCTCCGCGTTTCGGATCTCGAGGCGGAGTAATTTGCGTCCTTCTGGGGCCACAGTCACGTTCTCGATGCTACGCGCCGAACCTGATGGTCGAGAACTGCGGGTTCGTCGTCGGCGACGCAGGCAATTCGCGGTGCACCGGGTGCTCGACGACCACCAGTTCGCCGTCGAGCGCGGCGAGGACAGCGGTCGAGACAGCAGGGATCACGTCGGCCACGGTCACGTCGCGGCCCAGCTCGGCCGACAGAGAAGTGACCCCCGCGTCCGCGATGCCGCACGGCACGATGGCATCGAAACCTGCCGTCGACGAATTGCAGTTCAGCGAGAATCCGTGAAGGGTCACCCCGCGCTGCACTCGGACGCCGATAGCAGCGATCTTGCGTTCGGGGAGCAGCGCTCCGTTGCGCCACTCGGCTGCCAGCCATACCCCGGAACGACCGTCTATCCGCCCGCAGTCGATACCCAACTGGGTGCACACCGAGATCAGGGCCTCCTCGATGCGCCGCACGTACTGGACGACGTCCATGGGCTGGGCCAGCTTGACGATGGGATATCCGACGAGTTGGCCGGGACCGTGCCAGGTGATCTTCCCGCCACGGTCCACGTCGACGACCGGCGTCCCGTCCTGTGGGCGGTCCTCGGGCGCCGTGCGTCGACCAGCGGTGTACACCGAAGGATGTTCGAGCAGTAGGAGGGTGTCTCGCCCCTCGCCCCCGGCGCGCATCTCGGCCAGTTCGCGTTGGCGTGCCCACGCGTCGTGGTACTCGATACGGCCGATCTCGTCGACGTGAACGGGATCCGAACTCTCCCGTGCGGAGATTCCAGCGGTGGTCATAGCTGTCGACGGTACGCCGCGCACAGCGGCTCCCGAAACAGTGTCAGCGTCCGACTGCGGCTCGGAGTGCCTCGCCGACGGTGTTGTGGGTGAACACGAAGCCGGTGTCCTCCAACACCTTCGGAATCGCGCGCGGGCCCGTGAGAATGGCTTCCTCCGCGAATTCGCCGATGACCAGTTTCAAAGCGAAACCCGGGACTGCCCACGGTGCGGGCCGTCCGATCGCACGTGAGAACGCGCTGTTGAACTGTGCATTGGTGACCGGTGCGGGGCCGACCATGTTGACCGGGCCGCGGACGGCGTCGTTCTCGAGGCCGTGCACGATGGCCGCAATTTCGTCGTCCAACGATATCCACGGGAAGTACTGCCGGCCGCTCCCCAGACGCCCACCGAGGGCAAGCAGGTACAGGGGCCGAAGTTTGTCCATCATGCCTCCGCGCTGCGACAGGACGACACCGCTGCGCAACATGACGGTGCGAACGCCGCCGGCCGATGCGGCAGTCGTGGCCTTCTCCCAATCTCGACATACCTCGGCAAGGAATCCTTCGCCCACGGCAGCTGTCTCGTCGACGACTCGATCGCCGGTGTCACCGTAGAAGTTGATCCCGCTGGCATTGACGAGCGTCGGAACCCCGTGTGTGACGCACGTGTCGGCGAGCACTTCCGTCGGTGTGATGCGGCTGTCGCGCACCTGCTGCTTGTACGCGCCGGACCAGCGCTTGTCGCCGATACCGACACCGCACAGATTGATCACCGCGTCCGCCCCGCGCAACGCCTGCTCGTCCACCTCGCCTCGAGGGGGATCCCAACGGAACTCGTCGGGCCCTGCCGGCGAGCGACGAACCAGCCTGGCTACCTCGTGCCCCTTGCCTCGCAACGACGCCACGAGAGCGGTACCGATCAAACCGGACGAACCTGCAATGACGACGCGCATATGCCGCTGGCCTCCTGGACAGTTTCGGGGCACCACTCGCAATGCGAGTAGTGCCCCGACTGTATTTCTGAAACACCGTGTTGCTTGAAAACACGGTGTTGCTGGCACCGCCCCAATTCGACGACAGGACGGTGACAGCCTCGGACGATCTAGATACCCAGATCTGCCTGGAACGAAGCATCCTCGAGACGCTGCTTGATCGTCGTGAGGAAACGTCCTGCATCGGCACCGTCGACGAGACGGTGATCGTAAGTGAGAGGCAGGTACACCATCGATCGAACACCGATGGATTCGTTGCCCGCGTCGTCCTTGACGACCACCGGACGCTTGACGATCGCGCCCGTGCCGAGCATCGCTGCCTGCGGCGGAACCAGAATCGGGGTGTCGAACAGTGCACCCTGGCTGCCGATATTGGTGATGGTGAACGTGCCACCCGACAGCTCGTCGGGCTTGAGGCCGTTTGACCGAGCCCGCGAGGCGATGTCGGCGATCGCGCGCGCCAGACCGGCGAGGGACAGGTCTCCTGCGTTGTGGATGACGGGGGAGAGGAGGCCCTGCTCGGTGTCCACAGCGATGCCGAGGTGAACACCGGCGTGGTAGGTGATCTCCTTCTTGTCCTCGTCGATGCTCGCGTTGACGTTCGGGTGCGCCTTGAGCGCTTCGACGACGGCCTTGGCGAAGAACGGCAGGTACGTCAGGTTGACGCCCTCGTTCTTCTGGAACGTCGACTTCGCCTTGGTGCGCAACGCGGCGATCTTCGTGACGTCGACCTCGAAGGTCTGGGTGAGCTGTGCCGTGGTCTGTAGCGACTCACGCGTCTTCTTGGCCGTGATCTGACGGATCCGGTTGATCTTCTGCGTGGTACCGCGCAGGTGAGCGAGTTCGGGGCGAACTCCTGCCGTCGCGGGTGCTGCGGGAGCCGCGGACTCGGCCGGAGCCGCTGCGGCTGCGGGAGCCTCGGCAGGTGCCTTCTTGGCCTCGGCCGCTGCGAGCACATCCTGCTTGCGGATGCGTCCGCCGACCCCGGTGCCCTTGACGCTGGACAGGTCGACGTCGTTGTCTGCAGCCAGCTTGCGAACGAGCGGCGTGACGTACGGAGTGGCGTCGCCCGAAGAAGCCTTGGGAGCTTCCTGCTTGGGGGCCTCCTGCTTGGGGGCCTCCTGCTTGGGAGCTTCCTGCTTGGGAGCTTCCTGCTTGGGAGCTTCCTGCTTGGGGGCCTCCTGCTTGGGAGCTTCCTGCTTGGGGGCCTCTGGTGCCTTCTCGGTCGGTGCGCCCGATCCGATGACAGCCAACTGGCCGCCGATCTCGACCGTGTCGTCTTCCTCGGCAGTGATCTCGAGCAGAGTACCGGCCACGGGAGACGGGATCTCGGTGTCGACCTTGTCCGTGGACACCTCGAGAAGCGGCTCGTCGACGGCTACCTCGTCGCCGACGGCCTTGAGCCAACGGGTGACAGTTCCCTCGGTGACCGACTCGCCCAGCTCCGGCATCTTGACCGACGTACCGGAACCGGAGTCGTTCGATCCGCTGCCCGACGTCGAACTCGACTCTGCGGAAGCTTCTTCTGGAGTTTCCTCCTCGGCCTGGGGCTCGGGCTCTGCGGCGGGAGTGGGCTCTTCTTCGGCCGGCGCGGACTCCGGCGATTCGGTCGACGGCGCCGACTCCTCGCCTGCGTCACCGATCTGAGCGAGCTCTGCGCCGATTTCGACGGTGTCGTCTTCCTGAGCCACGATCTTCGTCAGAACGCCAGCAGCGGGGGACGGGATTTCGGTATCGACCTTGTCGGTCGATACTTCGAGCAACGGTTCGTCGACCTCGACGGTGTCGCCCTCCTGTTTGAGCCACCTCGTGACAGTTCCCTCGGTGACGCTCTCACCAAGAGCTGGCATCTGGACGGAGAAGGCCATGTCTGTTGACTCCTCGACAGTTGTATGCGGGTAGATGCAGTCTTACGACTTGTGGTCGTAAACCATTGTGCTGGCGTTGCAAGATTCGCGGACGATACTTGCGTTATTTGCGTTCATCGACGCCGTGGACACCGACGGTTGGGCGTCCACACCGAGGTCGAAAGAACGGGTGATCCGCAGTCTGCAGTTCGTCACAGCAGGCACCTGGAAGCCCTTTCCTCTTCGATCGGCGTTCATTCTCGACAACGAGAGAGTTGAACCCTCTACCTTCATCCTTCCATCTCCCGCGTCGGTGCGTTCCCCGAGGGCTGAAGTCGTACTGGCAAACTGACCGGTAACGCCGGTGGGGCGAACAACGACCGTCTATGGGACGCACCGACGACAGGAGTCAACTCAGTGGGCTTGTTCGATCGCTTCGCGCGACGCGGTGGCAGAGGTAGAGGCACCAAAGAGAGTTCGACGGCTCAGTATCTGGCGGACTGGACGGCCGAGCGCATCGGTGTCGAAGCCTACGTCGAACCCAAAACGACTGTGACTCCTGTCACCGTCGTACTGGTCGCCAACGACGGTGAGTGGACTCGGCGCGCCGTCGACGAGCGCGACATCCGAAAGCTCGGCCCGGACCTGAAGATTCCCGTGTACGACGTCCGAAAGACGCGCTATCCGCAGCGCATGAGGGACTACGACGCCCGGCAGAAGATTCTCAAACGCCGCGCTGCGGAGTGAACTGGCCGGGGTGAACCGGTGGCACGGCCGATCGCCCATCGAGGGCGACCGACCTGCCGATCTCGTTGCTACTTGCTCAGCCGTTTTCGACGATGTCCTCGAGGACGGCGAACATCGTGCGGACCGGCACGCCTGTGCCGCCCTTTCCGGTGTAGCCGAACGGTCCGCCCGTGTTGTACGCCGGACCGGCCACGTCGATGTGCGCCCATTCGACGCCCTCGGCGACGAACTCCTTCAGGAACAGTGCGGCAGCGAGCATTCCACCCGCGCGCCCGTTGGTGACGTTGGCCAGGTCGGCGACCTTGGAATCGAGTTCTTTACGGATCTCCTTCGGGAGCGGCATCGGCCAGCCGCCTTCGCCCACTGCCTGCGAAATCTCGGCAACGCGATCACGGAACTCGTCGGTGCCCATGACGCCGGGAGTCCTGTTGCCGAGTGCGACAACCTGAGCACCGGTGAGGGTGGCGGTGTCGATGAGGTAATCGGGCTCGTCCTCGCAGGCGCGGACGATGGCATCCGCGAGTACGAGGCGGCCTTCGGCGTCGGTGTTGATGACCTCGACGGTGATTCCGCCGTACTGGGTGAGCACGTCTCCCGGGCGCTGCGCGGTTCCGGACGGCATGTTCTCGGCCATGGGTACGGTGGCGACGACGTCGAGGGGCAGGTCCACCTTGGCGGCGAGGATTACGGTCGCAATGACGGCAGCGGCTCCGGCCATGTCGGAGGTCATGTTCTCCATACCGGCTGCGGGCTTGATCGAGATGCCGCCGGTATCGAAGGTGATGCCCTTGCCGACGAGCGCGATCTTCTTCGCCTTGCGTTTGCCGCCCGAGTGCGTCAGACGCACGAGCCTGGGC
>NZ_JBAWFH010000100.1:0-6227 GCF_049591685.1 Rhodococcus sp. (in: high G+C Gram-positive bacteria) | reverse complement strand
CTGCTGGGTAGCGGCGAACGGCAGCGTCGGCTCGACGCTCCGTCACTGCGTCAGGCGCTCGTCGATCTGCACGAGTTCTGGCTGACCACCAAGGGTGCCGAGCTGGGCATCAAGCCCGATTCCGGTTTCGCGATCGTCGCGGTGGGCGGGTTGGCGCGGCGCGAACTGCTGCCGCACTCCGATCTCGATCTCATTCTGCTGCACGACGATATGAGTCCCAAGCTGGTTTCCGACGTCGCCGACGCGCTCTGGTATCCGCTCTGGGACGCGCACATCAAGCTCGATCACAGCGTCCGCACCGTTCCGCAGGCGCTGCAGGTGGCCTCGGCCGATCTCACCGCCGCACTCGGCATGCTCGAGGCCCGCCACATAGCCGGTGACGTCGAGCTCAGCAATCTCCTGATCGGCGGTGTGCGACGAGAGTGGCGCACCGGCATCAGAACCCGCTTCGACGAGCTGATCACGCAGACGCGGTCCCGCTGGGTGCGCAGTGGCGAAATAGCACACCGGGCCGAGCCGGACCTCAAGAGCGGCCGCGGCGGACTGCGCGACGTACAACTACTGGACGCGTTGTCGATCGCGCAGCTGACGAACGGCATGCCGGGGCTCGGTCCCGAATCTCCCGGAGGCGGACTGGCTTTCGCACACGGGCGGCTTCTCGACGTACGCACCGAACTGCATCGCGTCGCCGGACGCGCCAGGGACCAGTTGCAGGCTCAGGACGCCGACGAGATCGGTGCGGCCTTACGCATCGGTGATCGATTCGACCTGGCAAGGACGTTGAGCGACGCAGCCCGAACCATCGGTTACTCGGTCGATGTCGGCCTGCGGACCGCGGGTAACGCGCTCCCGCGCAGGGGGCTCTCACGCCTGCGCCGCGTTCCCGTACGACGGCCCCTCGACGAAGGAGTCGTCGAACATGCCGGTGAAGTGGTGCTCGCTCGCGACGCCAGGCCCAACAAGGATCCGGGCCTGATCATGAGGGTTGCCGCAGCATCCGCCCACACCGGTATGCCGATGTCTGCCTCGACGCTGAACACGTTGTCGGACGGCGCTCCCGAGCTTCGTGAACCGTGGCCGAAGGAAGCGCTCAACGATTTGCTGGTGCTGCTCGGCTCGGGTCGGCGGGCCATCGCCGCGATCGAGGCTCTCGACCGCACCGGTCTGTGGGGTCGGTTGCTTCCGGAATGGGGCGCCGTGCGCGACCTTCCGCCGCGGGACGCCGTTCACACCTGGACCGTGGACAGGCACCTCGTCGAGACCGCCGCCTACGCCGGCGCGCTGACGACCCGTGTTGCTCGACCGGATCTGCTGGTTCTCGGAGCCCTCGTTCACGATATCGGCAAGGGCCGCGGAGGCGACCACAGCGTCGTCGGCGCCGACCTCGCAACGCAGATCGGAAACAGGCTCGGACTCTGGCCTTCGGATGTGGCGCTGCTGCATTCGATGGTGCGCCACCACCTTCTTCTGCCTGAGACGGCGACGCGGCGAGACCTCGACGATCCCGAAACCGTGCGCACCGTGGTGGACAAGCTCGGAGCCGACTCGGTACTCCTCGAATTGCTTCACGCACTCGCAGAAGCCGATTCGCTGGCGACCGGGCCCGGCGTCTGGGGCGACTGGAAAGCGTCGTTGATCCGCGAACTCGTCCGACGCTGTCGCATGGTCATGGCGGGGGAGACGTTGCCGACGCCGGATCCGGTCGACCCGGCCTATGTGGCGCTCGCCGAAAAGGGCGGTGTACACGTGGTTCTCGAACCGACCGACGGATCGCACACGTACGTGGTCACCGTCGTCGCTCCCGATTCGCCGGGCTTGCTGTCCGACGCCGCGGGCGTGCTTGCACTGCACTCGCTGCGGGTGCTCTCGGCGTCCCTCGGCAGTCACGAGGGTTCGGCGGTCAACACGTTCGTCGTCGCCCCGTTGTTCGGTACGCCGCCACAGGCGGGTCTGCTTCGGCAGGAACTCATCCGCGCACAGGCCGGCGAGTTGAACCTCGTTGCGATGCTCGACGCCAAGGAGAAGGACGCGCGGCTGTCGGTGCCGGAGGACGTGTTGTCGGTCGCCGGACCGGCCGACGACGACACCGACTCCTCGGTTCCGGTGATGTATGCGCAGGCTCCTCCCCGGGTGCTGTGGTTCGACGCCACCGAACCCGGTCGAGTTGTGCTCGAATTGCGCGCCGAGGATCGACTCGGGCTGCTGTGTCGTCTCGCCACGGCGCTGGAAGCGCTCGGTGCGGACGTCCGTTGGGCGCGGGTGGCGACGCTGGGCACGTCGGTCGTGGACGCGTTCTGCATCGATCTCGCCGGCTCGGACAGTCGCGCCACCCGTGAGCAGATCGAAGGGGCGTTGCTCGCGGTGGTGCCGGCTCCGGAACCGGCCAAGCCGCCGGAAAAGCCGGAGGGCATCTGACTGGACGGCATCGCGTGAGCCCCGAATCCGACGGGTGGTTGTGAATATTCACCAAGATCCGGTTACGGTGTCCTGCGGCGAGATCGTTTTGTTACGTTCTCTCCGCAGGACACATTGGTAACGAGAGCGGAATGCTTCAGATCGACCGCGGGTCGGATCGGCTGAAGATGCCTCGCCGACGAAACGATGAGGTACACACTGTGGGATCCCACCGGCGTTCGAACATCTACGTTCCGCCAGAGACCGACTCGGCCACCCCGCGCGGTCGGCATCGGGCCAAGGAAGAGACCAAAGACTCGGCGATGAAGACCGCTACCGTTGTTGCGGCCACCGGGGCGATCGTCGCGGGAGCTGTGCAAATGGGTACCGGAACCGCGTCCGCAGCCCCGCTGCCTGCGCCCGAGATGCCCGCCGCCTCAGCGCCGTTCGTACTTCCGCAGGGTTTGTTGCCCGCAGGATTCGAGCTTCCGCCAGGGGTGCAGCTTCCCGACCTCTCTCATCTTCCCGCGCTCGGGTTGCCCGATTTGGGTGCTTCTACACAGGATTTGCTGCAGGGCTTGCAGCCGCTGAAGGAGAAGGCAGTGCAACCGGTGTCCGGCGTCCTGACGTCGAGCTTCGGGCACCGCTGGGGCACCCAGCACGGCGGCATCGACATCGCAGCCCCGATAGGGACGCCGATCCGCGCCGCTTCCGACGGCGTCGTCACGGCCGCAGGGCCTGCTGCTGGATTCGGCCTGTGGGTCAAAGTGCGCCACGCGGACGGCACGGAAACCGTCTATGGACACGTCGATTCTTTCTCCGTCACACCGGGGCAAACCGTGTCGGCGGGTCAACAGATCGCCACCGTGGGCAACCGTGGACAGTCCACCGGCCCCCACCTCCACTTCGAAGTACACGACCCGTCCGGGGTCAAGATCGATCCCGCCGGGTGGCTCGCGGCCAACGGCGTGTCCGCGACATGGAACGACACAGCTCGCAACGCCTGACCTGAACCTCGTTGCACACCGACGCCGGGCACTCGGTGTCAGCGCGTACCGGCGCCGGGCACTCGGTGTCCACGCCTGGCGGCGTCGGGCGCTAGTCTGGAGCCGTCTGCTAGACCCACAGGCTCAATTCTCTATCGGCTCAGGAGTGCAATCGGTGTTCGAATCCCTTTCCGACAGGTTGACCGGGACCCTCAAGGACCTGCGTGGTAAGGGTCGACTGTCCGGTGCCGACATCGATGCGACTGCGCGGGAGATCAGGCTTGCACTGCTCGAGGCCGACGTCGCACTGCCGGTGGTCCGCGAGTTCATCACCCGGATCAAGACTCGCGCCAAGGGCGCCGAGGTGTCCGGAGCGCTCAATCCGGCGCAGCAGGTCGTCAAGATCGTCAACGAGGAGCTCGTCGGAATTCTGGGCGGCGAAACCAGGCGGCTGACGTTTGCGAAGACCCCGCCGACCGTAGTGATGCTCGCGGGTCTGCAAGGCTCGGGTAAGACCACACTGGCCGGCAAGCTGGCGAAGTGGCTCAAGGATCAGGGCCACACCCCACTTCTGGTTGCCTGCGACCTCCAGCGTCCCGGCGCTGTCAGTCAGTTGCAGATCGTCGGTGAACGCGCAGGGGCCACCGTGTTCGCGCCGCACCCCGGCACGTCCATCGGCGGCGGAGACAACGCCCTCGGTGTCACAGCAGCCGATCCCGTCGAGGTCGCACGCGCGGGCATCGCCGAAGCGCGCAGCAAGCAATACGACATCGTCATCGTCGACACCGCGGGTCGTCTCGGCATCGATACCGAGCTGATGAACCAGGCCGCCGGGATCCGCGACGCTGTCGAACCCGATGAAACCCTGTTCGTTCTCGACGCCATGGTCGGTCAGGATGCGGTCAGTACCGCGCAGGCCTTTCGGGACGGTGTCGGTTTCACCGGAGTCGTACTCACCAAGCTGGACGGCGATGCCCGCGGCGGAGCGGCGCTCAGCGTCCGCGAGGTCACGGGTGCGCCGATCATGTTCGCTTCCACCGGTGAGAAGCTCGAAGATTTCGACGTCTTCCATCCTGATCGCATGGCCAGCCGCATCCTCGGAATGGGCGATGTGCTCAGCCTCATCGAGCAGGCCGAGCAGCATTTCGATGCCGAGCAGGCCGAGGCGACCGCGAACAAGATCGGTTCCGGTCAGCTCACCCTCGACGATTTCCTGGAGCAGATGATGGCTGTCCGCAAGATGGGACCCATCGGCAACCTGCTCGGCATGCTTCCGGGCGCAGGCCAGATGAAGGAATTGGCCAACGTCGACGAGAAACAGCTCGACCGAGTGCAGGCAATCATCAGAGGCATGACGCCGCAGGAGCGGACCGACCCCAAGATCATCAATGCGTCGAGGCGGCTGCGAATCGCCAACGGGTCGGGCGTCAAGGTCTCCGACGTCAACCAGCTCGTCGACCGCTTCTTCGAGGCTCGAAAGATGATGTCCGCGATGGCCGGTCGCATGGGAATGCCCGGTGCGCGCAAGCAGGTTCGCAGCAAGAAGGGCAAGAAGGGCAAGAAGGGTGGGCGCGGACCCACTCAGCCGAAGATCCGCGGCGGTCTGCCTGGCATGCCGGGTGGTATGCCTGCCAGCATGCCCGACCTGTCAGGTATGCCCAAGGGTCTCGACCAGATCCCACCTGGCCTCGAAGGAATCGATTTCTCTCAGCTGAAGCTGCCGAAGAAGTAGGCCGTGTCCGCGTTCCACGTTCGGGGACGGACCCTCCCCAGTGGCGATCCGATCGAACTGTGGATTCAGGACGGGGTCATTACGCTGGAGCCCGTTGCCGACGCGGACACCCTCTGCCGGGAGGGCTGGATTCTTCCGGGTCTCGTCGACGCCCATTGCCATGTCGGTATCAGGTACGGCGGCGGGCACGAGGATCTTCCGGGTGCCGTGGAGCAGGCTCGAACAGAGCGTGACGTGGGCGCTCTACTGCTTCGTGACGCCGGGTCGCCGATCGACACCCGTGAGCTCGACGATCATCCCGACCTTCCCCGGATCATCCGGGCGGGCCGTCACATCGCGTCGCCCAAGCGCTACATTCCTGGCCTTGCGATCGATATCGAGGACGAGGACCAACTTCCCGAAGCCGTTGCACAGCAAGCACGCTCAGGGGACGGCTGGGTCAAAATCGTCGGAGACTGGATCGATCGCGGCGTCGGTGACCTCAGGCCGTTGTGGAACGACAAAATCCTGAAGCGCGCCGTCGATGCCGCTCATGCCGAAGGAGCTCGCGTCACGGCACACGTGTTCGGTGAGGACGCGCTGCCCGGCCTGATCGACGCGGGTATCGACTGCATCGAGCACGGCACCGGATTGACCGACGAGACCGTCGAGATGATGGCGGCCCACGGCACGGCGTTGGTTCCGACGCTCATCAACATCGAGACGTTTCCCGATATCGCCGCGTCCGCCACGAGGTACCCGATCTACGCGCGGCACATGCGCGCTCTGCATGCCCGGGTGGCCGAGACGATCGGGCGGGCCCACGACGCAGGCATTCCCATCTTCGCCGGGACGGACGCCGGCGGATCCATTCGGCACGGCCGCATCGCGGACGAGGTCGCCGCTCTGGGGCGTGTGGGGATGACGGCCACCGAGGCGCTGGGCGCCGCGAGTTGGACGGCGAGGTCGTGGCTGGGATGGCCGGGCCTCGAGCACGGCGCGCCGGCCGACCTGATCGTCTATTCCGAGGATCCGCGCCGAGGGCCGGACGTGCTGTCGGCTCCTGATCTCGTGGTTCTTCGCGGTGTGCCGATTTCGAGGGTCACGTGACTCCGGCGGACGAGGAGCGCGAGGTG
>NZ_JBAWFH010000099.1:0-11307 GCF_049591685.1 Rhodococcus sp. (in: high G+C Gram-positive bacteria) | reverse complement strand
GTCCAAGGCTCCGAATCTGCCGTGGCCGATGGGGGTCGTCGACTACGCCGGTTATCTCGTTCCCCCGCTCAAGGGCACGCAGTACAACAAGATCATGTTGGCCGACTGCAGCGCCGAATGGATCCGGGCAGAGGGCGTCGGCAACGAGCGCGTTGTGCTGTACCTGCACGGCGGCGCGTTCGTCTGTTGCGGACTCAACAGCCACCGTCGGCTGACCTCGCGAGTGTCGCAGGCCGTGGACGCACCGGTTCTGTCGGTCGACTACCGGATGATGCCGCGCAACCCCATTTCGCATGCCGTCGAAGACGGAGTCGAGGGATACCGCTTCCTGTTGGACTCCGGCTACCGACCCGATCAAATCTTCATCGCCGGTGACTCCGCGGGCGGTTACCTCGCATTCATGGTTGCGCTGATGCTTCGCGATCTCGATATCCCAACGCCCGCAGGCATTTTCACCATGTCACCGCTCACCGACATGGACCCCACCGGCAAACTCGAGCACGCCAACGCCTCGAAGTGCGCCGTATTTCCCGCACGTGCCGTGCCCGCCCTCACCGTCCTCGCCGATCGGGTCGAGGCGCGAATAGTCGTCGAAGGCGAGCGCGGGCCACGAGTCTCACCGGTCGACGCCGATCTGGCGGGCCTGCCGCCGGTGCTCATCCAGGCCGGATCCACCGAAATGGTGCTGGCCGACGCAGAACTCATGGCCGAACGCCTCGACGAAGCGGGCGTCGACTGCGAACTGCAGGTGTGGGAAGACCAGGTGCACGTATTTCAAGCCGCGGACTTCGTGCCCGAAGCCGGGCGCGCACTGTATGAGATCGGTGCATTCGTGCGCGCCCATTCCGCAATACCTGCCGCCCTCGGCACCGCCTGAGTTACTTTGTGTGCATGGCAGTCACAGCAAACAAAGAGGTCGACATCAACGCCGAACCGGCCGCCGTGATGGAGGTCCTCGCCGATGTCGAAGGGCTGCCGTCGTGGTCGCCCGTGCACAAGAAGATCGAGGTCGTCGACCGGTTCGACGACGGCAAGCCGCACCACGTGAAGATGTCGGTGTCCATCCTCGGCATCAACGACGAGCAGACCGTCGAATACACCTGGACGGACACCAAGGTCATCTGGGACCTAGTCCAGGGCTCGCAGCAGAAATCGCAGCACGGCGAATACACCCTCACCCCCACCGACAGGGGCACGCACGTCGAGTTCTCCCTCACCGTGGACCCCAAAATTCCCATCCCCGGGTTCCTCGTAAAGAAGGGCACCAAGACGATTCTCGAAGCCGCAACCGAAGGCCTACGTCAACAGGTCGTCGGCTAGCTGCCTCGCCGCGAGGACTGCCTCGTACAGCTCGCGCTTGCTGACGCCGTCCACGGCGAGCTGTGCGCAGGCGTCCTTGAGCCGCATGCCCGACGCGACCAACTTTTCGACGTCGTCGATCAGATCTTCGGGTTCCGACGCCACCGCGACGGCTCCGGCGAGGACGACAGTGATCTCGCCGCGCACGCCGTCGGCGGCCCACGCGGCGAGTTCGCCGAGGGTGCCGCGCTTGACCTCCTCGTAGGTCTTGGTGAGCTCCCTGCACACCGCGGCGCGTCGGTCTGGGCCGAGAACGGCGACGGCGTCGGCGAGGCTTGCGGCGAGGCGGTGCGGTGCTTCGAAGAACACACATGCGCGCGGTTCTGTCTTCAGTGAACGGTAGAACGTGGTGCGCTGCCCCTGCTTGCGCGGTGGGAAGCCGTCGAAGCAGAACCGCTCGACCGGTAGCCCGGACAACGCCAAGGCCGTCGTCACCGCGGACGGACCGGGCATACACGTCACCGGCAGGTCGTGCTCGACGCATGCGGCGACCAACCGGTAGCCGGGGTCGCTCACCGATGGCATCCCGGCGTCGGTGACCAGGAGTACCGACTTGCCCTCGCGGACGGCGTCGACCAGGCCGGGCAGGCGCGCGGTCTCGACCTGATCGTAGAAACTGACCACCTTCCCGGTGATCGTCACCCCGAGTCCCGACGCCAACTGCTTGGTGCGTCGGGTGTCTTCGGCTGCGACGACGTCGGCCGTGGCCAATGCGTCGCGTAGTCGCTGGGACGCATCACCCACATCGCCCATGGGTGTGGCGGCAAGGATCAGCATGCTCCCATGATCGCGCACGGGGAGTGGCCGCATACGATCGGTACGTGGCCTTGTTGACCGAGCGGTTCGTCGTCAGTCCGGGGCCGACCTCTCCCGCGCCGGACTACTACCGTGATGCCGATCGTCGACGGGGTTGGATCGTCACACTCGTCGTCACTCTGATTGCGGCGATCACGCGTTTCGCGATGCTTCGTTACCCCACCGATGCCGGCACGCCCGTTTTCGACGAGAAGCATTACGCACCGCAGGGGTGGCAGGTGCTCACCGGCGGCGGCGTCGAGGACAACCCGGGTTACGGATTGGTGGTGCATCCGCCCGTCGGCAAGCAGCTTATCGCGGTCGGCGAGGCGCTCTTCGGTTACAACGGGTGGGGTTGGCGGTTCTCGGCAGCGGTTGTGGGAACGTTGTTGGTACTCATCGTGGTTCGCATCGTGCGCCAGATGGCCCGCTCCACGCTGGTGGGCGCGATTGCTGGTCTCCTGCTGATCGTCGACGGGGTCACGTTCGTCTCGTCCCGGGTCGGGATGCTCGACATCTTTCTGGCGTTTTTCGTCACCGCTGCGCTCGGGTGCCTCGTGGTCGACCGCGACGACGTTCGTCGCCGGATGGAAAAGGTGCGGCGCGAAGGCCGCATGGCGGCAAGCAGTTTCGGCCCGCGGATGGGGATCCGGTGGTGGCGGTTCGGCGCAGGCGTGATGCTCGGCCTGGCGTGCGGAACCAAGTGGTCCGGGCTGTACTTCGTCGCGTTTTTCGGGCTGTTGACCGTCGCGTTCGACGTCGCGGCTCGGCGGGCCAACGGCGTCCGGCGTCCCTGGCTCGGCACCGCGGTGCGCGACGTCGGTCCGGCGTTGTACGCAATGGTTGTCGTCCCATTGATCGTGTACCTGTGCACGTATGCCGGGTGGTTCGCCAGCGAGAACGGCATCAACCGTCACGCCGTCGGCAATCAGGTCGGCACCGACGGGACGTTCTCGTTCGTTCCGGATGCGCTGCGGTCGCTGTGGTTCTACAGCGGAAACGTGCTGACGTTCCACGACGGCCTGACGAATTCCGCCGGTAACCGTCATCCGTGGGAGTCGAAGCCGTGGTCGTGGCCGATGGGTCTTCGGCCGATGCTGTACTACTTCGCCGAGGGCGACAACGTGCAGGGCTGCAGCGCGCCGTCGTGCGTGAAGGCGATCATGTTGATCGGGACGCCTGCGCTGTGGTGGCTGGCGGTGCCCATGCTGCTGTGGTGCCTGTGGATGATGCTGGTGCGTCGCGATTGGCGGTTCGCGGTGGTACTGACGGGGTACGGCGCGGCGTTTCTCCCGTGGTTCGCCACTCTCGACCGGCAGATGTACTACTTCTACGCGGTTGCTCTCGCGCCGTTCATGGTGATGGGTTTCGCGCTGATATTGGGCCAGATCATCGGCCGCGCCCGCGCGTCGGCCGAGCGTAGAGGCACCGGGTTGTTGCTGGTGTGCCTCTACGTCGGCCTGGTGACAGCGAACTTCATTTGGCTGTGGCCGATTCTGACGGCCATGCCCATCACGCCCGATCTGTGGCAGCAGCAGCTGTGGCTACCCAGCTGGCGCTGACGAGAAGGGTCAGACGCGCGACTTCGCGAAGCTGGTTTTTCCGCCGAACACTCCGTCGAGGCTGAAGCGGCCTGCACCGACAGCGGCGAGCAGCAGTGCGCCGACGCCGAGTGCAACGACGAGTTCGTAGCCGCCTTCGGCGACGAAGACGCCGAGGTCGTAGTGAACGAAGAGGAATGCGCCGAGCATGTTGAGGAACAGCAGGATTCCGACGATGGGCGTGAAGATGCCCAGCACGAGGGCGATTCCACCGATCAGCTCGACGAAGGTGGCGAAGTAGGCCGACACGGCGGGCAGCGGCACACCCATGCCCTCGAACCCGGCCTTGGTGCCGTCGAGGCCGTTGGTGTCGATCTTCTGCCAGCCGTGGGCAATGAAGACGATGCCGAGGCCGAGGCGGGCGAGCAGCGTTGCGATGTCGCGGAAGATGGGCGAGTTCATGTCAGATCCTTCTGGCACGGCAATGGGACGCGCCAACCCTGACACAGGTTTGTTGAAGTTACAACTTAAGCGTCGAGGGCCGAGTCCAGAACCCCACGAATTTTGTCGTCGGACAGACCCAGTGCGCGCAGTTCCGCGACGAAGGCCATCGCCGCTCGGGCAGCGTTGTCCTCGGTGGGGTCACCGCTCGATCGGATGAACGTGCCGAGCCGGCCACGGGCCTCGATGACGCCCTGCGCTTCCAACTCCTTGTACGCCCGCGCGACGGTGTGCGGCGCGATGCCCAGTTGCTCCGCCAAACCGCGCACCGTCGGAATCTTCGTCTCGGCGATCAACTCCCCGCTGCGCACCTGCGCGAGGATGCTTGCTCGCACCTGCTCGAACAGGGACGTCGCGGACGCCGGGTCGATCCGAATCTCCATGCGAGAAACTTACGACCTCGAAACTCAGACGGCGGCGACCGCATCCTCGATCGCCGTGTCGCCCGACGTCAGCATCAAAGTCTTGCCCGCAGCCGACGGCGTGTTCAGCAGGGTCGCGATCACGGCAGCGACATCGCCGCGGGGAACGGTTCCACGGGCGAGCGGCGGGGCCGACAGCGACACGTGGCCGGTGGGGTCGTCGTCCGTCAAGCCACCGGGACGAAGGATCGTCCACTCCAACTCGGTGCGCGCCTTCAAGTCGTCTTCGGCGGCCGTCTTGGCCTCGATGTACGCCTTCCACGTGTCCTCTGCGTCATCGGCGACGGGTTCGCCGGCTCCGAACGAACTGATCTGGACGAATCGCTTGACCCCTGCCTTCTCGGCCGCATCGGCCAACAGAACTGCCGCACCGCGGTCGACGGTATCCTTGCGTCCAACTCCCCCCGACGCCCCGGCACCGGCCGCGAACACAGCGGCATCGGCGTCGTGCAGCAGGGCCGCCACATCGTCGACGGAAGCCGTCTCCATGTCGATCAGCTCGGGCAGCGCCCCCAGTGCAGTAACGGCGTTGACGTGGTCGGGATTGCGGATGAGGGCAACGGCACGATCTCCCTGCGCAGTGAGCACCTCGATCAGACGCTGCGCGATCTTTCCGTGTCCTCCGGCTATCACTACTCGTCTATCGGTCATCGTCTCGGCCTACCCCTGCGGCACCGTCGACAAACATGCCATATGCGCTGCGCGCCCGTGCGCCATATGCGCTGCGCGCCCGTGCGCCAAAAGTGTTGTTGACGCAGCACTTTTCAGACACGGGGAAGGGGGTCCCGCGCGACCGGACACGACATGCACCTCGGGCCACCGCGGCCCGAACCCAGTTCGGAGCCGCTGATGCGCAGCACCTCCACTCCTGACGCCTCGAGCCGGGCATTGGTTTCGACGTTGCGTTCGTACGCGACGACGACTCCCGGGGCCAGCGCGAGAGTGTTGTTGCCGTCGTCCCATTGCTCGCGTTCGGCGGTGACGTGGTCGAGCCCGGTGTCGATGACGCGGAGTTTGCCGATGCCCATGGCTTCGGCGGCGGCGCCCAAGAACGGGTCGGCGCCGCGGATGGTGACGGTGCCGTTCTCCTGACGAATAGTGAACGCGGACAGCGAGTCTTGAATTGCCGGGTACATCACAACGGCGTCGACGTCGACCATCGTGCACACGGTGTCGAGGTGCATCGACGCACGTTCCTGCGCGATGGGAACCACCAGAACGGTGTGCGCGAGACCGTCCTCGAACAGGCTGCGCGCCAACGCTTCTGCGCCGGCTGGGGTTGTACGTTCCCCCACTCCGACCGCTACGACGCCCGGCCCCAACAGCAACACGTCGCCGCCCTCGACAGGCGCGGTGCGTGATTCGTACGCGCGTCGCACTCCGAAGAAGCGGGGATGAAATGCGTAGATCAGGTCGGTGAGCGTCGTTTCCCGTAGACGGGCGGGAAGTGCGAGTGACGTGATGGCCACGCGGTTGCCGATCCAGAACGACGAGTCGCGCGTGAACAGCAGGTTGGGCAGCGGATCGATGACGAAGTCGGCGCCGTGGTGCATCCGCCGCACCAGCGACGCGCCGCTGAGCTCTGGCTCATCGGTCTCGGCGGCCAGCAATTCGTCGAACGTCATTCCCGCCATGAGGATGGCCGCCAACTCGTCCGCGGGCACACCGCGCAGATGACCGGCGAGATCCCCGGCCAGTGCACGGCCGAGCCGTCGTTCGTTCACCGCGGCGGAGATTCCCTGCATGCGGGCTGCGCCGCTCACGGTCATCGCCTCGGTAAGCAGGTCCGACAGCAACAGCACTTCGACGCCGCGGCCGCGGAGGAGTTCGGCGAAGGCATCATGTTCTTCCTGGGCACGATCGACCCAGGGCACCGCGTCGAAGAGCAGTTGGTCGTTGTTGCGGGGTGTCAGGCGCCGCAGTTCGTCACCCGGCCGGTGAAGCATCACGGTTCGGAGGGTTCCGACTTCGGTGTCCGCGCCGAGTTGTGCAGTCATCGGTCGAGGTTAGCGCCGACCGGTCCGTGCGCGCACTCGAGCGGCGCCGTGTTCAACGCCCTTCTTGCCGCGTGTTGCGGCGCCGGCCGCATAGAGTTCGGGGCATGTCCACGCCCGACGGGAAGGTCCGCGAACTCACTCCGGGGCAGCTGTCGGACCGCAGTGGAGTCGCGATTTCGGCGTTGCACTTCTACGAGAAGGAAGGCTTGATCGCCAGCAGGCGGACCTCGGGCAATCAGCGCCGCTATCACCGCGACACACTGCGTCGAGTGGCGTTCATTCGCATTTCGCAGAAGGTCGGTATCCCGCTCGCGCGGATTCGCGACGCCCTCGCCGAACTCCCCGAGGAGCGCACGCCGACCAAACGCGACTGGGCCAAGCTGTCTCAGCACTGGCATGCGGACCTCGACCGTCGCATCGAGCAGTTGATCCGTCTGCGTGACGATCTGACCGGATGCATCGGGTGCGGGTGCCTGTCGATGTCGAGTTGCGCGTTGGCGAACCCCGGCGACCAACTGTCCCAGGAGGGCCCGGGTGCACGCCGACTCGACGTCGACTTCGAAAGACGTGACTAGCGCAGGAGTTTGCTGAACTGGTCGTTGGCTTTCTGTAGTACGAACTCGTACGGCGGAGCGAACTTGCGCGCCCACCAGTAACCGAAACGAATGTCGTTCGACGAATAGACGAGGTAGCGATTTTTCAGGATGCCCGCGACGATGGCGTCGGCGACCTTCTCGGGTTCGACCGCCCGATTTTCGAATCGGTGCTGCAGCTTCTGCACCCGCGGATCGTCGCGGTCCACTCCGGCGATCTCGACGGTGTTCACCAACCCGGTCTTGACGCCGCCGGGCACGACGAGGCTGACGCCGATGCCGTGCCGCTTCAGGTCGTACCGCAGCACTTCGGAGGCACCGCGCAAGCCGTACTTGCTGGCGCTGTACGCGGCGTGCCACGGGAGCGGAATAAGACCGGCGGCGGACGAGACGTTGACGAGGTGACCACCGGTACCGGCGGCCACCATCGGCGGGAGGAAATTTTCGATGACGTGGATGGGGCCCATCAGATTGACGTCGATCATGGACTTCCAATGCCGGTGCTGAAGATTCTCGACGGTTCCCCACGCGGCCACGCCCGCAATGTTCATCACGATGTCGAGGCTGCCGACGTCGGTGTGCACCGACTCGGCAAACGCGGTGACGGCGTCGTAGTCCGATACGTCGAAGGCGCTGGACCGTGCGACGGCGGAGCCTGCCGCCGATACCGTCTCACCGAGGCCTGCTTCGTTGATGTCGGTGAGGTACAGCTCGGCTCCCGCGCGCGCTGCGGTGAGTGCGGTGGCCCGCCCGATACCGCTGCCGGCTCCGGTGATGAAAATCTTCTTGCCGCGCAGATCCTTGATGGCCATCTTCGGCTTCGGTCCCCCCAGTCGATTCTTCCGGTCCGTCTCGATCGCACCTTACGCGCCGTTCGAGTTGTCCCTGGTGACGTTCGGACGGACAATCATCCGATGGCCATCGTCTCCAGAGGTTTCACCGGCAAGCGTCGCGGCAACGAGGCCCGAACACCCCCGGGGCAGTATCTGACGACCGACTTTCCTGTCCTCGCCGTCGGACCCACCCCCAGAGTCACCACCGAGCGGTGGGAGTTCGGCATCACGACCGAGATGGGCGAGAAGCATCGGTGGAGTTGGAACGCGATGCTCGCGCTGCCGGCCGAGAAGCCAACCGTCGACATCCACTGTGTCACCAAGTGGTCGAAGCTCGACACTCGTTGGCGGGGGGTTTCCCTCGACACTCTGCTCGGCGGTATCGACACTCGGGCAACGCATGTGATGGCACACGGCTACGACGGATACACCACCAATCTGCCGATTGACGAGATCCGGGGCGGAAAAGCTTGGCTCGCATATGAATTCGAGGGCAAGCCCTTGCACACTGAACGCGGCGGTCCCGCGCGGCTCTTGGTCCCCCACCTGTACTTCTGGAAATCTGCGAAGTGGGTCAGCGAACTACAGCTGCTGGTCCGCGACGAGCCCGGCTTCTGGGAACGCAACGGGTACCACGACTACGGCGACCCATGGCAGGAACAGCGGTACCAGGGTGATTGAGCGAGAAGCCGAGTCGCGTTCGTGAAGTGGCACGCAGCGACGCTGACGGACAGGCGTATCGAGACCGCCACAGCGATGACGCTGACGTTCGAGGTCGACGGTTGGCCGGGGCACAAGCCCGGTCAGCACATCGACGTCCGACTCACGGCCGAGGACGGGTACAGCGCGCAACGCAGTTACTCGATGGCTACCCCGCAGAACGGCAACACCGTGGTGCTGACGGTGCAGACCGTGGACGACGGTGAGGTCTCGCCGTATCTGACGAGCGTGTTGGAGGTGGGTGAGCAGATCGAGTTGCGCGGCCCGATCGGTGGGTGGTTCGTGTGGAACGCCGCCGAGCCCGCTCCGGTGCTGTTGATCGCCGGTGGGTCGGGCATCGTGCCGCTCATGGCAATGGTCCGGGCGCGGGTCGACGCCGAACGAAAGACGCCGTTCCGGCTGATTTACTCGGTGCGCACGCCCGCCGAGGTGATGTACGCGTCCGAGTTGAGGAAACTGCCGGGCGGAATCGATGTCAGCTACCGCTACACCCGCGAGTCACCCGAGGGCTACCGCAGACGGGTCGGCAGGTTGGCACCGGAAGACCTGGTGGCCGGCGGGTGGCCGCCGGACTTCGCTCCGAGTTGCTTCGTTTGCGGTCCGACCGGATTCGTCGAAGCGGCGGCGGACATGCTGGTGTCGGCGGGCCATCTGCCGCCCCGAATCAAAACGGAGCGGTTCGGCCCGTCGGGCTCCTGACCGCAACCTTCCTCGGCTACAGCCGCCGCGACATTTCGTCGCGGTACTCACCGACGATTCGCTCGATGCGCGTGGCGTCTTCCTCGGCACCGCGACGGCGAGCGTCGTCGGCCCGACTCTGCAGCGTGCGAATCGCCTTGCGGAGTTCGGTGTCGGACATTCGATGGTGCGTAATTGTGTGGCTCATGTCACACAGTGTCCGCGCGACACCGACACTCCGCAAGGGGATGTCAGACGTGTACGGATTCTCCGGCCATCTCCGCGGACGGAACGAAACTCGACAGGCTGCGCGCCGCGAATTCACGGAAGTAACCCAGCTTGTTCGGCGGCACCAGCGACGGCAGAACGGTGTGCCACACCTTCTCCATGCGCGACGGCGCGGTCTCCAGCGTGGACTGCGCCTCCGACACCATCAAGACCCCGGCGAGCATCTCGCAGACGAGAAGGGACGCGTTGGCGGAGTCGAGGTGGTCGGCGACGTCGCCGTGCTCGATAGCGCGGTCGAAGAGGTGCTCGAAGATGTTGCCCCAGGTGCCGAACACGCTGCCCCGGGCCGTTTCGGATCCGTCGATCTCCATCTGCAGCCGGTACATCACGCGCACGAGCGGATCTGACGCAGCGAGTTCGAGAACGGAATACGAGATGCCGATCACCGATTCCAGCGCGGGCGACCGGCTGTCGACGAGGCCTGCACATGCCGTCGACACCCGCTCATGACCTTCGTCGACGATGGCGCGAGCGAGTTCTTCTTTGGACGCGAAGTGGAAGTAGAGCGCGCCTTTGGTGACTCCGGATTGAGCCGAAACTTGACTCAAGGTGGCATTCGCGTGCCCGACCTCGAGAAACAGATCTGCAGCCGCGCGTAGCGCAGCTGCACGTGTAGCTTCCGCTCTCAATTGCCTAACCATGATCGCTCACCCCTGCTCAGTTGACCGCGATGACCCCGACGACGTCATGCTCGGAACCCGTACCCACTGGCCGAATCCGCGGCATCGGATCCGCTGCCCCGAATCCTTGGACCTGCCGGTAGGCCCGATGTGCCCGGCCAATAGTAACCCGACACGCACTCTCATTGTGATCTACCGGTGACGAATGAGTTGCAACAATGAGCAATCAAATAACGATAGAAATATAAAGTTCCACTTCGCCGGAATCTGTAACGACTTCGATGTCTTCTTTATAAGCCCGAAATAGTTCACCGTTCGCGGTCGCATCCTCTACCTGCACCCACACGTCCTCGATCGGGTCGCTGAGAACGCCGTCGGGAACGAACAGGGCGTACACACCGCTCGGCACCGAGACGAACACGTCGCCCACCGGCACTTCGCCGGGCGAGAGATACGACGTGGCCACCACCGCGTTGTAGTCACCGTGCTCGTCGGGCACAAACACCGTGCTGATCTCGACCGACCGGGCGAAACGATCGCGGAGCCGTTCGCGCAGGAACCGGAACAGCTCACTGGTGCTCGCTTCGGCTCCCGGCGTGATGCGGGGCGCGACGAGTCCTCCGAACAGTTCGGCGCTGCGCGCTGTCACCCGGTAGCTCATCCGGAGAGACCTGCCTGTTCGACGGAGAGGTACAGGTCGATCTTGTACGCGTGCGGATAACACTCGTAGTCAGCCGTGAACGTTCGTGTGATCTCGTGCTGTTCCTCGGCGTGGTCGATCTGCTGCCAGAGCCGCATCATCACGTCCGGGAAGTACCCCACAGCCGAGAATTTTGCGTAGCGAGCCCGCGGCGCCTTGGCTACGAGGTGCCCTCTGGTGACCTCACTGAGCGACGAACAGCGATATCCGACGATCTGAGTGTTGTACGAGCCGATGCCGGGCGCGAAGTCGGTGTAGAT
>NZ_JBAWFH010000098.1:0-17479 GCF_049591685.1 Rhodococcus sp. (in: high G+C Gram-positive bacteria) | reverse complement strand
AACAAAAGCCGTGTGGCGGCCGCCGCTGCGCCGGTGACGTGCTCCGCAGCGGCGTCGGGATTGCTGCTGTGCACGACCACCTCGTCGTGTTGAAAGAACACCAATTCGCCCGCGGCCGGATCTTCGGCCAGGCGTCGTCGCAGGTCTGCAAGAAGGCACAGCGCCCACTCCGACGCCGTTGCCTGGACGACGAAGTTGCGAGTGAACCTTCCGCGAGCGTGTGCGTCTCCCTGCGACCACCAGTCGGCGGTCGGCGGCGGACAGGCCCGGCCGAGCAATGAATGCACCACTTCGCCGCGCTCACCCGCCCGGGCTGCCTTCTCGACGAAGTCCACCGCACGCGGAAAGCGTCGACGCAGCAGCGTGAGAAGCGAGCGGGATTCGCCAGCGGTGGCGCCGTAGAGGACCCCCAGTATCGCCACCTTGGCCTTGCTACGGTCACCGCCGAATGCCGCCGCGGCGACGGGCGCGTACAGATCGTCCGACCCTGCCGCGTCCATCATGTCGGGGTCACGCGACATCGCCGCGAGAATGCGCGGCTCGAGTTGGCCCGCGTCGGCGATGACGAGTTGATGATTCGGATCCGCTATGACACTGCGGCGCAACGGTTTCGGTATCTGCAGCGCGCCGCCGCCCCGGCTTGCCCAACGGCCGGAAACGACGCCGCCTGGCACGTATACGGGCCGAAACCTGTTGCCGCTGACCCACGCATCCGCCCAGGCCCATCCGTTGGTACTGAACAATTTGGACAGATCACGGTAGCGAAGAAGCAGTGGGACGGCGGGGTGATCGATGTGTTGCAGTACGTGCGCACGCGTGGACGTCACGTCGATCCCGGCGCGAGTGAATGCCGCCACCACCTCGACGTGCGAAGCGGGATTCACCCGTCGACCGAACGCGGCACCGATCCGGCCCTCGAGCTCGACGAGCGCGACAGGCAGATTGCCCTCGGCCGGACGAGGGCCGAGAGCTGCGCGAAGGTACCGATCGTGAGTGTCCGACGAGAACGGCAGTCCGTCCTGGCTCATCTCGGCGGCGGCCAGCCCCCCTGCCGACTCGGCCGCGCACAGCAGGCGCAGGTCGGAGGAGTCGGCGATTGCGGACGCCTGCTCACGATGCCGCTGCGCCAGTGAATCTGGTCTGGGGTAGTGGTGGGCGTCGAACAGCCCGGGGCGGTCGTCGACATCGATGGAATTCGGCTCCGGCTGCCGGCCTCCTCGTACGGCGAGTATCGCCCCGACCAGCGCAAGATCGTGACAGCGCGCGACACGCACCCCCGCTCGCAGGAGCGGTGCGTACGTTCGAGCCGTGCTGTCCCACACCCAGCGGGGCTGCTCGGTGCATTCGACGCGGGCCACAGTCTCGGCCACGTCGGTGCAGTGCACGGGTTCACCTGCCGGTGCCCCGTCTTCGCTGACTGGCAACAGGGTGGCCCCGTCGGCCCCGGCGGCCAGCACCATTCTCACGTTGCTCTGCTCGCGATGTTCACAACGACCGAGTCTTCGCCTGTGGTGCGGGCGTGATGTAACCGGGTCCCGATACTCGGAGGGCCCGATGCGCCGGTTGCGACCAGGCGATTTGGAGAAACATGGGTGTCCTTTGATAGTCTCTATCCCGGCTCGAAACGCGGTGAACATCGAGAAGATGTGAACCCCGGTAACGGTCATTGGGGTATGGTGTAATTGGCAACACAGCGGTTTCTGGTACCGCCATTCTAGGTTCGAGTCCTGGTACCCCAGCAAGCGTTCGGAGGCGATTTTGTTGCCGGGCGTCGGTTGGTTAAGCTAGCCGAGCTTCGATCCAGATTTTCAGGGTCGAAGTTGTACTGAAGCGAAAGATCCTGGCCCCGTCGTCTAGCGGCCTAGGACGCCGCCCTCTCAAGGCGGTAGCGCGGGTTCGAATCCCGTCGGGGCTACGTACGAGAAACCCTCCCGTTCTTCGAACGGGAGGGTTTCTCTTTTCTTGCGTATGACGTCAGACGCTCTTGCGTCGGAACATCTTCTGATGATCGGCCGGGCCGTGCGCATTGCCCACCTTCGGCCCGCCGTCCTTGTGATCGGTCGACAGTGTCGACCTGTGATTCTTCTTTTCCAGTGCCTCGCGGAACTTCTTCTTCATGTCTTCGTTCGAATCGGTCATGATCGCTCCTCACACGTCGGTGACACAGGCGAACGTACCGCACCCAGGGCGAGCGCTTCACCCGGTTTTCACTGCGTGGGCTTTCCTCCGTGCAGGTAGGGCGCCGTCGAACCTCCCAGCGGCATTTCGGGCAGCCCGAGCTTGCGATGGTCCCAGGACCTCACGCGCGCCGCCGTGAGGCGAATCGCGACCCGCTTGTTCATCATCTGCTCGACGAACGGCCGCACGTCCTCGGAATACGGACCGGTGTAGCGCTCCCATACGCTCACTCCCACTGCATGGGCCGATTCGGGATCATCGACGATTTCCGCCCGCCCTTCGATGGAGACGCCGCGGAGGGTGTCGTAGGTGTGGCCATCTTCGACGAGGATCGTGACTCTGGGGTCGCGGCGGATGTTGACCGCTTTCTGGGATTTCGATTTGGTTTCGAACCACACCTCACCGCCGATGAGGGCGTACCACATGGCAACGAGGTGCGGTGCACCGTCGCGTCCCAGGGTGGCCAGGTTGGCAATTCGGCTCCGCTCGAGAAAGGTTGCGATCTCGGCGTCTGTCATCGTGATCTGTGCACGCTGGTTTGTTCCCACGGTGTTCTGCTTAGCAGATACCCGCCGATTCACCGTGCGATATCCGTCCATCCGCGACGGAGCGTTGCCCTGGCGTGGCTCACAGGCGCTTGTGTATCGCTTCGGCCGCGGCGAGGAGGTCTGCTGCCCACCGCGCACCGGGCCTGCGGCCGATTCGGTCGATCGGCCCCGAGACGGACACGGCCGCAACCACGGTTCCCGCGGCATCACGAACCGGTGCCGCGACGCTCGCGACACCGGGTTCGCGCTCGCCTGCGCTCTGCGCCCAGCCGCGTCGGCGCACCTCGGCGAGGACGCGCTCACCGAACTCTGCATCGGGGAGGACAGCGCGCTGGGTGTGCGAGTCGGCCCATGCGAGCAGAACTTTGGCACCGGATCCCGCAGTCATGGGCAGTCGAGCACCGACCAGTACGGTGTCGCGCAGTCCCGTCGGAGGCTCCATCGATGCGACACAGACCCGAACAGTTCCTTCTCTACGGTAGACCTGGACGCTCTCGCCGGTGATCTCCCTGAGGCGGGGGAGGACGGAGCCCGCTGCTTCGAGCAGAGTGTCGGAGGCTGTCGCGGCCAGTTCTGCCAAACCTGGGCCGGGCCGCCACAGTCCGTTGGCATCCCGGGTCAGTAATCGGTGAATTTCGAGACCCACGGCCAGTCGATGTGCAGTCGCGCGCGGCAGACCGGTGCGGATGCAGAGATCACCGAGCGTGCAGGGTTCTTCGGCTACCGCGTACAGAACACCCATGGCTTTGTCGAGAACGCCGATGCCGCTATGCTGTCTCATAGGTCGATATTAACGTCTCGCATAGTGGGAATGCACATTCGCAGGCCCAACGGGTACCGGAGATCCGCGGGGCGCCGATATCGACGGGCAAACGCGACGTGGGCAAGCCCTCGGTCCACCGGCGCGACGCACTAGAGGATTGGTTGGTGTTCTTTCATGGCCGGCACAGCACGCACACTGGCAGAGAAGGTATGGGATCAGCACGTCGTCGTCCGCGGCGGCGGAGAAGGGGGATCCCGCGAGCCGGATCTCATCTTCATCGATCTGCATCTCGTTCACGAAGTCACGAGCCCGCAGGCGTTCGACGGATTGCGCCTGGCCGATCGCCCGCTTCGCAGACCGGATCTGACCATTGCAACCGAAGATCACAACGTGCCGACGGCCGACATCTTCTCTCCTATCGCAGATCTGGTCTCGCGCACCCAGGTCGACACACTGCGCCGCAACTGCGAGGAGTTCGGCGTCCGGCTGTATCCCATGGGCGACCTGGATCAGGGCATCGTGCACATCATCGGTCCGCAACTCGGACTGACGCAGCCGGGTATGACGGTGGTCTGCGGCGATAGTCATACCTCGACCCACGGAGCTTTCGGCGCGATCGCCATGGGTATCGGTACCAGTGAGGTCGAACATGTGATGGCCACGCAGACGCTGTCGCTTCGTCCGTTCAAGACGATGGCGATCACGGTCGACGGTGAACTGGCTCCCGGAGTCACGAGCAAGGACCTGATTCTCGCCGTCATCGCGAAGATCGGGACGGGTGGCGGTCAGGGCTACGTCCTCGAGTACCGCGGCGAAGCCATCAGGAAACTGTCGATGGAAGCCCGAATGACCATCTGCAACATGTCGATCGAAGCGGGTGCCCGCGCGGGAATGATCGCGCCCGACGAGATCACGTACGACTACATCAAGGGCAGGCCGCATGCACCGCGGGGCGAAGACTGGGATGCGGCCGTCGCCTCCTGGGAGCAACTGAAGACCGATCCCGATGCCGTTTTCGACAACGAGGTCCACATCGACGCCTCGACGCTGACCCCGTTCGTCACCTGGGGTACCAATCCCGGACAGGGCGCACCACTCGGGGACCGAGTACCCGATCCGGCGTCGTTCACCGAGGAGGGCGACAAGGTCGCTGCCGAGAAGGCGTTGCAATACATGGGACTGGAGGCAGGCACCCCGCTGCGCGAAGTGCCGGTCGACACGGTGTTCGTCGGATCGTGCACCAACGGTCGGATCGAAGACCTTCGTGCCGTGGCAGAAGTTCTCACCGGTCGGAAGATCGCCGACAGCGTCCGCATGCTGATCGTTCCGGGATCGATGAGGGTGCGGGCGCAGGCCGAGAAGGAAGGTCTGGGCGAGATCTTCACCGCAGCAGGAGCCGAATGGCGTCAAGCGGGATGCTCGATGTGCCTCGGAATGAACCCCGATCAGCTTGCCGTGGGGGAGCGCTCGGCATCGACGTCCAACCGAAACTTCGAAGGGCGGCAGGGGAAGGGGAGCCGGACCCATCTCGTTTCGCCTCTGGTCGCGGCAGCCACGGCCGTCCGCGGAACGCTGTCCTCACCGGCAGACCTCGCCTGATTCATTCGCGCGAAGTCGTCTAACAAACTCGTCGAGCGTAGGAGTATTTTCGATGGAACCCTTCACCCGCCACACAGGAATCGGTGTACCGCTTCGTCGGTCGAACGTGGACACCGATCAGATAATTCCGGCCGTCTATCTGAAGAGGGTGACGCGCACCGGTTTCGAGGACGGACTTTTCGCCGCGTGGCGTAACAATCCCGATTTCGTCCTCAACAACGCCCCGTACGACAGGGGTTCGGTTCTGGTGGCAGGTCCCGACTTCGGGACAGGCTCCTCCCGGGAGCACGCCGTGTGGGCGCTATCGGACTTCGGTTTTCGCGTAGTCATCGCGTCACGATTCGCCGATATTTTCCGTGGAAACGCCGGAAAGTCGGGGCTGCTGGCGGCTCAGGTCGAACAGAGCGACGTCGAATTGATCTGGAAAGCGCTCGAAGAGCAGCCCGGTTTGGAAATTACGGTCGACCTCGTCGAGAAGTCCGTAACGGCTGGAACCTTGGTGGTGCGCTTCGCCATTGACGACTACACGAGATGGCGTCTGCTGGAGGGTCTCGACGACATCGGATTGACGTTGCGCCAGGTAGAGGCCATTACGGCGTTCGAAAAGGCAAGGCCTTCATGGAAACCTACGACGCTTCCCGAGCGCATCGAAGAGCCCTCGGAAAGCTGACCCTCGGGGGCCTCCGACACGCATTGCGGCGGTAAAACATTCCGCCACGCCGAATGAGAATTGGCGTGGCGCATAGACTCTTGACGTCTTGGGGTTTACCGTTGTAGTAGTCGGTCCGACGATGGACCACAATATTTGCGGAGGAAATCCATGAACAAGGCAGAGCTGATCGACGCCCTGACCGAGAAGTTGGGGTCCGACAGGCGGAGCGCCACAGAGGCTGTCGAGAACATCGTCGACACCATCGTGCGCGCCGTTCACCGTGGCGAAAGCGTCACCATCACCGGATTCGGTGTATTCGAACAGCGTCGTCGTGCAGCTCGCGTCGCTCGCAACCCGCGGACCGGTGAAACCGTTCGGGTGAAGCCGACCAACGTTCCCGCTTTCCGCCCGGGTGCACAGTTCAAGGCAGTTATCGCCGGCGGCCAGAAGCTGCCCGCGACCGGCCCCGCCGTCAAGCGTGGATCCGCGTCGGCACCTGCCAAGAAGACTGCCGCAGCGAAGAAGACAGCTGCCAAGAAGGCAGCCGTCAAGACCACCGCACGCAAGACCACCGCCACCGCTGCGAAGAAGACAGCTCCGGCGAAGACCACCGCGCGTAAGGCAGCTCCGGCCAAGACCGCCGCCAAGAAGGCAGCTCCGGCCAAGACCGCGGCGAAGAAGACCACCACCGCAGCCAAGAAGGCTCCCGCGAAGACGGCGGCGAAGAAGACCACCACCGCAGCCAAGAAGGCTCCCGCGAAGACGGCGGCCAAGAAGACCACCACCGCTACCGCTGCGAAGAAGGCTCCGGCCAAGACTGCAGCCAAGAAGACCGCAGCGAAGAAGGCTCCGGCAAAGCGCACTGCACGCAAGTGATCTCGACCAGCACGTAACAGGGCCCCGACGGCACGACGTCGGGGCCCTGTTTTCGGTTTCGTTCAGTTCTCGGCGGGTACGACCGGCAACGGACTGGCCAAGTGGTCCGCTGCGATCAACTTGCCGTCGAACATCGACAGCACCCAAACGCTGCCCTTGCGATTGCGGTTGGGGGGCAGCTTCACGCCGTCCCTATCGGCCCACCACTGCAGCAGATTCGGAATAACCTTGCCCTGACTGCACAGGGTACGAACGCCGCCCAGTGATGCGATTTCCACTGCACGGCGACGAGCCTCGTCGGGAGCGTCCCAGTATCCTTCCTCGGACAGCAGCGGTTCGAGGGTGATCTGCTCCGCGAGGCGATCGGCCAGCGGCTGCACGGTTTGCACGCAGCGACGCCGGTTGGCTGCGTGCACGGAGTCCGCACCGAATGCCAGCAGTTGCGAGACGAGTGCCTCGGCTTGAATCCTGCCCACTGCGTCGAGCGGTCTGAGTGCGTCGTCGCCCTTGTAGCGCGACCGTTGACCGGCCTTGGCATGTCGCACGAGTAGAACGGTGTCGGTGTCCGGGGGCTGCTTGAGAAACCGCCGCAGTATTTTACGGTCCATCGGATACGACAGCTGCGCGCCGGCTTCCACAGGCGAGACCCACCGAAGTTCGTCCACTTCGTCGTTCGGTTCGAACTTGCCGTCTCGTGCCTCGGCGACCCAGTAGTCGACCTTTTTCGTTCTCCGATGTCCGACGATCGGGTACGTCACCTTCGACAGGTAACGCCCGAGCTTGGCGTCGAAGCCGGTCTCCTCGGACACTTCTCGGACGGCAGCATCGACCGTCGACTCCCCGGGATCGATCTTCCCTTTCGGAAACGACCAATCGTCGTACTTCGGGCGGTGGACGATCGCGACCGTCGCATCGGCCGGATCGGCCACCGTTCCACCGCCGGGGGGACGGCGCCACAACACTGCGCCCGCGGCGAAGATGTTCGCGCGCAACGAGTTGTCTCCGCCCGACATCAGGATCCCTGGTTTCGCCGACCACGCATGAGCTCGACCTGGTGCTCCCGCACGTTCTGACCCTCTGCGGGGGACGCCGTCCAGCCACCGTCGGGCTGCAGGATCCAGCACCGTGTGGTCGGGTCGAGTGCCGACTCGAAGATGTCGTCGAGCTGCTTGGTCAGTGTCCGATCCTTCACCTGCGCCATCACTTCGACGCGCCGGTCGAGGTTTCGATGCATCATGTCCGCGCTGCCGATCCAGAATTCGTCCGATCCACGGAAATTCAGCACTCGGGAGTGTTCGAGGAAGCGGCCGAGGATGGAACGGACCCGGATGTTCTCGCTCAATCCGGGTACGCCCGGCTTGAGAGCACAGATTCCGCGCACGACGACCTCAACGGGAACACCGGCTGCCGATGCCCGGTACAGGGCGTCGATCACCTGTTCGTCGACGAGTGCGTTCGCCTTCAAGCGAATTCCCGACGAACGCCCGGCTTGCTGGTGCTCGATTTCGGCTTCGATGCGTTCGACGATCCCGCGCCGAACGCCGTACGGGGCGACGAGCAAATTGCGGTAACTGGTCTTTCGCGAATACCCGGTGAGCGAATTGAACAGATCGGTGAGGTCGGCGCCGATCTCGGGCGACGACGTCAACAGGCCCACATCTTCATAGGTACGCGCGGTCTTCGGGTTGTAGTTTCCGGTTCCGATATGGCAGTAGCGACGGATGACCGAACCTTCGCGGCGGACCACCAAGCATGTCTTGCAGTGCGTCTTGAGCCCGACGAGGCCGTACACGACGTGGACTCCGGCCTTTTCCAATTTACGGGCCCACTCGATGTTGGCCTGCTCGTCGAACCTGGCCTTGATCTCGACGAGGGCGACCACCTGCTTGCCCGCACCTGCCGCGTCCACCAGAGCATTCACGATCGGGGAGTCGCCGGACGTGCGGTAGAGCGTCTGCTTGATCGCCAGCACCTGCGGGTCGGCGGCCGCCTGCTCGATGAATCGCTGCACGCTCGTGGAGAACGAATCGTACGGGTGGTGCACGAGGACGTCACCGTCACGCAGCGTCGAGAAAACGCTCTTGGGGGTTTCGCGTTCACCGAACGCCGGGTGGGTCGCGGGAACGAACGGCGCATCCTTGAGGTTGGGGCGGTCGACGCCGTACACCTGCCACAGGCACGACAGGTCGAGCAGACCCGGAACCTGAATGACGTCACCGGGATCGACGTCCAACTCCCGCAGGAGCAGTTCGAGCATGTGCTCGGTCATGTCGTCGGCAATTTCGAGACGAACCGGCGAACCGAATCGACGGCGCGCCAATTCGCGCTCCAGCGCTTGCAGTAGGTCCTCGTCGCGGTCTTCCTCGACCTCGAAATCGGCGTTGCGCGTGATCCGGAACGCGTGGCTCTCCACCACATCCATTCCGGGGAAAAGCACGTCGAGGTGAGCGGAAATCACCTCTTCCATCGACAGGAACGCATCGACGCTCTGGTCTGCGTCGCCTCTGCGCACCCGAACGAACCGGTCGACGTTGTCCGGCACCTTGACGCGCGCGAAGTGCTCACCGGAGGTTGCGTAATCCTTGACCGTCACAGCGAGATTGAGGCTCAGGCCGCTGATGTAGGGGAACGGGTGAGCAGGGTCGACGGCGAGCGGGGTCAGCACCGGGAACACCTGCTCGTGGAAATAGGTCGACAGGCGCGCGCGTTCGTCGGCGTCGAGATCGGACCATCGGATGATCTCGATACCGACCGCCGTGAGTTCGGGAAGAATCGCGTCGAGCAGAACCCGTGCGTGACGCCGGGCCAACTCCTGCGTTCTCCGGCCGATCAGAGCGAGCTGTTCGCGCGGGGTGAGGCCGTCGGCGGAGCGCACCGACAAACCGGTCTCGTCGCGACGCTTGAGGCCCGCCACGCGAACCATGTAGAACTCGTCCAGGTTGGAGGCGAAGATTGCGAGAAACTTGGCGCGTTCGAGCAACGGGAGCGATGAATCCTCGGCGAGGGCGAGCACGCGCGAATTGAAATCGAGCCAGCTCAATTCGCGGTTGAGATAACGGTTTTCGGGCAATGCGTCCTCGGCGTCGAGCATGTGGGGCCGCGTCGCTGCCGGCAGAGCAGCAGGGTCGGCCGGGACGGTGGTCACGGGCAGGGGGACCGACCCGCCGGCGTCGCTGCCCCCGGGGGCGGTGGTCGATCCGGATTCTTCGGCCTGGAGTTCGCTGTTGCTCACGCGTCGATCATCCCCCATTACGAGTGTCGTTGAAACTCGGATCGACGAATTGTGTTCGACGTCCGCGCAGACGTGGGTTACCAGCCGAGCGATCGCAGAACGGCCGCCGTGGCGTCTCCGACACCGAGAGCGAACGCCTGCCGTACGTCGTCGATGGTGTCGACGTCGAGTCGCAGCCCGGGCCAGTCCCCGTCCAATCCGTGTGCTCCGGATTCGCGATAACGCCGCGCGGACGAGGGCCCGAACAGGGGTGCGAACTCCTCGGCTCGGCCCCTCAGGATGAATGCCGCAGTGCCGGTTCCGTGATGATCGCTGACCACCGACCTCGCGCCCGCCGGTGCTACGGCGTACGCGTCGGCGAGTTCGCTGCTCCGAAGGGCCGGCAGATCGGCCTGCAGCGCGACGATGTCCTCGTTGCCTTCCGCGCGTACACGCGAAGCCGCGGCCGTGAAAGCGGAGTTCAGTCGAGCCACGGAGTCGTTCGGGTTTCGGTCACACGGTTCCTCGATCACGCGCGCCCCCAGCTCTGCCGCAGCGTCGGCCACGGCTGGATCCGGTGTGACCACGGTGATCGCAGCGACGGATTCTACGGCTCGTGCGGCGATCACCGTGTCGCGGAACATCGCCACGACCAGCCGTGCACGGTCGGCGTCGTCGAAGGCATCTGCCAGTCGTGTCTTGGCTGCGGCCAGATCCTTGACTGCAATCACCACGTGCGCGGTACTCATGACAGTTGATCCTGCCAGCGTCGCGAGCATCGACGCCGTTCGACCTCTTCGGCCGACTGTGACCGTTAGTGTGGTGCGGCGACAGAGTGTCGCATCCCGAGTGTTGTCCACCTCGGGGACCGAAAAGGTGGTTGTCGTATGACCGGAGCAGCCGTATGACCAGAGCAGCCGTATGACCAGAGCAGCGGTACTCGGTTCCGGATCGTGGGGAACGGCGTACGCCAAGGTGCTTGCCGATGCCGGTACCGATGTGACGATGTGGGCGCGGCGCGGCGAGCTCGCCGAGGTCATCTCCGCGCGGCACGAGAACTCGGACTACCTTCCGGGGATCACGCTTCCCGATTCGATCACGGCCACGAGCGACCCCGCACGCGCACTGGACGGTGCCGACATCGTGGTACTGGCCGTCCCGTCGCAGTCGCTGCGCGCGAACCTCGCCGAATGGGCGGAACTCATTCCGGCCCAATCGACACTGCTCAGTCTCGCCAAGGGAATCGAAACTGGAACGTTACTCCGCATGAGTCAGGTCATCGCACAGGTGACCGGCGCCGATCCGAGTCGCATCGCGTCGTTGTCGGGTCCGAATCTGGCGCGGCCCATCGCCGAAGGCCAACCGGCGGCCACCGTCATCGCATGCTCGGATTCGCGGCGGGCCCTCGAGATTCAAAAGGCCTGCGCCACAGGCTACTTCAGGCCGTACACCAATTCCGACGTCATCGGATGCGAAATCGGCGGTGCCTGCAAGAACGTCATCGCACTGGCATGTGGAATGGCGAGCGGTGTCGGATACGGGGAGAACACGCTCGCCTCGATCATGACGCGCGGACTCGCGGAGATAATCCGTCTCGGAACCGCTCTCGGCGCCAAGCCTGCAACCCTGGCCGGGCTCGCCGGCGTCGGCGATCTGGTGGCCACCTGCTCGTCGACGCTCTCGCGCAATCGCAGCTTCGGTGAGCGGCTCGGCGCGGGTGGTTCGATGGAGAGCGCGCAGGAGGCGGCACACGGACAGGTCGCGGAAGGCGTCAAGTCGTGCACGTCGGTCCGTGCTCTCGCCGAAAGCTACGACGTGGAGATGCCCCTCACGGACGCGGTGCATCGGGTGTGTCACTCGGGCCTGTCGGTTCCCGACGCCGTGGGGCACCTGCTCGGGCGGCGCATCAAGCCCGAGTAATCGACACCACCGTCTCGATTGCCCACGGTGCGGGGTGACCGTGACAGCCACGGGTGCTCGGGCGGTACGGTTTATCACCGTGAGTCGAACCCGCACCAAAGTCGCCGTTGTTTTCGGCGGACGCAGCAATGAACACGCTGTCTCCTGCGTATCCGCAGGCAGTGTTCTCCAGCACATCGATCCCGAACGCTACGAGGTGGTGCCCGTCGGTATCACCACCGACGGTGCGTGGGTTCTCGGCGCCACCGACATCGAGGCTCTCTCCATCCACGGTCGGGAGCTCCCGAGCGTCGACAAGGGCGCGGCCGGAGTGGCTTTGACGGCGGACCCCACGCGCGCCGGCCAGCTCGTCTCGCTCGACCGAGCAGACGCGGGAGCAGTATTGGCGTCCGTGGACGTCGTGTTTCCCCTGTTGCACGGCGCCTACGGTGAAGACGGCACAATCCAGGGACTCCTCGAACTCGCTGGAGTGCCCTACGTCGGGCCGGGCGTCCTGGCCAGCGCAGCGGGCATGGACAAGGAATTCACCAAGAAACTCCTCGCCGCGGAAGGGCTCCCGGTCGGGCGGCAGGTCGTACTCCGGCGCGGTACCGAATCCCTCACCGCAGAGCAGCAGGACTTCCTCGGCCTGCCTGCGTTCGTCAAACCGTCGCGTGGCGGATCGTCCATCGGTATCAGCCGGATCACCACATGGGAGGCGCTGGCCGACGCCGTTGCCCACGCTCGGCGGCACGACCCCAAGGTCATCGTCGAAGGGGCCATCAGCGGCCGGGAGGTCGAGTGCGGCGTGCTCGAGTTCCCCGACGGCTCGATTCGGGCCAGCGTCGTGGCCGAGATACGCATGCCCGACGCGCCGGCCGACGACCACGCGTTCTACGACTTCGACAGCAAGTACCTCGACGACGTCTGCGAGTTCGACGTCCCTGCCGTACTCCCTGAGGACACGAGCGAAGCCATCCGCCGTATCGCTGTCGACGCGTTCCGAGCCCTCGACTGTCAGGGCCTCGCCCGCGTCGACCTGTTCGTCACCGACGACGGCCCCGTCATCAACGAAATCAACACCATGCCCGGATTCACGTCCATCTCCATGTTCCCGAAGATGTGGAACGCTTCCGGGGTGGACTACCGAACGTTGATCGACACCCTCATCGAGACGGCGATAGCTCGCGGCACCGGTCTCCGGTAAAGCGCGTCACTGCAGGGGCGCCGGATCCAGAGCCGTCTGCGGCAGTACCGAGGAAATCGCGTCGGACGCATCCTGCAGGGGAGTGGGGCCCGACCCGCTCGGAACCGTCAGCGCGACGTACACGGGCCGATCGACGGTGTACCAGGTGCTCGCCTCGATGCCGGAATCGGCGCCGGACACCTCGAACCACTGCACGCCATTGATCACCTGCAGCGGTGCCGCGACGTCGAAGCCGAGTGGTCGTGGCAGACCGCAGCGAAGAACGACGGCGTCCGAAGTCTCGTCGTCCGGTGCCCACGCCCGGGCGCCCGCGGGCGCTGGATCGACCAGTTCCGCGATGTCGTAGTCGCCGAGCGCGTCTGGGAGTGCGCCAAGAAGGGTTGTGCACTCGGGGCCGGCGGCCGCGGGTGCCTCCACCGGTCCGAGCGCCTCTGGTGACCGTACCGATTTCCCGGACACGGTGACCGCCGCGACGACAACTCCCACGAGTAGCGCGACCGGCAAAGCGACCGCCGTGGCGATGACGGCCGGGTGTCTCTTCTCGGTCGCGGGAGCCGTCGGCGCGTCGGTCGTGGCGGAATTCTCGGCGTCGTCGGGGTCGGTGGCTGCGTGTCCGGTGCTCATCTCGTCCAGTCCAGGAAAGGTAGTCTCGTGCAGGTGCTCGAGTCGAGCCAGGGAACCCGACTGCCGATAAAAGGTACCTCGAGCCTCCGCCGCGCTCCGCGACACCGACCGACCGACCGTGACCGAGAAGAGGTAAAACCCATCGACGCCGGCGAAGTTCGACGCCCATCGCACACCCCCACCGTCGCCGAGATCGGCGAGTTCGCTGTGATCGATCGGTTTACCCGCGGACGAATGCAGTCCGCCCACACCGTGCTCGGCCCGGGTGACGACGCGGCAATCGTCGCGGCGCCCGACGCCAGGGTGGTCGTGACGACCGATATGTTGGTCGAGCAGAGGCACTTTCGGCTCGATTGGTCGAGCCCCGTCGACGTCGGACGCAAGGCCATCGCGCAGAACGGCGCGGACATCGCCGCCATGGGAGCGCGCTGCACCGGATTTCTGGTCGCGCTGGGGTGCCCGGCCGACACCCCGATCGACGTCACCGATGGTCTGAACGAGGGACTGTGGCAGGAAGCGACCCGAGCCGGTGCGTCGATCGTCGGCGGCGACCTCGTCCAAACCGAGGCGGTCGTCGTCTCCATCACCGCCCTCGGCGACCTGGAAGGACGATCGGCCGTGCTTCGATCGGGCGCTCGGCCAGGGGACGTGGTGGCTGTCTCAGGCGTACTGGGGCGATCGGCAGCAGGCCTGGCCGTGCTCGAGGCAGGTGTGTCAGGCCATCGCGGTCTGATCGATGCGCACCGAGTGCCGACCCCGGATTACGAGCAGGGCCCCCTTGCCGCGCGTGCCGGGGCAACCTCTCTCACCGACGTCTCCGACGGCTTGCTCGCAGACCTCGGGCACATCGCGCAGGCGTCGGCGGTGTCGATCGACGTGATCGGTTCGGCCATGATCGTTGCCGACGAAATCATCTGTGCAGCCGATGAAGTGGGCGGTTCGGCGCTGTCCTGGGTGTTGACGGGCGGCGAGGATCATGCCCTCGCAGGCACCTTCCCGCCCGATGTGATTCTGCCCGACGGCTGGATTGCGGTGGGGCGCGTACTGGACGCAGTCGCTCGCTCGACGGTAACCGTCGACGGCGACCTGTTCGACGGTGCAGCCGGATGGTCCAGTTTCTCCCGTGGGGGCTCGTCGGCTCCACCGCGTGAAGGCAGCCGATCATCGGGCGCAGTGCACGACAACGACGACAGTGAAGGATCGACGTAGTGACCGCGCAGCCGTTGGGCAAGATCGTCGAAACCGGTTGGGCCACAGCGCTGAAACCGGTCGAGCAGCAAATTGCGAACATGGGAGACATGCTTCGGGACGAATTGGCCCAGGGGCGAAGCTATCTGCCGTCGGGGGAGAACGTGCTGCGCGCATTTACCCGGCCGTTCGATGACGTGCGAGTTCTGATCGTGGGCCAGGATCCGTACCCCACCCCGGGGCATGCAGTCGGACTGAGCTTTTCGGTGGCACCGGACGTCAAACCGGTTCCGCGCAGCCTGGCCAACATCTTCAAGGAGTACACCGACGATCTGGGCTTTCCAACCCCGTCGACCGGTGACCTGTCGCCGTGGGCGGACCAGGGAGTGCTGCTACTCAATCGAGTCCTGACGGTGCAGCCGGGCCTTGCTGCCTCGCACCGAAAGAAGGGATGGGAGGCGGTGACCGAACAGGCCATCGAAGCACTCGTCGCCCGTGACGACGCACGATCGGCCGGGCTCGTCGCTATTCTCTGGGGGCGTGACGCGGCCACGTTGAAGCCGATGTTGCGCGATACACCCGTGATCGAGTCGGCACACCCCTCGCCGTTGTCGGCGTCCCGCGGTTTCTTCGGATCCAAGCCGTTCAGCCGCACCAACGAACTACTCGTGGCGGGTGGGCACCGGCCCGTCGACTGGCGACTGCCCTGAGCTCATTGCGTCAGGAGAAGTCGGGCCTGCGTTTCTCGATGAACGAATCGACGCCCTCACGGCCGGTCGGGCTGTTCGCAGCCGCAGAGATGGAGACCGCTTCTGCTTCCAGTTGTTCGGCCAGCGTGCGGTACTCGGACTCGGCCAGCAACGTTTTGGTGGCCTGGAAGGCCGCGGTGGGGCCTGCTGCGAACGTCCGCGCGAGTCTCTCCGCCTCCGTGGCGATGATGTCGTCGCCGACCAATCTGCTCAGAATTCCGAGTCGAACCGCTTCCTCGCCGCCCAGGATCGAATCGTTCAACAGGATGTCCCGGGCGCGGACACTCCCCACGATGCGCGGCAACGTCCAGGTGAGGCCGCCATCGGGGGTGAAGCCGATACCGGGATAGGCAGGGCGGAGTTTCGTTGCCCGGCCGCCGATCGCGACGTCGGCATGACACACCAGAGACATACCTGCGCCGGCAGCCCAGCCGTGCACGCCTGCGACAACGGGAACGGTAGCGGCGGACAATTCGACGACGAAACGATGAAATTCGTCCGCGACTTCCCGTACGTATGCACCGCGGTCGGAAGCTGCGGCAAATGCTCGAACATCGCCGCCCGCACAGAAGTTGGGTCCACTGCCCACCAGAAGGATGCATCCGGCCGCGAGCTCGCCGTTGTTCAGCGAACGGAGAGCGGCAGCACCTTCCGCCATTGCTGCTCCACTGAGGGAGGTTCCCGCGGCATCTGTCGCCACGACGATCTTCAGGACACCATCGACGACCTCGACAGGGCCGATACTCTCGAAACTGGTCACACTTCGCACTGTAACTTGCTGCGCAGATCAGAAAGCGGGCGGTGCGACAACATCGTCTGCAGACAACTCTGCCCCATGACCGAATCGGTCACGGGGCAGAGTCGATGCTACGTCTCGGGGGCCTGATCAGCCCCGAACCACCTTGCCGGCCTTCAGGCAAGAGGTGCAGACATTCATGCGCTTCGAGTTGCCGGGGGCAACCTGAGCGTGAACGGTCTGAATGTTCGGGTTCCAACGACGGTTGGTCCGTCGGTGCGAGTGCGAAACCGACTTACCGAAGCCGGGCCCCTTGGCGCATACGTCGCAGACGGCAGCCATAGTCGCGAACTCCTTGATAGATGATTGATCGTTAACATGTGGTCGGTTGCGGTGACGGGGTGGACGCACAACCAGCAGCGCCGCGCCTCATCGGGCAACCCTGCAAGAATAGCGGCGTGCCTGCGATTCACCAAACTGCGCCCCGATGGGGCAGCTGACCGGCGTCGCAGCCGTCCCGAGTCTAGGCTGTCTGTGCTCGGCGCTGGCAGTTTGACACAGTCGAATGGACACAGTGGAATGCGCGGCACGAGGGCGGCGAGCTGGACAAACGGGGGCTTGGACAAACGGGGGGATGGGACGATATGGATGAGTCGGTCGACACGTCGGCAACGGTGGGCGACCGCAATGCCCCCGATGCAGTGACCGGCGCAATCTCCGATGCACAGAACGATGTGGTTCTCGACGATGTTGTTCTGGATGACGTGGTTCTGGATGTCGACCGGGTTCGGCAGTGGGCGTACCGATGCGTCGACGGCCTCACCGATCGGTGCGACGAGATCAACGAACTCAACGTGTTCCCGATCGCGGACTCGGACACCGGTACCAACCTGGTGTTCACCGTGCGTGCGGCAGTCGAGAGCATGCGCGGCGCCGGGCCGGAGGCCGACCTGACCACCGTGACCGCTGCACTGGCACACGGCGCGGTGTCGGGCGCACGAGGCAACTCCGGCGTCATCGCATCGCAGTTGATGCGCGCCCTTGCCGAGGCGGCCGCGGACCGTACCGTCCTGAGCGGAACCGACGTGCGCGGTGCACTGCACCGTGCCGCACAACTCGCGGCCGACGTCGTCAGTGTTCCCGTCGAGGGAACCATCGTGACGGTCCTGGAGTCCTCGGCCGCCGCCGTTGCGGCGCTCGAGCCGAACGAGGGCGTCGTTGCCGTCGTCCGCCGCGCGGTCGAGGCGGC